>JBCCCX010000165.1:0-7558 GCA_039033275.1 Pseudomonadota bacterium | reverse complement strand
TGTGCACAGTTTTCATGCTGCAGGGAATGAGGATGCCGCTTGCGCGGGCCTTCTGTTCCTCTGCCCCGCGACACGCCGGTGGTGCCTACAGGGGAGCTTTGGCACGACCCTCCGAAGCGGCCGCCTATGCGCAACCCAACCTCATGGCATCCGCTCTCATGGACCGGTTCTGGCCCGGCCCGCTGACGCTGGTGCTGCCGAGGCGGGACAGCGACCTGTCATCGGTGGCTACGGCCGGGCTCGACACGATCGCGCTGCGCTGTCCGGATGCGCGCTGGCGCGACGGGTTGGCGGCAGCCGGCTGGACCGGGCCGCTGGTCATGCCGAGCGCGAACCTGTCGGGTCATGTCAGCCCGACCACCGCCGCCCATGTGGCCGCCGATCTGGGCGGGCGCATTGCCCTGATCGTGGATGAGGGCCCTTGCCGCCTGGGCGTGGAATCAACCGTCATCCGCGTCGATGCGAATGGGGCCACCCTCTTGCGCAGCGGCGCCGTGGCGGAGGACGCGCTGGCGGAGATCACGGGCCTCTTGGGCCGACCGGACCCGTCCGGGCCCCTCGCCTCGCCGGGCATGATGGCCCGGCACTATGCCCCGCAGGCCGCACTGCGGCTGAACGCCCGCGAGGCGCGGGACGGCGAGACGTTGATCGGCTTCGGCCCCGGCCACGGCGAGCCGACCCTGACGGCCACGGGCGACCTGGAAGAGGCGGCCCGCAACCTCTACCGCTTGCTGCGGGAGCTGGACGGACCGGGCGTGCGGCTGGCCGTCGCCCCGGTCCCGGATCATGGCCTCGGAGCCGCCATCAACGACCGGTTGCGCCGCGCCGCGCTCGGCCGCTAGGAACCCCCGCATGGACTCACCCGGCATAGACGCGCTGAAAGCCGCCCTGCCCGCCCGCGCCTGGACGCAGGATGCGGACATCATCGCGCCGCACCTGACGGAATGGCGGGACAAATATTTCGGCAAGACGCCGATCCTGCTGACGCCCGGCTCCACGGCGGAAGTGGCGGCGGCCGTGAAGGTCTGCGCCGAACACGGCCTGCCGCTCGTGCCACAGGGCGGGAATACGGGCCTGGTCGGCGGACAGACGCCGCAAGGCGAAGTGCTGATCAGCTTGCGCCGAATGAACCGCGTGAGAGAGGTCAACCCGGTCGCGAACGCCATCACGGTAGAGGCCGGCGCGACGCTCCACATGGTCCACGAAGCCGCCGCCGGCGTGGATCGCAAGTTCCCGCTCACCCTGTCCTCCGAAGGTAGCTGCACGGTGGGCGGGGTGCTGTCGACCAATGCGGGTGGCAATCACGTGCTGAAATACGGCACGACCAAGGACCTGGTCTTCGGGGTCGAAGCCGTGCTGGCCGATGGCCAATTGTTCGACGGCCTCACCTCCCTGCGCAAGGACAATACGGGCTATGACCTGTCGCGCCTGTTTCTGGGCGCGGAAGGCACGCTGGGCATCATCACGGCGGCCACGCTGAAGCTCTTCCCCCTGCCCGGCCATGTGTCGCGCGTCATGCTGGGCGTGGCGTCGGTGGAGGATGCGGTCAGCCTGCTGACCCGGCTGCGCGGGCCAAACCTCGCCATGTTCGAGGTCATCCCCCGCATCGGCTTTTCCGCGGTGGTCGACAATTTCAAGAATGAGCGCGATCCCTTTCCCGACGCCCATCCCTGGTATGTGCTGGCGGATTTCGAGGTGGAGAGCGAAGAGGCGGGCGAGGCGCTGGTCATGGCCTTGCTGGAAGACGCAATGGAGGCCGGGCTGGTGCGCGATGCCGTGCTGGCGCAGAGCGAGACGCAATTAAGGAGCCTGGGCTCGATCCGGGAACATATGAGCGCGGGCCAGAAGTTCCTCGGCGGGTCGATCAAGCAGGACATCACCGTACCGATCGACCGCATTCCGGACTTCTTCGCGCGCGCCGACGCGGCCATGACCCGCATCGTGCCGGGCTGCCGTCCGGTCGGCTTCGGTCATTTCGGCGACGGCAATATCCACTATAATATTGCGCAGCCCGAAGGGTCGGACCGGGCCGCCTTCCTGTCGCGATGGGACGATGTGAGCGAGGCGGTGTTCGACATTGTGGACGATCTCGGCGGCTCGATCAGTGCCGAACACGGTATCGGCATCATGAAACGCGAGACGTTGGCGCGGCGTGCCGATCCGGTGAAAATGGACCTGCTGCGCCGCGTGAAAACGGCCCTGGATCCGGACGGCATCATGAATCCCAGAGTCATGGTCTGAAGGCATCGGTCTGAAAGCGGTCGAACGAGCCCACCTCCCGGATGGACCAGACGCACCTGCAATCCCAATACGGTGTTGCCTCTCCCCTGTAATGTGATTAAGTAACGTTGCAAGATCCGCTTCCGCAGGGGTTGCGGGCTTCTCCACTGCATTCGCAAAGTCCACCCAAAACCATGCCCAAACTTCTCCTCGGCTCCGTCGCGAGCCTGTCCCTGATCGTCGGCAACGTCTACGCCCAGACCACCGACATCCCGCACGACAATCACGACCATGAGGACGAGATCATCGTCACCGGCTCGCCGCTTATCCTGCCCGCCGACGAGATCCTGACGGGCGTGTCGGTCCTGTCCGGCGACGAGCTGGAGCGCCGCCTGTCCGCCACGCTGGGCGAAACGCTCAAGGCCGAGCCGGGCGTGTCGTCCACCTTCTTCGGTGCGGGCGCGTCCCGGCCGATCATCCGGGGCCAAGGCGGCGACCGTGTGCGTGTGCTGGCCAACGGGATCGGTTCCATCGACGCCTCGTCCAACTCGCCCGACCACGCCGTGTCGGTCGAACCGGCCCAGGCCGAGCGGATCGAAGTGCTGCGCGGCGCCTCCATCCTGCGCTACGGCAGCTCCGGCGCGGGCGGCGTGGTCAACGTCATCGACGGGCGCATTCCAGACGAGATGCCGGAAGATGGGCGCGAGATCGACCTGCGCATGAGCGCGACCAGCGTGGATAACGGCTTCGAAGCGGCCGGTGCCATCGATCAGGCCATCGGCGGCAACCTCGTCCTGCATCTGGACGGCGCGTTCCGCGATGCGGGCGACTTCCGTATCCCCGGCTTCGCCGAGAGCGCGGCATTGCGCGCCGAGGAAGAGGAGGAGCACGACCATGACGATGAGGATCACGACGAGCACCATGACGACGATCACGACCATGAGGATGAGGAGGAGATCCGCGACCGCCTGCCCAACAGCTTCGTGGAAACGCGATCCGGCACGGTCGGCCTGTCCTGGATCGGGGAGCGGGGCTTCTTCGGCGCGTCGCTGCACCGCTTCGAGTCCGACTACGGCATCCCCGGCGGCCACGAACATGCTCATGGAGACGAGGATGAGGACCATGACGAAGACCATGGCGAGGATGATCATGACGAGGATCACGAACATGAGGAAGGCGAGGAAGAGGATGTCGCCATCAATCTGGAGCAGACCCGCCTGGACGTGAATGCCGCACTGGAGCTGGACGGTGTGTTCGAGCGCCTGCAATTCTTCGGCGGCTATGCCGACTACGAGCATACCGAGTTCGAGGGCGCGGAAACCGGCACGGTCTTCTCCAATGAAGGGCTGGAAGCCCGGCTGGAACTCGTGCAGCGCCAGCAAGGGGCTTGGTCGGCCGCCTATGGCGGGCAGATCCGCACGCGCGACTTCTCCGCCATCGGCGAGGAAGCCTTCGTGCCGCCAACGGACACGACGCAATATGCCGCCTACACCTTCCACCGCTACGATACGCCGGACTGGCACGTGGAAGGTTCGGCCCGGATCGAGCAGACCGAGCACGACAACAGCGTCACGGGCGCCACGCGCGATTTCACGGCGCTGAGCGTCAGCGCCGGGGCCGATACGCACCTGACCGACAGCATGAAGATCGGCGGTACGATTTTCCGCACCGAGCGCGCGCCGGCGACGGAAGAGTTGTTCTCCAACGGGCCGCACCTGGCGACCAACGCGTTCGAGATCGGCGATCCCAATTTGGGCAAGGAAACAGCGACTGGCGCGGAAGTCGCCCTGCGCCACCGCGGCGACGGTCACGCCATCACGGTCAACCTGTTCTACACGAGCTATGACGACTACATCTACGAGCGCGAGACCGGCGCGGAAGAGGACGAATTGCCCGTCTTTCAGTTCCTCGCCGAAGATGCGGAGTTCTACGGGATCGAGGCGTTGGGCGAGATGGACCTGTTCACGGCCGGACGCTGGACGGTGAGCGCGGACGCACTGGCGGAATATGTGGAGGCTGAAACCGACACGTCGAACCTGCCGCGCATTCCGCCTCTCTCCGTGCTGGCCGGTATCGAAGCCCAGGCGGCGGGCTTGCGCCTGCGCGCCGAAGTGGACTGGGCGGACGATCAGACCGACGTGGCGCCGTTCGAACGGCCGACCGAGGGCTACACGCTGGTCAACTTGTTCACGGCCTACGACTTCGGGGACAGCGTCACATTCGCCGTCGGTGTGGACAATGTCTTCGACGAAGAGGCCCGCCAGCACACATCCTTCCTGAAGGACGACCTGCCCCTGCCGGGCCGGAACGTGCGTTTTACGGTGAGCGCCAAGCTCTAGGCATCAGGCATCGGGTCGCGCCGCTTCGACCCCTCCCAGCGGCGCAATCCTTGGCCCTTCCCCATCTCCGGACGGGGGAGGGTCTTTTCAATGCAGGGGGGCGCTTCAGCAGCGCGAATTGGGCAGCGACAGAGTCTGTCCGATGGAGATGGCGAAGTTCCCGCCAATCCCATTGGCGGTCATGATCTCGCCGATCGGGGCGCAGAGACGGCGCGACAGCGAATAGACCGTATCTCCCGGCTGCACGACGTAGCTCTGGCCGACCGCAATGTTGGCGGCAGTGCCGGGCAAGGGCGCGGCCTGCGTCGGGGCCGCAGCGACGGCACGACCCGTTTCGCTCACGATCATGTTCTGGCCGTAGTCATAGGTCACTTCCCGCGCGCCGCCCGGTGCAGGGGCCGCGGTTTGCGGGGCTGCGTAGAGCGGGACAGGTGCGGGCTGAGAGGACGCTTGCGGTGCCGCATAGAGCGGAACCGGCGCGGGCTGAACGGGTGGGTTCTGAATGGGGGCGTTCTGGGCCATCATGGCCTCGTAGCCGGGCGTCCCGGTCATTCGATCGGCATCGAACGCCTGTGCCGTGGGCGATACGGGCTCGTACGGGTGGGCTGCCGTCACGACCATGGGCGCAGGGGCCGGCGCCGCCATGGGTTCGGCTTGGACCGTCTGCACCACATCGGTTCCGGGCTGGCCGTATTTGGACGAATATTCATAGTTCGGGTTGTTCGGCACGGTCGAGCAGGCGGCGAGCAGGAGGACAGAACCAGTCATCATAAATCGGGCGGACATAATCGTCTCCATTGGTGATCGGCCTAAGGCTGCGCCAATAGAGTCAATTTTCGGTTAAGCCGGGCTTTGCGCATCCGCGCCGGACGCGCTAACGCATCTGCGAACGCCCGCGAGACGACATTGTGCGCCAATAGACAAGGACCCGGACATGACCATCACCACACGCACTTTCGACTATGCGGACGGCGACACGCAGTGCGTGGGCCTGCTGGCCTACGATGAAAGCGTGGCAAGCGCGCGGCCCGGCATACTGGTCAACCATGCCTGGGGCGGGCGCGACGACTTTGCCGAAGGCGTCGCCGTGCAGATGGCGGCCAATGGCTATGTCGGCGTGGCGCTGGACAATTACGGCGGCGGCGTGACGCCTGACACGGTGGACGACAAGATGGCGCTGATGGGCCCGCTGAAGGAGGACCGCGCCGCGCTGCTGTCCCGCCTGAAGGCAGGCTACGACGCCGCAGCCGCGCTGGACGAGGTCGACGCGGACGCCATGGCGGCGATGGGCTTTTGCTTCGGCGGGCTGTGCACGCTGGACATGGCCAGAGCTGGAAAAGGGGCAGGGCTCGACCTGAAAGCCGCCATCTCCTATCACGGCCTGCTCGATGCGCCCGACCTGCCCAAGCAAAACATCGTGGCCGACGTGCTGATCTGTCACGGCTATGACGACCCGATGGCCGACCCGGACAGTTTGCGGGCCGTGCAGGACGAGATGGTCGCGGCCGGGTGCGACTGGACGGTGATGAGCTTCGGCAATACCAAGCATGCCTTTATGGTGCCGGAAGCCGACAATGCCGAGCTGGGTCTGAAATACAACAAGTCCGCCGCCGACCAGAGCTGGGCGGCGACTTTCGATTTGCTGCGCAAGCACTTCCAATCTCACGGAACGGCATAGACCGGCACTTGACCTCCCGAGACAGCATCACAGTCATCCGCGACACGGAGGCGCTCGCGGCGTTTTGCGACGCGGCGGCCGCGCACGACTTCGTCTGCGTGGACACGGAGTTCATGCGTGAGACGACCTTCTACTCTATCCTGTGCTTGATCCAGCTGGCCACGCCGGAGGACGAGGTGATCGTAGACCCGTTGGCGGACGGCATCGACCTGTCGCCCTTCGTGGATTTGCTGATGGACGACCAGCTGGTGAAGGTCATGCACGCCGCCCGGCAGGACATGGAGATTTTCTACGAGCTCTGCGACAAGCAGGTCCCCGGGCCGATCTTCGACACGCAGGTCGCGGCCATGGCGGCCGGGTTCGGCGACTCGGTCGGTTATGGCGGGCTGGTCAAGGGGCGTCTGGGCATCAATCTCGACAAGGGCGCGCGATTCACCGACTGGTCGCGCCGCCCGCTGTCCGACAAGCAACTCTCCTACGCGTTGGCCGACGTGACCCATCTGCGCGACCTGTTCCCGGAACTCGTCGACGAGCTGGAGGATGCGGGTCGCCTGCCCTGGGTCATGGAGGAGATGGCCCCGCAGATGGAGGAAAGCCTCTACACGTTCGACCCAGAAGATGCGTGGCAGCGGCTGAAGGTGCGCAACCCGCGCAAACCCTATCTCGCCGCGTTGCGCGCCGCCGCCGCCTGGCGGGAGGAACAGGCGATCGAGCGCGACGTACCGCGCCGCCGCGTCCTGAAGGACGACGCGCTCTACGATCTGGCCACGCAGAAACCCCGCACGCTGGACGCGCTGGGCAAGCTGCGGGGCATTCCGCGCGGGTTCGAGCGGTCCAAGCCCGCCAAGAGCCTGATCGACAAGCTCAACGACGCGCTCGACAATGCCGAGGACTACGCGCCCCACGTCCCCAAGCCGACCGCCATGCCGCCCAATCTCGGACCCAGGGTGGAGATGCTCAAGACGCTGCTGCGACTGAGGACCGAGGTCGAGGGCATCGCGCCGCGTCTCGTCGCCGGCGCGCGCGACATCGACCAGATCGCCGCCTTCGGGGACAAGGCCGACGTGCCCGCACTGCGCGGCTGGCGGCGGGAGCTGTTCGGCGAAGACGCGCTGGCGCTCCTGCGCGGCGAGATCGGGCTGCGGCTCGACGGCGAGGATGTCGTGGCGGAGCGGTTCTAGAAGACGGCACCGCCCTAAATCCCTCCCCCGGGCAGGGGGAGGTGGGCAGTCGCGCGCAGCGCGCTGGTCGGTGGGGGCCGAGTCCATCGGGATAGGCCGACGCTGGTCTCGTCATCGACCGAGAGACTCGGCCCCCACCG
>JBCCCX010000164.1:0-7631 GCA_039033275.1 Pseudomonadota bacterium | reverse complement strand
TGCTTTCCTATCTGGACCTCCGTCGCGAAAGTCGCAGAACTATCGAGAGTATCAGATCGTCCAACTCTGGCACGCACGTCGGTATGCCATCCGTGACCGTGGTGATTCCCGTCCTGCGCGAGGCCGCCGTAATAGAGGGTACGCTCGATCATTTTGCCGCGTTATCGCGTGACCATCAAGATGTTCGCATCTGGGTGATCACCACCGCACGCGAACGCGACGAGCGGGACGCGGCTTTCGAGCGGCTCGTTGGCGGATTCGCGCGCAAGGACAAGCCGGGCCTCTGGGACGCCGCCAGCCTAGAGATCGCGGTCGCGCCGGACCATCGCCCTAAGCTCCTTGCTGTCGACGATTCGACACGCGCGAGGGCGCTCCTGCCAGAGGTGCTGCGCCCGCTCTCCGAGGACGTAGCCAAGGACGCTGCTGCGCGGATCAACAGCTGCCTCGGGTATGAGAAGATACGTGTCCTCGTCGCCCCGCGCGAAAGCGAGAGGAAAGTGGGGCAACTTAACTATGCCTTCACCACGCTGAGAGCTGAATTGGCGGAGGGTGAGACACATTACATCGCCGTCTACGATGCGGATTCGGCGCCGGAAGCGGGCGTATTCGACGCCTTCGCCCGAGCGCTTGCGCAGAGCGCGGGCGCCCCGTCGATCTTCCAGCAGGTCTCGTGCTACTGTAAAAATCTGGGTCCGATCGCCGAGGCCCGGGCAGCGTTCAGGACTGCGGACGCCATTGCGCAGACACGGTGGGCCCTTGGCTTCGAATACGGGCTCTACCGTCGCTATCATTCGGCCGTTCAAGCGCACCGCCTACGCGACCTGGCTTACTGCGTCGGACATGGTTGCTTTGTCTCGACCGATTTCTTGATACGGATCGATGGTTTCCCAACCGAGAGCGAGACCGACGATCTCGCCCTCGGCTACCTCGCCTCCGCCATGTGCGAGGACGTAGCTCCACTGCCGGCGCTCGACTTTTGCGAGGCCGCGCCAGACCCGTTCGCCACGATACGGCAATCGGGCTTCTGGTATCGGGGTTCAGCCCGCTTCGCGAACGACCTTGAGATCTTCCGACGCAAGCACCAGTTGCAAATTGAGTGGCGCCAATGGTGGTGGTTCCGCCTTCGCGGCACCGGACGAAAGGTCGCTTGGGCGTGGCGAGGGGCGATGTTCGTTACTGCCCTCGCAGCCTCGCTGGCACTTCTCTCGCCTTGGTTGCTAGCTCTTACCCTTTTCACGCACCTTCTGTACGTCCAAGTAGGCTATTGGGAAACAGTAGGCCAGTTGCGATCGGACCCGGCCATTGCCCACGCGTCGGGGCTGGATGATCTTTCGATCGGCCGCCTGCTTTGGGGAGCAGCAGTCTCAACGCCAATCTTTCTCATCCGCAGTATTGGGCCGCTCTGCGCAAGCCTTGGCATCGGGCCTGGCCGACGTGCCTGGAAGTCTGACCGATGAGCGGACCGTCGCCCGTCGCCTGCCCTGCGCGTGCCGGAACCGGGGTTTTTCCTGCCTCGGTCCTCGCCGCTTTTGCGCCCTACCGTGTCAGCTTTGTGGGCGGCGGGACCGACCTGCCTGAGTTCTTCGAAGATCAGGTTGGCGCAGTGCTCTCGACCACGCTCGATATCGGCATTTCGATCCTTGCCACGGGCCGGGCCGGCACCGGCATTCATCTGCTCACCTCTGTTGGCGAGGAGACCGCCGCACGCCCGGGCGACCTCCAGAACGCAATCTTGCGCGAGGTTCTGCGCGATCATGGGCCGCAGGGCTCCCTGCAGCTAGCCGTTCTGAGTGACCTGCCGTTTGGCACCGGTATGGGGTCCTCAGGAACGCTGGCCGTTGCCATGCTCGCCGGGTTGAGTTGTCTCACTCGCGGACGGACCGGCACGCCAGCCTGGCTGGCAGAAACGGCCTACGCGATCGAGCGGCACCGGTTGGGCTACAAAGTCGGCAAGCAGGACCAGTACGCCGCTGCCTTCGGAGGTCTCAATCTGATCGAATTCCACGGCTCCCGGACGACCGTTACGCCGGTCATCCTCATGCCAAATGAGGCCGCCCGACTCGAAGCGCATGTCCTACTTCTTGCGACGCGCGGGCGCCGCCGTGCGAGCCAGATACTCTCAAAGATGTCACACGGTATGGCCGAGAAGCAGGGTTGCCTTTTGGAGATGCGCGATCTTGCGCGTGAGATGGCGACCGTCCTAGCCA
The DNA here is from genome assembly GCA_039033275.1 of Pseudomonadota bacterium. Lineage (GTDB taxonomy): Bacteria > Pseudomonadota > Alphaproteobacteria > Caulobacterales > Maricaulaceae > Litorimonas. Next base: position 5,424 of record JBCCCX010000164.1, on the reverse strand, counting down.
CGAGCCGCATCGACATCGCCCGGATGGGCGAACTGATGAAGAGAAATTGGGCGCTCAAGCGCTCACTCGCAGGCGGCATCTCGCCGCCGCATGTCGACGCGATGCTCGAGGCCGCGCACCGTGCCGGAGCCCTAGGTGCTAAGCTGCTTGGGGCGGGTTCGGCGGGATACCTGATGGTCCTGGCCTTCCCGGCGCGACACGCAGCCATCCGCGAGGCTCTGGGCCACCCGGCTGAGATTCCGTTCCGGCTCGGAAGGTCTGGCGCTTGGGCAGTCGTCAAGGGCGCGTCATGATCGCACTGCCCTCGATACCCTTGCCGGTGCCCATGCCTGAGGATTGTGCCGATTTCGCCGCTCGCCGCATCGCAATCCTGGGCGCAGGCGGCGTGGCTGCCTTTGCGCACCTCCCAGCATACCTGTCCCTTGGACTTGAGGTCGCCGCGCTCGTGGACCCCGACCCGGCTGGTATAGAGCGGGCTCGCAAGGCACTTCCCCCCGGCGCGCAGCCTCATTTGTTGGACGGGCTCGACGCTCTCGCGGGTGCTTGCCGCGCGGAGCGTATCGACCTGATCGACATCGCACTACCCTCGCAGCTGCACGAAGGAGCGATCGACGAGATCCTAGACCGCATGGGCCGCGACTGCCCGCCTATCCTGGTGCAGAAGCCCGTGGCTCAAACGGCCGCAGCCGCCCGCCGCCTCCAGACGCGAGCCGATGGGCTTGGCGTGCGCCTCTTTGTGAACCTGAACGCCCGCTACGTGCCGACCTTCCGAAAGGCACGCGACCTAGTGCGCGAGGGCGCGATCGGTCTCCCGCTGTCCGGCTGTGTCCTCAACCGCGGACTCAACGCCAAGGGGCCCGACCAGTGGCGCGGGAAGCTGACACGCCTCATTCTTTGGGAAATGGCGATCCATCACATCGATCTCCTCATGTGGATGTTCGACGCACCGGTCCTAGATGTACAAGCGGTCGCGGCCCGTATTCCAGGTCTCGGCGTCGTGGGCGAGAACGTGGCGACTGTCTTGATGCGATTTGCAAGCGGCGCATCAGCAACGCTGGTCGAGGACTGGGCCTGCGCCGATCGCCGCCTTTGGCGCTACCACCCCGACGGGGAGGAGATTCTCATAACCGGGACGGAGGGGACTCTCTCACTCACGCCCAGCGCGCTCTCCCTGGTCCGGGGTAATGACCGCAAGACTTGGCACAGCGTGGCCTTATGGTTCCCGGACGCTTTCGCGGGTCCCATCGCCGAGGCCCTGACAGCACTGTCCCTTGGACGCCCGTCGCCACTGGACGGTGGCACATGCCTTGGGGTACTCGACGTGTTGGAGGCGGCCTACGCGGCGGCTTCATCCGGCCAGGCAACCCCGCCGGTAGCTGCATGAGCGCGCAAAGCTGGCCCATGCCCTATAACGCAAGCGGGCGCCGCTACGGGGGCCCCGAGCGTGCGCTTCTAGCGGAGGTACTTGCTCGGAGCACGCTGACACGCTGGGGCGGGGTAATGGTCGACCAACTGGAAGAGGAATGGTGTGGTCGGTCGGGCGCGGGACACGCCATCGCGACCTCATCAGGAACGACGGCACTTCACACCGCTCTCGCCTCGCTCGACCTCATGCAGGTAAACTGAGTGATCGTCCCTCCGATCACCGATATGGGAACGCTCGCCGCAGTGCTGCAGGCAATGCTGATCCCTGTCTTCGCCGATACCGACCCAAACACTGGTATGATGACCGAGACGACGATCCGTGCAGCCTGGACCGAAAGTTGCGGAGCGATCCTCTTCGTCCACCTTTTCGGGCGCTGCGCCGATCTCTGCGGGGTGCGCGAATTCGCCGATGCGCAGCGAGTGCCACTGGTGGAGGACGCCTCGCAGGCACATTTCGCAGAGCGTGGAGGCCGCCAGGCCGGGCGCGTAGGGCACATCGCCGCCCTGAGCCTGCAGCAGTCCAAAGTCGTCTCGTGCGGTGAGGGCGGTATCGTGGTAACGGACGACGAAGACCTCGCGAGCCGCGCGCGCCTTTTCCAGAATAAAGGCTGGGTGAGGGGGCAGCCGGGCAACCGAGCCTATCCGGTTCTAGGCCATAACTTCCGTATGTCCGAACTTGCCGCCGCCGTCGCCCTAGCCCAGCTACGGCAGGTCGATCAAATTCTCGATGACCGAGCGCAAAGCCACGCAAGGCTTTGCACCGCGCTCGACGGGGTGCAAAGCCTGATGACGATGCCCGCTGATCCCGATGAGCTCCCAAGCTGGTGGGCCTTCCTGGTCCATGCCCATCGCCCCTGCGTGGCAAGGGCCGTCGCCACGGCCGGCTTGCCATTTGCGCGGGGCTATATCGGGACCGAACCAATCTTCCGCGCGGATGTAATAGCCAAGCGGCGTGGCCCTGGCGGCTCTTCACTGCCCTGGTCGCTCAACCCCGCCATCCCTCCGCCCGCGCCCAAGGATTTGCCCGGTTCGCTTGCTTTCCTCGGGTCCGCGCTGACGATGGTCTGGTGCGAGGGACTAGATAATGCGGATGTGGACCGACTTGGGCAGGCTCTTGCGACAGCTGTCGGGGCGCCCGCCACAGAGATGCCAAGTTGAGCGCCAAGCCACCGCCCCGGGCCTTTCATGGGCTCGCACTCGACCAGGGCTCACTCGGCTTCCATCTTGACTTCGAGTGCTATCTCGCTGCGAGCGCGGCGGGGGGCTTCACCCATGTTGAGGCGCCGCTAGGTCCGCTTCATGAAGCGGTCTCTCCCGAGGCGTTGATCCGCCTGCTGGCGCGGTTTCAACTTTCCATCGGCACCTTCACCTATCCCTGGGACGGCGCCGTGAACGGCGCCGTCTCTGACGACGTTTGGTCCGCGCGGCGCGCGGCGCTACCCCGGCTCTTTGCCTTCGCCCGTGCCGCTGGCGCGACGCGAGTGTCAGGTTTCTTCAACACGATGGCCCCCGGCATGTCAGCTCTCTCACCAGGCGAGCTGGCCGAGCGGCTGGCAAACCTGAACGCGATCGCGCGGGATGCAGGGGTCGTCTTCTGCGCCGAACTCAATACCGTTGCGCTTCTAAACACTGCCCCGGAGATTCTGGACTGGCTTGGCCGGGACGGCGATAGCATCCGCCTGCTAGTGGACGCCTTTCATCTCTATCGTTTCGGGCTGGGTCCAAATTGGGTGGCGCGCTTGCGCAGCGGAGCCATCGGCTGGGTGCACGTCGCTGACGCACCAAAACGGGGACTCGCAATGCTCGACCCGCATAACCGGCTTGACCCTGGGGACGGTGAGATTGATCTCGACGCGCTCCTCAAGGCGGTGGCAGCCAACAGCTATCGCGGCCCAATCTCTATCGAGGTCCCGCGTCCCAGCCTCGATGGCACGGTCTCACACGACGTAGCGCTTCGGCTAGGGAATGCGGGCCGCTCGCTGCTCGGCCCCGCGCTCGCGGACCCCGACGCATGATCTAGGTGTTTAGTCCCGCGGTGTGGTGGCAGATTGCCATCACTTGAAGAAAAGGACGCGCTATTGATCTTCTGGAGTTGGAGTTGCCCCGGTTTCACGGCTCTTCCTAGTTTTGCGTGGATACTGGGTGAATCCCGGGTGCGGGAGGCCGGGTTCGAAGGGCATGACCCAGCTTGTCCTTCTTCCCAAATGCGCGATCGACACCGTGATCCCTGAGGGCGACGGCCTCGTGATCGGCGCGCACCGTCGCTCGCGCTCCGGCCGCTGTCCATTCTGCGGCGTGCGGAGTGCATCCGTTCATAGTCGCTATATGCGCCATCCTTCCGATCTACCGTGTCTTGGCCGGTCCGTTCGGCTCCACCTGCGCGTCCGACGCTTCTACTGCCACGAAAGCCAGTGTGGACGCCGTACCTTTGCGGAGCGCATGCCGAAGCTGCTGGCCCCGCGCGCTCGGCGCACGCGGCGTGCGGCGAAGGCGCTGATGCGGATCGGATTGGCTCTGGGTGGCGAGGCGGGCTCGCGTCTCGCCGGTCATCTCGGCATGGCTGTCAGCGGCGATACGATCTTGCGGGTGCTTCACGATCTTCGAGTTCCGCGTCGAATAGGCGACCCGACAGTCGTGGGTATCGATGACTGGGCGATCCGCAAGGGCAGCACCTACGGGACCATCATGGTCGATCTCGAACGTCGGCGGCCGATCGATTTGATTGAGGGGCGCAGGTCGGGCGCGGTCGCAGACTGGCTGCGCAAGCGCCCCGGGATCGAGGTCATCGCGCGACCGCTCCACCGAATACGCCCGAGCGGCGTCCGAGGGGGCGCCCCAGGCCATGCAGGTTGCTGACCGTTGGCATCTGCTGCTGAACATGAGCCAGGCCGTCGAGCGGTGGGCGACGCAGGCCCGCGGGCAGCTGCGGACGTTACCGATGCTGCCGGACCAGGGCCCCGATGGAGCCGTGCAAGGCAGACGCGGGCAGACCTTCCGGCGTACACGAGCCGAGGCGGAGGCAGGAGACGCGCACCGCGCCCACTGGGGCGGCGTCCACGCCGAGGTCCGCCGCCGCTTTCTTGCCGGCGAGAGCCTCTCGGCCATCCACCGTGCCACAGGCCTTGCGCGCAGCACGGTCCGCAAGCTCGCCTACTCCAAGACCGCCCCGCAGCGGCAGGCCTACGGTCCCGGCGCCAGCAAGCTCGACCCCTACGTCGCCCATCTCGACGCTCGACTGCGAGAGGGCTGCGAGAACGCTTCCGCGCTCTGGCGCGAGATCGTGGCGCGCGGCTATGCGGGCACGCCGCGGCAGGTGCTGCGATACGTAGCGCAGCGCCGCTTCGCACCGTCCGCAACAACCCCGAAGAAGTGGATCGGCTATCGAGACGACGAGGACGCGCCGCGCGCCAAATCCAGCGGGAAGACCGCCCTTCCGTTGCCCAGGGCGATCGCATGGGCCATGACGCGATCGGAAGACGAGATGACGTCCGATCAGATGGCTCTCCTGGCGCGCCTCGAACAGGATCCGGAGGCCAAGCGGGTAGGCGATCTCGCTCGGCGCTTCACCGCGCTCGTTCGCGCGGCCGGCACGCGCCGCAGGCAGCCTGCAGAAAAGAGCGACGACGATCCCGCGCGGGCCCTCGACCGGTGGATTACCGAAGCATTGACCTGCGGCATCACGCCGATCGCCACCTTCACGGCCGGCATCGAGCGCGACATCGTCCCCCCGATCCGCGCAGCCGTCACCACGCCCTGGAGCAACGGCCAAACGGAGGGATAGATCAACCGCCTCAAGACCCTCAAGCGACAGATGTACGGCCACGCCAGCTTCGATCTGCTCCGAAAACGAATGCTCCTCGCCGCCTGAAATCCACGCAAAACGAGGAAGAGCCACCAAACCGGGGAAAGATCACTGCGCTCGGAAACTTGACCCCGAGCGCCTTCGCGGCCCAACTGAGACCAGCCCGGAAGGTCGCATGACGGCTGGATCAGAAACGG
>JBCCCX010000163.1:0-7687 GCA_039033275.1 Pseudomonadota bacterium | reverse complement strand
CGTGCATGTGTCGACCATCTTCGCCCTTCCCCAGCTGGCGGCCTGCGACGACGCCTACCCCCAGAGCAAGGTTGCCGCGGAGGCCATCGCGCAGGAGCTGCAGGGCCTGCCGAAGTTCCGCACGCTGGGCGGCCACACCGCCTTCATCGAGGGATGGGCGCTCTATGCGGAAGAAATACCCAAGGAACTCGGCCTCTACACAGACCCCTATAGCGAGTTCGGGCAGCTCGGCATGGAGATCTTCCGCGCCGCGCGCCTGGTCGTGGACACCGGCATCCATGCCAAAGGCTGGGACCGCGAGCGGGCCGTGCAATACTATCTGGAGAACATTTCCAACCCCGAAGGCGACGTGCGGGCGGAGATCGACCGCTACATCGTCTGGCCAGGCCAAGCGACGGCCTACATGGTCGGCAAATTGAAGATTATCGAGCTACGCGCCAAGGCGGAGCAGGAACTGGGCGATGCGTTCGACATACGCGAATTCCACGACGCCGTCCTGACCAGCGGGTCCGTCCCGCTGGACATCCTCGAAGACAATATCAACCTCTACATCGAAACAACCAAGGAAGCCCTTTGACCCATAACGCTCTACGCCCACTTGCCCTGACCCTATTCGCCCTGGGCGCTTGCTCGCAGGCGGAAACGCCCGAAACCGCGCCCGCACAGACCCAGCCCGCAGCCGAGACGACAGTCCCGGAACCCGCGACGCAGGCGACGGAACAGACGGAGTCGGAGCGCTTGAACGCCTGGTTCGAGCGCCGCTTCGAAGAGGAAGCCTTGGCGCGTCCCGAATATCTGGCCCGGCTCGGCCGTAAGGAACGCACGGACGAATGGAACGATGAAAGCCGCGAGGCGTGGCTGGACCGTATGGACCGCGCCCGTTCGGATTTGGCCTTCCTGACCGAGGAGATCGATGTCGACGCGTTGGACGAGGATGCGGCGCTGTCGCACCAGATCTACATCCGCAACGCCGAGCGCCGTCTCGCCGGCATGCCCTGGCGAGGGCACGAATATCCGTTCAACCAAATGTTCGGCACCCATTCTGGCATTCCCACATTCCTGCTGAACCAGCACCGGGTCGACAGCGAAACGGATGCGCGCGCTTATATCACCCGGCTGACGCGGATCCCGGACAAGCTCGACCCTGTCATTGCGCGCTCGGCGGAAAGCTACGACAACGGCATCAGCCCGCCCGCTTTCGTCTACGACCATGTGCTTCGCGACGTGGGCAACATCATATCCGGTCGCCCCTTCGACGACGGCGACGCGCTCAACGTCGTTCTGGCCGACTTCCGTGACAAGGTGGACGCACTCGGGCTTGCGGAAGAGACGCGCGAAGACCTGTTCGAGGAGGCCATCCGGGCCATGCAGGACCATGTCGCGCCGGCCTATGCCCGCCTTGAGGCGGAATTGCGCCGGCAACAAGCCGGGGCCGGCACGGATGACGGGGTCTGGAAGCTACCCGATGGCGATGCCTTCTACACCTACCGCCTGCGCCAGATGACCACGACAGACCTGACGGCTGACGAGATCCACAATATCGGATTGCGCGAAGTGGACCGGATCCATGCGGAAATGCGCGGCATCATGGAAACCGTGCGGTTCGACGGCGACCTTCAGGACTTTTTCGAGTTCATGCGCACGGACGAGCAATTCTACTACCCCACGAATGACGAGGGAAAGGATCGCTATCTCCGCGAAGCGACGGCGATCATCGACACGTTTTCTGAAAGGCTGGACGAAGTGTTCCTGCGCCAGCCCAAAGCCGAGATGGAAGTCCGCGCCGTCGAAGCTTTCCGGGAGCAGAGCGCGGGCAAGGCCTTCTACTCTGCTCCGGCGTCCGACGGCTCGCGGCCCGGCTACTACTATGCCAACCTCTACGATATGGGCTCCATGCCGACCTATCAGATGGAGGCGCTCGCCTATCATGAGGGCATTCCCGGCCATCACATGCAGATCGCCATATCCCAGGAACTCGAAGGCGTGCCGACCTTCCGCAAATACGGTCGCTATACGCCCTATAGCGAGGGCTGGGGGCTATATTCGGAGTACCTGCCCAAAGAAATGGGCTTCTACGAGGACCCCTATTCGGACTTCGGCCGCCTGGCGATGGAGCTATGGCGGGCAGCACGGCTAGTGGTGGATACGGGCCTCCACCACAAACGGTGGACCCGCCAGGAAGCGATCGACTATCTGGTCGAAAACACGCCCAACCCCGAACCCGACATCGTGAAAGCCATCGAGCGCTATATCGTCATGCCGGGGCAGGCCACGGCCTACATGATCGGCAAGTTGAAGATATTGGAGTTGCGGGAGCGAGCCCGCGAAGCGCTGGGCGATGCGTTCGACATCCGCGAGTTTCACGACGTGTTTCTCGCCAGCGGACCGGTGCCGCTGGATATTCTGGAAGAGCGTGTCGACGCCTATATCGAGGCGAAAAGTTAGGGCGGACGAAAGTCCCGAACGGGTCGGCTAGCCGGCCCGCATGCGCTCGCCACGCTCGTGCAGCTCCTGCGCTTCGATGGAAAGCGTGGCGATCGGGCGCGCAACCAGGCGGCGCGCCCCGATGGGATCGCCCGTTTCCTCGCAATAGCCATATGTGCCGTCGTCGATACGGGCGAGCGCCTTGTCGATCTTGCGGACGAGCTTGCGGAGGCGGTCCTTGGTCCGAAGTTCCAGCTGGCGGTCGGCATTGTAGGTGGCGATGTCGGTCGGATCGGGATGGTTGACGCGTTCGCCCTGTAGATACTCCACCGTGCCCCGGGTTTGAGCGACGATCTCTTCGCGCCACTCGACCAGGCGGCGGCGGAAGAAGTCCCGCATCCTGTCGTTCATATAGGCTTCCTCGTCCGTGGGGACGTAGTTCGCCGCTAGAGCTTTGTTTTTGGATCTGGCCATAGTCGTTCCCCGAACAAACAATATGAGTGGGACCTCGGGCTTTGCCTCTATCGGTCTTCTCCGTCCCTTCCCTGAAGACGGACCGGAAATCAGCTTTCCAGAGCCGCGCGGTATTCCGGGTCGTGCAGATTCTCAAGGGGCGGCATCACATATGGCTGATAATAAGTGGCGGTGCTTCAAACGTGTTAAAAATGAACGCATCCAGCTCTTGCGGATGCGGGCAAAATCGCCATCACACTGCGCAAGCACACACCTCCGCCTTACCGGAGGACCGGTGCCAGACCATTTGAAGGACATGCCGATGCGATTCGAAGGCACGAAGGATTACGTTGCTACCAAGGACCTGATGATGGCCGTCAACGCCGCCATCACGCTGGAACGCCCGCTTCTCATCAAGGGCGAACCCGGCACGGGCAAGACGGTGCTGGCGCATGAAATTGCCAAGGGGTTGAACGCGCCGCTGCTGGAATGGAACATCAAGTCCACGACCAAGGCGCAGCAGGGTCTCTACGAATATGACGCCGTGGCGCGGCTGCGCGACAGCCAGCTGGGTGACGACCGGGTCAACGACATCTCCAATTACATCAAGCGCGGCAAGATCTGGGAGGCGTTCGAGAGCGAGCGGCGCCCGATCCTGCTGATCGACGAGATCGACAAGGCGGATATCGAGTTTCCCAACGACTTGCTGCACGAACTCGATAAGATGAGCTTCCATGTCTACGAGACGGGAGAGACGGTTACGGCCGAGAACCGTCCGATTATCATCATCACGTCGAACAATGAAAAGGACCTGCCGGACGCCTTCCTGCGCCGATGCTTCTTCCACTACATCCAGTTTCCGGACGAAGAGACCATGGCCGAAATCGTGGACGTTCACTTCCCCGACCTCAAGCCACGCCTGCTATCGGCTGCGCTCAAGCGCTTCTTCGAGGTGCGCGCCATGCCGGGGCTGAAAAAGAAGCCGTCGACGTCGGAATTGCTGGACTGGCTGAAACTACTGCTGGTCGAGGATATCGACCCCGAGACGCTGCGCGAGACGGACAAGACCAAGATGATCCCACCCCTGCACGGTGCGCTGCTGAAGAACGAGCAGGACGTTCATCTGTTCGAACGCCTCGCCTTCCTGACGCGGCGCGAAGGCTGATTTGGCCAAGAAAAAAGGCGCGTCAGCGCCTTGTTCTTCCCAGCGGTCTTAGCCGGGCCCTAGAGGCCGAGCAGGAGCGCGAGAAAAAAGGCGACGACGGCCATCAGCCAGGTCTTATGCGTATCGAACATGTCCAAAGCCATACCATGACGCCACAGCGAGTTCCAGTCTCGGCGACTCGAAATTTTGGAAAGGTTGGTCCGCGCTAAAAAACCGACCACTTCAATCCGGCGTAAGTCGTGTCATGCCCATCCGGTCCGGCACGCATCTGCATCCACTCAACAGCGCGCGACGGCGGCAGGATTGGAACGGTCCAAGCCATGTCTGCGGCCTGAGAAAGATCGGCGTGCAGGAAAGTGGCGGAGACGAAGGGATTCGAACCCTCGATGGGCTTTTGACCCATACTCCCTTAGCAGGGGAGCGCCTTCGACCACTCGGCCACGTCTCCGCCGCCGCGTCTAGCGATGGCCGGGAGGCCCCGCAAGTCCTTGTCGCGCTTTCCGGGACGCTAATCACAGCCTGCGGTGGACGGTCGCACGGTCATCCTTGGCGCGTTTACCGGATGTTTGGGCGCACCCTGTATCGGTCTCGCAACAATGTTGGTGGGATGAATGGCACGGAACAGCAAACAGGCACGGCCTGCAGACGAGAAGATGCCGTTGGGCACATCCTCAGAGCTGCCACAGTCGCGTGCAAGGCGCGAAGACGAACGCCGTATCGCAAGGCCCGGCGACGGCAATACCGTGCCCGCCGTCGACCGCCGCCGTAGGCGCCTGGACATTGACGATCTCACCGTACCGACGGCGCAGTCCAACATGAACGCCGTGCGGTTCGGCTTGCAACTCTGCGATGTCGTCGCGCTGGTCGGCATCATCGCCGGGATTACATGGACCAGCTATGTCGGAGCCAACCGGCAGGATGTGCTTGCCCCCATCGCTGCGGCCTTTCTGGGGGCGGGCGTCTTCATCTTCATGCTGCTGTTCGGCAAGGCCTATCGCTTCCGGCCGACGGAAACCGTGCCGGACCACTTGAAGACGGTGCTGGTGGCCGGTCTCGCCGCGCTCGGCTTATGGCTGTCGGCAGCCCTGATCCTGCGGCCTGACAGCTTCCTGCCCGACAGCCTCGCCAAAGCCGGGCTGGTAGCGATCGGCGGCCTGATCGTTCTCCACACCGTTTATGCCCGGCAACTCCAGCGCATGCATCTGAAGGGAAAGCTCGCACCGACCGTCGTCATGCTCGGCGCGACAGACAGTGCACGCCGCATCATCGAGGAAAACGCCAAGACCAAGGAACTCAACATCGTCGCCATCTTCGACGAACGGCTCGCGCGCGCGCCTATCGACATACACGGCGTGCCCGTCGTCGGCCGCATCGGCGATTTGCTGCAATGGGAAGGGCTGCCCTACGTCAATCGGATCGTCGTAACCTTGCCGAGTGCCGCGGCTGCACGGAAAAAGGATTTCGTGGAGAAGGTCCGGCTGCTTCCCAACCGCATCGCCTACGTCTCGGACGCGTTCGAGAACCTCGACCACGTTAAACAGCGCCTGTCCGAGATCGCGGAGATTTCGCTGAACGACGTCACGGGAAGCCCGAAGTCCGGCATACACACGGCTTTGAAACGCCTGACAGACATCGTCCTCGGGTCGATCGCACTGGCCGTGCTGGCCGTTCCGCTGGCCGTCATCGCGCTGGTCATCCGTCTTGACAGTCCCGGACCGGCCCTGTTCCGCCAACCGCGCCACGGCTTCAACAACCGCGTCTTCGACGTGCTCAAATTCCGCACGATGCGCACGGACATGGCCGACATGAAGGCCGAGCGCCAGACCGAGGCCGACGACCCGCGCATCACGCGGATCGGCCGCTTCATCCGCAAGACCTCGATCGACGAGCTACCGCAGCTGGTCAACGTCATTCGCGGGGAGATGAGCCTGGTCGGACCGCGCCCTCACGCCGTCGGCATGAAGACGGCAGGCCGCGATAGTATCGAACTGGTCGAGGAGTATGCCCACCGTCACAAGGTCAAGCCCGGCATGACCGGATGGGCACAAATCAACGGATCGCGCGGCCCGCTCCACACGGGCGAAGACGTGCAGCGCCGCGTGCAGCTGGACGTGGAATATATCGAGCGATCCAACGTGCTGTGGGACCTCGCCATCATGGCGAAGACCCTGCCCGTCATGCTCGGCGACCGCGAGGCGATCCGGTGAAACTCGGCCGGAGCCTGATCGCCTATCTGCCGGTCAATCTGGCCAACATACTGGTCAGCTTCGGCCTGATCGTTGTGCTGACTCGCCTGCTGAGCCCGGAGGAGTTCGGCCGCTACGCCATCGCGATGATCACGCTGCAATTCGTGCATATGGGCGCCTTCACCTGGCTGGAGGCCGCCATGGCGCGGTTCCAGGCGCGTGCGGAGAAGGACGGCGACGTCGCATCGCACCTGCGCACGCTCTACGTGCTGGGCGCGGCGCTCGGCCTGGGCCTGGTTGGCCTATTCCTGGCCGTCCTGTTCGCGCTTCCCGTCAATGCCGCGCTGCGGACCGTGCTGGCCTTCGCCATCGGGTCGGCCGGCCTACAGGTCGTCTTCAACCTTGGCATGGAGGCCCACCGTGCCTCGCACCGGATCGCACGCTACAGCCTGACCTATTCTGGCCAGACCCTGCTCTCCTTTTCGACCGGTATCGCCTTGGTCATGTTCACGCCGCTGCGCGAGAGCGGACCGTTCGCCGGCATCATCATCGGCTTGGGACTGGCCATGATCGTGGATCTGCCCTTCATGCTGCGCCGCCAGAAGCGCGGACAGTTCCAACGTGACCGCGCCGTGCGCTACGCCGCCTACGGCCTGCCGATTTGCGTCAGCCTTCTGCTCGGCTACACGCTCAATTCGTCGGACGTCTACATCGTCGCCGCCATCATGGGCGAAGCGTCGGCCGGCCAGTACAATGCAGGCTACAATCTCGCCAGCCGATCCCTGGAGATGCTCTTCGTCTGGATTTCCATGGCGATGACTCCGCTCGCCGTCACGGCCTTCGAGCAGGGCGGAACGGATGCCTCGCGCGACGTGATGCGCAGCTACGGGGCGAGCCTGCTCTGGTTGGCCATGCCAGCCGCGATGGGGATCGCGCTCGTATCAAAGGATGCGGGCTTCATCCTGGGCGAAAGCGTGCGAGCCGAAGCCGTCACGGTGATGCCCTTCATCGCCTTCGCCGGACTGATCAACGGATTACTGACCTATTATGTGCAGCGGGCTTTCATGCTGTCGGGACAGACGCGCGACATCATCTGGATGATGATTCCGCCCGTCCTGATCAACATTGCCCTGACGGTCCTGCTCGTCCCGCATTTCGGGCTGATGGGCGCCGTCGCGGCGACGATCGTCGGCTATGCGATGGCCCTCGTCATCGCGGTCTTCATGGCAAGGCGCCACTATCCTTTGCCGCTACCGATTCGCGAAGCCGCGCAGATCGCCTTGGCCTGCGTCGCCATGGCAGCAGCCGTCACAGTCCTGCCCCTCTCCGACTTCGAGCCCGGCCTTCTGACCCTGCTGATCAAGGCCTCGGTCGGCGGCGGCGTCTATTTAGCGACCTGTTGGATCATCAACGCGGCCGATTGCCGCCGAATCGTGCTGGACATCGTCCAGCAACGGCT
>JBCCCX010000162.1:0-7704 GCA_039033275.1 Pseudomonadota bacterium | reverse complement strand
GGGCCTCGCGTCTTGGGGCAGACGAGCACGCTGAGCATTTTCGGATCGATGGTGGGAGCCTTGGCCGTAGGAGTGTCGGTCTTTGCCATGCCCGGACTATTGCGTCGAACGCGTGCGGTTGTCACCCGCATTTCCGGACGCGTAAAGATGCATGAGGCCGATCAGTAGGCGGCGACGCTCGTCGGATGTCTCCGCTTCCAGGAGCGACTGCTTGTCCTGGGACGAAAACGGGCTGATCATCGCGGCTTGGTTGATCAGGACGGGCAGCGGGATCTCCGACAGGGCCGTCCAGTCGACTTCCACGCCGATGGCCTTGGCCAACGCCTTCATCGCTACCGTCAGCGCCGCACGGTCGGACCGCCCGGACTCTGACAGGGCTTCCGACGTCTGGCGCGCAGCGTGTAGATCCGGATCCTCGTCGAACCCGTCATAAGTCACATCGGCTTGGCGGTAGGGCGTGGAGACGTCCGGCAGGCCGGATATTCGGAAGCGGCGCAATCCCTTGAGCACGATTAGGTAACGGCCGTCATCCGTTTCTGAAAACTGGATGATCCGGCCCAGCCCGCCGACATGGGCAACGCCGTCATCCGTGGTCTGCACCATGCCGACCAGCCTGTCGCCTTTCAGCGCGTCGTCGACCATGTTGAGGTAGCGCGGCTCGAAAATGTTCAGGGGCAGGTCGCAGACAGGCAGCAGGACTGCTCCGCCGAGCGGGAAGATCGGGATGCGGTCCGGCACCGTGCGCCGCGCCAGGGATTTATAGTGTGCGCTCATCGTCTCCCTTAGTTACGGGCGCTCACGCGAACAGGATGGAAGAAAGGCGGCGGCGACCTTGGATGGATATCTCGCTCTCCGGTCCTTCGGCTTCGAAAATCGTCAGCAGGAAGTGCCGGGCGGCCTCATCGTCATGCATCCGGTCCCGACCGATGGAATGGAGCAGATGGTCGACGGCTTCCGCGCGGCGGCCCCGGGCGGCGAGCGCCTTGGCCAGGGCAAGACGTGCGTCCAGATCGTCCGCGTTCGCGGCGACGGCGGCTTCGGCCTCGCGCAGTTCCGTGTCGTCCTCGGCCGGGGCGTCGGGCTCCGGCGCGCCTTCGCCGAGGGAGAGTTCGGAACGGATCGAGGCGACCTCGGGGTGCTCGGCCAGCGCACCGGTCGCGGAGTCCACCATTTCCACAGCCATGTCGCGGTTGCCCATGTCCAGATAGACGCGGGCCAGACCCGCCAGGGCGGCGCCGTTCTCGGGATCGAGCTGCAAAGCCTGTGCGAAATCCTGGGCTGCCCCGCCCGGGTCGCCGGCGGACAGGCTGTCGCGGGCGCGCTCCACGAGCGTTGCGGCCTCTTCCTTCGGATCGGCCTCGCCGGATAGCCGGGCGATGAATTTGGACAGCTCGCTTTCGGGCTGCGCGCCCATGAAGCCGTCCACAGGCTGGCCATCCTTGAAGGCGAAGACTGCCGGGATGGACCGCACACCAAGTTGACCGGCCACACCGGGGTTTTCGTCGATGTTGATCTTGACGAGACGCACCTTGCCTTCGGCTGCTTTCACCTGGCGCTCCAGCGCCGGCATGAGCTGCTTGCACGGCCCGCACCAAGGCGCCCAGAAGTCGACGACGACGGGTGTGTCCTTGGAGGCCTCGATGACATCGGACATGAAGGCGAGATCGGAGGAATCTTTAACGAGTGTATCGGTCATGCAGGGCTAAATGGGCGAACGTCCGCAAAGTTCAACGCGTCATCGCAAGAAAGTGAGCGAGCGGACCCGTCCGGTAAAGGCGACGCAGCGTAAGGCCGTGAGCGGTAACGTGTTGTTTTCGGTTTTAGGGCATGGGCTCTTCGATGTCGGCGAAGGCTCCCAAACCTCCGTTCACGCGGATGACGCTGCTGTTGCAGAAGGGTGTGCCTCTGCGCATCATGTCCTGCACGCTCGTCGGCATGGTGATCGCCGTCGCTATCGGCCCCCTTACCGGGCTGGTGATGGTCGCCGTGGCTTTGGCCTGTCTCGCCTTTGAACTCAATCTCTATCAAAGGCTTCACGAACGTGCCGCAGACCCCGGGCCGCGGCGCGTCATGTTACTCAGCACGTCTCTCGTCAGCATTAGCTTCGCCGCGATGGCACCGGTTCTCCTGATGATCAATACGGGTCCGGCCGCCTTCGTCGCCGCTCTCTACCTGTCGACGATCCTGATTTTCCAGACCTTGTTCTACGGTCACGATAAGCAGTTCATCCCCTATGTCGTCGTGCCCTACCTCGCCACACTCGTCCTAAGCTTCATCGAGATGGGTACGCACGCCCTCTCCGCGCACGATGCCCGTACCGGTCTGATGATCGCCTTGTTCCTGCCGGGTTACGCCTACACGCTGTGGAGCTTGGGCAAGGTGCTGAACTTCCGGGCCGGGCGCCTGCAAAAGCTCAAGCGCGAAGCCGAGGCGGCGGCGCGGGCCAAGTCGGAATTTCTCGCCAATATGAGCCATGAAATCCGAACCCCCATGAACGGCATCATCGCGATGTCCGACATGTTGCAGGCTTCGGCGCTGAGCCGGGAACAGCGTCAATATGCCGACATCATAACGAGTTCGGGCGAGAACCTGCTCGTCATCATCAACGACATACTCGACTTCTCGAAACTGGAAGCATCGCAACTGAAGTTGGACCCGCATCCGTTCGACCTGCGCAGCATGGTGGAGGAAGTCGCAGCCCTGCTCGCTCCCAAGGTTGCGGGCGAAGTCGATCTGGCAACCTTCGTCGACCCCGTTCTGCCGGAACGCGTCGTCGGGGATTCTGTTCGCGTGCGGCAGGTCCTGCTGAATTTCGCCAGCAACGCCGTAAAGTTCACCCAATCGGGCTCCGTTCTGATCTCGGTGACGCTGCGGTGCGTGGGGGAAGACGGTGCGGTGGGCCTGTCTTTCCGGGTCTTCGACACAGGCATCGGGATACCGGAAAACAAGATCGCGCACATGTTCGACAAGTTCAGCCAGGCAACGACGGGAACGTCGAAGCTCTATGGCGGCACTGGGCTCGGACTCGCCATATGCAAGGACCTGATCGCGCTTATGAACGGCACAGTCTTCGCCAAGAGCGCGGAAGGCGAGGGGTCCGTCTTCGGTTTCGATGTCGACTTGCCGGTCGCAGCGCATAATGATGCATCCCGGACGGCGGATCCGGATGGGTCTGCTGAGGCATTGCGCGAACGCGGCGTCGTCCTCCTGACCCGGACCCCGGCCATGCACTGGTCGCTGCAGGCCCTCCTGGCGCGCAACGGTGCGCAGGTCGGTGACTGGGCGGACACGCAGGAGCAGCTTGTCCGATTGGCCGAAAATATCGGTTCCGGGCGTCCGCCGGATCTGGTCATCGTCGATGCCCGTCTTGAAACCGCGCAAGGCGAAGCGGCCTCCAGTCGGGTCACAGCGCTTCTGGGCGACGCACCGGCTCATGTGCGCGTGCCCTCGCTTCTCATACTGGGCGGCGATTCAAGGACCGCAGCTGGTACAAGTCTGAATGTGCCCGTGCGGTCCGATGCACTGCTCGATGCAGCCGCAGTCGTCATTGCGGGCCGGAGCAGCGCGCATCCCGACAGGATCACACAGGCGGGATCCTAGGCGGCAGACAGTGCCGCAAGGTCGAGGATGAGCGGCTCATGCCCCGTGGCGCGGGCGAAAGTGATCAGGTCGTCCGGCCGCACCCGGGTACTCGCCGTATTGCGGAGCGGGTGGAACCAGACATGGTCTTGGGCAAAGAGCGCCTGGTCCAGCACAAGTGTGACCTGCGCTTCAGGGTCGTTGATGAGCGAGAAGACCGTGACGGAGCCCGGCCGCACGCCCAGCCGTTCCAGCAGCGCATCTTCCCGCGCAAACGAGAGCCGCTTCGTGCCGATATGCGGGTGCAGCCGGTTGAGCCGTATTGGTGTCTCGCCCAGGGCGCTGACCAGAACGAAACGCCCTGCCTTGTCTTTCAAGAACAGATTTTTGGAATGCCCGCCGGGCAACGCGTCCTTGACGCCGCGTCCTTCCTCTACGGTGAAGACGGCGGCGTGATTCTCGGTCCGGTGCTCGATCCCCAGATCGGACAGAAGCGCGTAAAGGAGTGGCTCGTCTGGATGCTGTACAGTCATCGCGCCGCCTCTACCGCTCGCATCTCCATGCTGCAAATTCTCGAATCTTGATGTTGCCAGCCCGTCTGCGCTTTTCTATAGGCCCGGCTTCGACGACTGCGATGCGGGCGTAGCTCAGTGGTAGAGCATCACCTTGCCAAGGTGAGGGTCGTGGGTTCGAATCTCATCGCCCGCTCCAGTCGATCGATATTTTCGTTGCAGGATCACAACGCGCAACCTTTTTCCGGACATGTCGGAAGATTGTGATGTGTGTCATCTGATGCGTGCTTGCCCTCTAATGACGTACGGTCATCCCCCAAGCTGCACGGCTAGCGTGTCCAACCGGATCGACGCTTTTACGGCCGCCCCTAAACGAGGGTGGTCGTTGCTGTTTTACGTCGGTCAAGGGCACTTGCGGACACGGGCGAAAACTGGGTTCAGACCGAAGCCACGGCCTCGCAGAAGGGTTCCACATCCTGCGTGCGCAGCCCGGCGACGTTGATCCGTCCCGATGCGGGCATGTAGATGGCGTGATCTTTCGCCAGCGCATCGACCTGTTCGGCCGACAGGGGCAGAAGCGAGAAGATGCCTTTTTGCGTATTGACCGCTCCCAAGGTAGGAATGCGGCCCGCGTGAATGTCGATGGCTTCCCTGATGCTGCGAACGCGGTGCCGCATCGCCTCGAGATCCGCTCTCCAGCTTTGGCGCAGCGCGTCCGAACCCAACATAATACCCACCGCCGCTGCGCCGTGGGACGGGGGCATGGAGTAAGTGGCGCGCGCCACGCGCTCCAGCGTGCGCTGGACGAGGTCGCGCGCCGCTTCGCCGTGTGTCTTCACGAACAGGGTCCCGACTCGTTCCCGGTACAGGCTGAAGACCTTGGAAGACGATAGAATGAGATAGGCTTCCCCAACCGCGTCCAGCAATGTGCGCAGGCGGGCCAGGTCATCTTCGATCGGGTCGTCCATGCCGTAATAGGCTGCGTCGATGAGCGGAACGACGCCGCGCTCTCGCATCAGGGCCGCGACTTGGGAGAGCTGTTCGTCCAACAAATCAGCCCCCGTCGGGTTGTGGCAGGGACCATGCAGGATGAGCACGTCGCCGCGACGCGCCGCTTCCAGGCACGATATCATGGCTTCGAAGTCGAGCGACTGCGTGGCCTTTTGGAAATAGGGGTAGGTGACAAGCTCCAGCCCGACCAGTTCCGAAATGGTGGCGTGATTGGGCCAGCTCGGCAGGCCGAGCAGCACGCGCGCCTGCGGGTTGGCGCGCTTGGCCAGTTCCATCGCCAGCCGGATACCGCCCGTGCCGCCTACGGTCTGGACCTGCGCGTAAGGGTCTGGCGCGCCGTCGGGAAAGAGCAGGCCGCGCATTCCGTCCAGGTAGGCGTCGACGCCCCTCAATCCGAGATAGCGTTTGCTGTCTTCCGTTTCCAGTAGGTGGCGTTCGGCCTCCCGCACGGCCGGCATGACCACGGAGCGGCCTTCTGCGTTGCGGTAGACGCCGACGCCGAGGTCGAGCTTGTTCTCTCGCGGGTCGGCGGCGAAGCGCGCCATGACGCCGTGCAGGGCGTCGACCGGTGGGGATGTGAGGGTGTCGAACGACATGCGGCCCTTATGCGAAAGCGGGGACCAGCAGTACGGCGGACAACGCGACTGCGGCCAGCAGGACTGTCTGCACGACCAGGATCAGGCAGGCCGACCCGCCGACCTTGAACATCTCGCTTACCGAGGTCTTCACCCCCAGTGCGGCGATGGCCATGACGAGCGCGTAGCTGGAAACGTCCGATAGAATGGCTGTCAGCGCGGCGGGAATCAGTCCGAGGCTGTTGATGGCGACCAGAGCGATGAACCCGATCAGGAAGCTGGGCACCAAGGCTGGCTTCGCCTTGGACGAGCCGTCGTCCCGCCCGGCCGACGCCGCCGATGCCCTCCGGCGATAGGCTAGCGTGACGATGGCGATGACGGGCACGAGGCAAGCGACGCGCATCAGTTTCACGATGGTGGCCGTGTCGCCCACGGGTTCTGAGATCATGAAGCCCGCACCGACGACCTGGGCGACATTGTGGATTGTCGCGCCGATAAAGATGCCAGCCTGCGTCTCGGACAGGCCGAGGATGTGGGCGAGGGCCGGGTAGAGGACCATGGCGAATGTGCCGAGCAGTGTCACGCCCATGACGGTCACCAGCGTGTTGCGCTCGCTCTCCTTGCGCGCCTCTTCCGTGGTCTGCGGCAGGGCCGCGCACAGCGCCATGGCGGCGGAAGCGCCGCAGATGGCGACGGCGCCGGAGGACAGGACGGCATGTTCCGACTTCAGCCCGAGCAGCCGGCCCACGCCGATGCCCGACAGGATCGTGCCGCCGACGCAAACCATCACCAAGGCCGCTGTCTCCCATCCGAGCCCGGCGATATCGGCCAAAGCGATTTTCACGCCTAGCAGAGCCACGCCGATGTTCAGGATCGTCTTGGCGGAAAACTGGATGCCCGCCTTCGTGGCCGGACCGTGCAGCACGGGGTTGAGGGCCATGCCGACGATGATGGCATATAGCATGACAGGCCCGCCGACCGCTGCGGACAGGCCATAGGCAGCCAGCGTCGCGGCAAGCGCCAGGACAAGGCCCGGCACCAGTCCAGTCAGCCGGCCGAGTTCGGCCTGAAGGCGGGGCGCAGTTGCGGCAGGCTTGCCGACGTGGGAATAAGGATCTGAGAACAAGGTTGGAGGTCCGGGACCGCGGCTGCGATCCAAAACCCTATTCTGCGGGTTCCAGCGTCGGAGCCATCCCGGCCGTGCGGTGGTCCTTGTGACGGTGCGTCACCATGCGTTCGTGCAGGTCCGTGATGGTGCGCTTGCCCGTGGCTTGGAATAGGAACGGAAAGAAGCCGTGCAGGAAGCAGCAGATCGATGCCACGAACATGCGTCCCGCAAAGTAGGACGCACATCCCATATGCTCGAAATATGTTTCTCCGACGGAGGCAGGGTGTTCCTTGAACAGCTTCATCGCTTGGTCCTTTCCTTATGAGTGAAAAGGTAGGTGGCGCGCCGAAGAACCTCGTCCTTCATTTCACGGCGCAAAGCGTCCGGATCAGGATGGATGTATGCCGGATATGCGCTAGTCAGGCGTCAATGTTTTTGCGGATCCGGAACCCGGCATGACGAATACACTCTCTCTGGACGACCATAGCCGGCGCATCCTGCAGCTCTTGCAGAAAGACGCGACCCTGACGGTGGACCAGATCTCGCAGCAGGTCGGCTTGTCCCGGTCGCCGGTCTGGAACCGGATCCGGGAGATGGAGCAGGCGGGGGTCATCAAAGGCCGCGTCGCGCTGGTCGACCCGAAGGCTTTGGGCTTCGGGCAGACGGTCTATGTCACGATCACGACGCAGCGCCACGACACGGAGTGGCTGGCGGAATTCTCCTCGCTTGTGCAGAAGATTCCGGAGGTCGTCTCCTTCTACCGCATGGCGGGCGAGCTCGACTATATGCTAAAGGTGCTGGTGCGTGATGTCGGGGACTATGACCGTATCTACAAGCGCCTGATCGAACTGCGCGGATTGAACACGGTCAGTGCGCATTTCGCGATGGAGGAGATTAAGTCCACCACGGAAGTGCCTGT
>JBCCCX010000161.1:0-7728 GCA_039033275.1 Pseudomonadota bacterium | reverse complement strand
CGGCTTTGCGCTGCCGCTTGGCGAGGCCCGCCATGACGCGCTCCGTATCCTCTGACGCCAGCCGGTCCTGCGCCGTGCCGGTTCCGGCCTGGTGGCGCTGCCACGCGCCCGCATCGACCACGTGGACGACCGCGTTGGCGTCGTCCGCCCCCGACCAGGCGGCGTGAACCATGGATTTGGCGAGCCGGTCCTGCTTGCGCGGGGCGAAGATGCCGGGCGTGTCGACCAGAACGACCTGCGACCGGCCGCCGTCGGACGCATCCAGCATGGCGATGGCGCGGATTTGGAAGCGTGTCGTCTGCACCTTGTGGGTGACGATGGAGACTTTCTCGCCGACCAGCCGATTGGTCAGGGTGGACTTGCCGGCATTCGGTGCGCCGACGATGGCGGCGAAGCCGCTGCGGGTGGTGGCGCTCATGACGTCTTCGACCATGAAGCGATAAGCGCTTCGGCGGCGAGACGTTCCGCATCGCGTTTGCTTTTTCCTTCCCCCCGCGCCGACCCGGCGCCCTTGACGGAGACTTCCACGACGAAGACCGGATCATGGTCCGGCCCGGAGCGGTCCGCCACCTCGTAAGATGGCAGCCCCCTGCCACGCGACATAGAGAGTTCCTGCAGGCGCGTTTTGGGATCCTTGGCGGAGCGCGACGACACATCGTCCAACTCTTCCATCCAATGGGCGGCATAGAAGGCTTTCGCCGCGTCGAGCCCGCCATCGAGGTAGAGCGCGGCGATCAATGCCTCGCACGCATCGCCGAGAATGGACGTCTTGTCGCGGCCGCCCTGGCGCTCTTCGGACGAGGATATCAGCACGCAATCCCCGAGGCCGACCTTGCGGGCGATCTTGGCACACATCTCCTTGCGGACAAGCGCGTTGAGGCGTCGCGCCAGCGTGCCTTCCGGCTCGGACGAATGGTCGAATAGGGCGCGTGCCGTCATCAAGCCAAGCACGCGGTCGCCGAGAAATTCGAGCCGCTCATTGTTGGGCTCGGAGCCCTGCCCGTCTCCATAGGAGCTGTGGCGCAAGGCCCGCATCGCCAGAGCGCGGTCGCGAAATGTGTAGCCGATCCGCTTTTCCAGCATCTCGACCCGCTTGTATCGCTGCGTCTCCAGCGCGCTCATCCAATGCCCTTGAAGAAGCGGTCAGAGCGGAAATTGGCCCAGGTCCACGGCTTGAGCAGGGAAAAGTCCGCGTTCACGGATGCGAGCACGAATTCCGCTTCGCCGATGATGTTTTCGGCCGGAACGTAGCCGGCTCCCTGACGCGTCACCGGAATGCGCGAATCGCCAGAGAAATCGCGATTGTCGCCCATCATGAAGTAGTGGCCGGACGGAACCGTAAATACGGTCGTATTGTCGGCGGCGTTGTTCTTGATGCCGTCATAGATGAGGTGAGGTTCGTCCGCGCCCGGAAGCGTTTCGAGGTAGAGCTCGGCCGCGTAGGTCCCCAGCACCTGCCCGCTATTGCGGTGGACGTAATCCTCCACCCCGACCAACTCCATTCCGACCGGCTCACCGTTGATGTTCAGCACGCCGTCGACCATCTGCATCCGGTCGCCAGGCAGACCAACCACGCGCTTGATGTAGTTCTGGGCAATCCCGTCCGGACGGAAGACCACGATGTCGCCCCGATCGGGCCCGCGGCCGAACAGCCGCCCCTCCACATCCGGAAACGGGAAAGGCAGTGCCGCATAGCGACCGTAGCCCACGGAGTATTTCGAGGTGATGACATAGTCACCCTCCATCAGCCCCGGATACATGGACCCTGTCGGAATGGTGAAGGGCTGGAAGATGAAGGTCCGCAGGACCAAGGCGATGCCGAGCGCCCAGACGACGGTGGAGACGACCTCACGCAGGCCGCCCTCTTCCTTCTTCTCGACGTCCTTGCGGGGAGCGTCCGTTTTGGCCTTGCGCATCAACATAGGCCGCCGCCTAGCAGGCAGCCCGCGCTTCGACCACAGCAAACGCCACCGCGAAATCGCGTTCGTCGGACAGGCTGAGGCGGATGTGCGCCGTGTGGCCGTCCGGGAGCATGCCGCGCAGCCTGTCGGCAGCGCCGCCATGCAGCAACACGTCTGGGCGGCCGGACGCGGCATTCACGACTTCGACGTCATGCCAGGATAGGGCGCCGCTTGTCTCGGACGCGAGCGCCTTGGCCACGGCCTCCTTGGCGGCGAAACGCTTGGCCAGACACGGCACAGGGTCGGGGCGAGCCAGGCACTTTTCTCGCTCGCCATCGGTAAACGCCTTGGCCGCGAACCGTTCCGGGTGGCGGTCGTAGATCGACCGGATTCTGCGGGTGTCGCAAATGTCCGTGCCGATGCCAAGTATCATGGCGGTGTCAGTCGCCCCCGCGGGATGCGGCGATGATTCCGGCCATGCGCCGAATTGCGGGACCGAGACCGAGGAAGACCGCCTCGCCGATGATGAAGTGGCCGATGTTGAGCTCCCTCGCCTCCGGGATCGCAGCGACGGGATCGACATTGTCAAAGGTCAGGCCGTGACCATAATGGACTTCGAGCCCGGCGGCCTCGGCGCGCTTGCCGCCCTCCCGGAGTTGTTCGAGAATTGCGTCTGCCTTGTCCGCGTTGCCGTCATCCAGCGCGTGGGCGTAGGCCCCTGTATGGAACTCCACCACTTCGGCCCGGGTGGAGGCAGCCGCGTCGATCTGGTGCGGCACGGCTTCGATGAAAAGCGACACGCGGCACCCGGCATCGGCCAGCTCCGAAATGATGGGTACGAGGCGGTTGTGCTGCCCGGCCACGTCCAACCCGCCCTCCGTCGTGCGTTCTTCGCGCCGCTCGGGCACGAGACAGGCCGCGTGAGGCTTCAGGCGCTTGGCGATGGTGACCATCTCTCCAGTCGCGGCCAGTTCCATATTCAGTGGAATACCGAGTTCCTCGCAAAGCGCGGCGAGCCGTTCCATATCGGCGTCGGTGATGTGGCGGCGGTCTTCGCGCAGATGGGCCGTAATGCCGTCTGCGCCCGCTTCGATCGCCACGCGCGCGGCCTCCACCGGGTCGGGATGCGTGCCTCCACGCGCATTGCGGATTGTTGCGACATGGTCGATGTTCACGCCCAGACGCACGGGCGGCAAAGCGGTCGTCACTTCAGGCCCCGGCTTCCGGGCTTGACGGCCTCCATCGCGGCCAATTCCGGCGGCAGCGCGTCGGGATCGTAGTCGGGGAAGCGCTTCGCCGCGAGACTGATCAGCGGCACGCCGATATCGGCTTCGCCGCCCGACCGGTCGAAGATGCAGCATCCCGCGACGACGCGTCCGCCCGCCTCGCCGATGGCCGCAATGGTCTCGCGCGACGACAGGCCCGTTGTGACGATGTCCTCGACCATCAGGACCGTCTGACCGGGTTTGAGCGAAAACCCCCGGCGCAAGGTGAATTCGCCGTCCTCGCGCTCCATGAACAAGGAGTGGAGACCCAGCTGGCGCGCCATTTCATAGCCCGGAATGACCCCGCCCATGGCGGGCGCGACAATGATGTCGGGCATGGCGCCCAGCGTCGCCCGGACCTTGTCGGCCAGAGCGGCGCAGAGCGTTGCCGTCGTCTCCGGATCCTTGAACAACAGCGCCTTCTGCAAGAACACAGGACTGCGCCGGCCGGACGACAGGATGAAATGCCCTTCCAGCAGCGCTCCGGCATCGCGGAACATGGCGAGCACGTCGTCAGTCTTCATCGGGGCGGTCCTTGTCCACATTCGACCGGGTCCGGTCGACGGCGACCACATAGGTCGAGGTGCGCAGCGCGGCAATGATGGCGTAAAGGTGCCGATCGTCGCGCACCTCCATGTCGAGCAGCATGTCGAAAAAGGCCGGGCTGCGTTGAAGCGTGCGGATGTTGATGAGGTTGCCGTCGCTTTCGCCGATGATCCGCGTCACATCGGCGAGCGCGCCCGGCACATGCTGCACGGTCGCGTTGATCCGAGCGGTGGAAACCGCCTGTTCGGCCGCACGGCGCCAGGCCAGGTCAATCCATTCCTCGTTGCGGCCTTCCAGTTTGGCGAGCTCCTCGCAATCGATCGTGTGGATATCGATACCGCCATTTTTTGACTGCAACCCCATGATCCGGTCACCCGGTATGGGAGAACAGCAGGACTTCAGGTGAAGCCCGACCCCGGCGCGCAGGCCCTCCCCCTTCACGTAGAGGCGGGCCGAACGGTCTTCGATCAAGTCGCGCTTGGCCATCTTCGTGTCGATGTCGCGATCCTTGAGCGTCGGAAAGACCGTCGTGACGAAATCGTTCATGGACAGGTCGCCGCGCCCGAGTCGTTCATAGATTTCGGACACGTCCTCCAGCGCCATGCGCTTAACGGCGTCGTTCAACGCGACCTCGGACGGGTCCACGCCTTCCCGGACGAAGGCGTGTTCGGCCAACAGCGCGCCGATACGCTGAAACTCCTCCGCCTCGCCGTCGCGCGTCAAGCGACGCAGGGCGGACCGGGCCTTGCCCGTGACAACCATGTTCTCCCAGCCTTCTTGCGGCTCGGGCGTGCCGCCGCGCACGATCTTGACCACGTCTCCATTGACCAGATGGGTCCGGAGCGGGACGTCGCGCCCGTTAACGATGGCGCCGATCGCCGTGTCCCCGACCTTGGTGTGGACGGCATAGGCGAAATCCAGCGCGGACGCCCCGCGCGGCAGCGGTATCAGGCGGCCCTTGGGCGTGAAGGTGAAGACCTGATCGGTGAACATTTCCAGCTTGGCATTTTCGAGGAATTCGGCGGCGTCCCCGGACTGCTCCATGAGGCCGACCAGTTCGCGAATACGCTTGATCGGATCGCCGCCAGCCGCTTCGGCACGGTCCGTCTGGTAGGCGTAGGACTGATCCTTATAGGCCCAGTGAGCGGCGACCCCGCGCTGCGCCACGTCCTCCATCCGCTCGGTGCGGATCTGGATCTCCACGCGACGGTTGTCAGGCGTGCGGATTGTCGTGTGCAGCGACCGGTAGCCGTTGGGCTTGGGCACGCTGATGAAGTCGCGGAAGCGCGCGGGAACGGCACGGTAGTGCTGGTGAAGTATGCCCAGAACGCGGTAGCAGTCGCCCACATTTTCGGTCAGGATGCGGAAGGCGTAGAGGTCCGCAACATCGTCGAAGCTGATCCCCTGGCGCTGTAGCTTACGCCAAATGGCGAAGGGGCGCTTCTCCCGACCGTAGATTCGCACGCTCATGCCCTGATCGTCGAATAGGTCGCGCAGCGCGATGGAGACCTCGCTGATGGCTTCGCCCTGCGCGCTGCGCCATTCGTCAAGCCGCCGGTTGATCCCCTCATAGGCGCTGGGATTGATATGCCGGAAGGCGAGGTCCTCAAGCTCCGAGCAGATGCGGTCCACGCCGATGCGGCGGGCCAGAGGGGCGTAGATATCGATCGTTTCGCGCGCAATGCGCTCGCGCGACGCCTTTTTGGGGTGGAATTGCAGCGTGCGCATATTGTGCAGCCGGTCGCACAGCTTGACCAGCAGCACGCGCACATCCTTGCTCATGGCGAGCACGAATTTCTGAAAGTTCTCGGCCTGTGCGCTTTCGCGCGTGGAGGACGGCTTTAGCTGCAGTTCCGACAGCTTGGTCACGCCCTCGACCAGCTCGGCGATCTCAGGCGTGAACATCTCGGCCAGTTCGGCATGCGTGACGTCCGTGTCTTCGAGCACGTCGTGCAAGAGAGCTGTGCAAATCGACGCGACGTCGAGATGCAGATTGGCGAGAATGCCCGCCACTTCGATCGGGTGGGCGAAATAGGGGTCGCCGCTATGGCGCTTTTGGGATCCGTGCGCCTGGATGGTGAAGATGTAGGCCTTGTTGATCAGCGCTTCATCGGCCGACGGATCATACGCCTTGACCCGCTCGACCAGCTCGTACTGGCGCAGATAGCTCTGCTGCGCGCTTTGCGGCGCGGGCATGATCGGCGTGTGGTCGTTCACGCGGGCGATATAGACATGCCGATACACAAAAGCCACCGGGGCGAGCCGATGGCTTTCACAAAAACCAGCATGTTCTTAGAATTAGAAACGCGTCGAGCTGTCGTTGTCGCGGTCGCCCTGTAGCGCGCGGAGCAGGTCGGCTTCGCTCATTTCCTTGGGCTGGCTGTCGCCCTGCTCGATGGCAAGGACAGGCGCCTGCTCCTCGGCGCCCTCATCGGGCATGTCGTCGTCGGTGATGACGCGCTGCAGGTTGGAAACGAGGCTTTCGCGCAGATCGTCGAGTTCCAGATTGCCTTCGGCCAATTCGCGCAAGGCGACGACCGGCGTCTTATCATTGTCGCGGTCCACGGTCAGGCCGGCCCCGGCGGAGATGTTGCGGGAGCGGTGGGAGGCGAGCAGCACGAGATCGAACCGGTTGGGAATCTTCTCGACGCAATCTTCAACGGTAACGCGGGCCATGGGAGACTCATGAGTGAGGGAAAATCAGTGGGCGCACTTAGGCCCGTGTGCGCGCGAATGCAAGTGCGCCGGACAGGCCGCCGGAGTCGTGCGTCTCAATCTTCGACGACGGCGAACAGGTCCTGGCGCGACCCGACGGGGCCTGCGTCGCGCGGCAGGTAGCAGGTGACGTGGGTGCCCTGCCCTTCGACGCTGTCCAACTCGACCCAGCCGCCATGCTGGTCGATGATACGCTGCACCAAGGTCAGGCCGAGACCGACGCCGCCGCGTGAGCTCTCGAAGCTCTCGAACACAGCAGCCTGCTTGTCGAGCGGAATGCCGACGCCCGTGTCGCGTACCCAGAGGCGGATGCCGCCCGCGGCGGACCGCTCCGCGCCTAGCTCGATCAGCCCACCGGGCTTGGTGAAGCGCAACGCATTGGCCAGCAGATTGTAGACGACCTGTTTCAGTCGGGTTTCGTCGGCGCGCACCAGGCCGATGTCGGTCTTGCAGACGAGGTCCAGCGTGATGCGCGTGTCTTCGGCCTTCGTCAGCACGTAGTCGAGCGCGTGGTCGAGCAAGGCGAATACGTCCACGTCTCCCAATTCAAGGTCGAGCTTGTCGGCATTGATGGCGGCGATGTCGAGAATGTCGTCGATCGCCTTGGCGAGGTCTTCCGACGCGCTCTGGATGGCGAAGACGTACTCGCTCTGCTTGTCGCTCAGTTCGCCGGCCCCGCCATTCTGCAGGAAGTCGGAATAGCCGGCGATGGTCGTGAGCGGCGTGCGCAGCTGGTATGAGATATGGCCGACGAATTCGCTCTTCATGCGGTCAGCCTCTTCCAGAGCCTCGGCCCGTTCCGTCAGGGCGCGTTCCGTGCGGCGTGCGGCGGTCACGTCGTTCCAGGCGATCAACGTCGCCCCGTCCGGCAGCGGCCGCGACAGCCAGTGCAGGACCCGGTCGTCGGAGCAGGTGATCTCGCCAGACACTTGGCGGCGCACATCCGGGTTCGGGTCGGTCGCGCGCGCCTTCAGGTCCGACCAGAAATCGGCATCGTGGAAGAGCGGCAGACACATCTCGATGATCTCGGAGAAGCGGGGATTGTCCTTCAACTCGTCTTCGGAAAGGCTCCACATGCGCGCGAACGAGGAATTGTACAGCCGCAGCCGCCCATCCGTGCCGAACACGGCGATGCCTTCCGTCAGCTTGTCCAGCGTCGCGCGCTGCACGTTGATGAGGGTGCCGAGCTTGCTTTTCAGCGTCATCTTGTCGGTGATGTCCGAGAACAGGATATTGATACCGCCTTCCGCATCGCGCATGCGCACCACCCGGTAGAGATTGCCATTGGGTAGGTTCCACGT
>JBCCCX010000160.1:0-7729 GCA_039033275.1 Pseudomonadota bacterium | reverse complement strand
GCAATCTTGTCGAACGTTTCTTTTGCCGAATGAAGGATATGCGGAGGCTCGCCACACGCTACGAAAAGCTGCAGCGCAACTTCCTGTCCATGCTCCACATCTTCGCTATCAGATGCTGGCTGAATTGAGTCCAGACCCTAGTTTGTGCAGATTTTGGCGTCCGCTTCGACAGCGTGGACCAGCCCACTTCGCGGTCGCAGCCAAAGTCTGTTTCCCGCCCTCCCAGCCAATCGCGAGCTATCCATTTGGCTGCTCAAGCTCGAGCCGGTACCGTGTGTATCGGCGTTCGCCAGTACGTGTGAGTGCACCAAGCTCGACAAGCTCTTGCAGATCCCTGGTCGCAGTTGCCCGCGATGTCCCTGAGATTGAGATGTAGTTTTCCGCGCTCAGGCCGCCTTTGAACCCGTCCGGCCCTTCCCGGAACATTCGTTCGATCACCTTAGCCTGCCTCTCATTCAACGCGTCGCGATACCGGTCGTAGAAATGCGCTTTGGCAATGAGGAAGCCCACGCGGTCGAGGGTGACCTGCTGCGCCTCCAGAACGGCCCCTGCAAACCAGACCAGCCAAGGCGTGACATCAAGCGTCTTCTGGTGCTGTTCAAGCTGATCGTAGTAGTCCTTCCGCTTTCGCTCGATGGTGAAGGCCAGCGCGATCAGGCTCGGCTGTCCAATGTTCTGAGCCAGGGATTTCTCGGCCAGGGCCCGACCTAGACGGCCATTCCCGTCTTCGAATGGATGGATACTTTCGAAGTAGAGATGGCTGAGGCCGGCGCGCGTCAGCGCTGGCATGGGCTCTTCCTCACCCGTCCCAGTCCGATTGAACCAGTCGACGTACTGGTCCATCTCATTCGAAACCCGTGCAGATGGCGGGGCCTCAAAATGTACGACCGGGCGGTCAACACGACCCGAGACAATCTGCATGGCATCTTTGTGCTGCCGATAGGACCCGATGGCCTCCAACCGTTTATCAAAAGACAAGAGCATCTCGTGCCACCGAAACAGGGTTTCGTGCGTGAGGGGCTCCGCATAGGTCGAGTACACGTCAACCATCATCTCCGCCACACCTTGCTCTCGAGGTTTGTTCGGATAGTTGTCCGGTTCCAATCCGAGGTGTCGGCGAAGCGAGGATTGCACACTGCGCCGGTCAAGCATCTCGCCTTCAATGGCGCTGGTTTTCATGGCCTCATCGCTTAGCAGGTCGATGCGGAGTTGATCACGTTCTGCCGAATTGACATGCTGAACGGCCCCCAGGACTTCGCCTGACGACAGCAGGAAACGCTGCTCGAACGGCGCAAGCTCTGCGTAATCGTACCGGAAATCCGGCCAACCGGGCATCTGCCAGTTCCATGCCATGAGTTATAGAACCCCTTTCCATAACTCACGTATAGACCATTTTTGAGCTATAGACGTCAATTCTATGCCTCACAAGGCGCAACAAAACGATGCTTTCTGGTGCCTGTGAACCGCAGGTCCATAAATGTTGACGCCTGATTGAGAGGCTGAGCTCCGGCTGTGGGCAGTCGATGGCGCTAGGATGAGCAAAGCCAAGGTCGGAAACAATGGCAGAAGCCATCCTTAGCGAGCATCGACCCAACCACGAATAAACCGTTCTACCTATAGCACATCGTGGCCGCCAAGGACTTCACGAATTGTCCGTTAGCTTCGTCACGAATTGTCCACCAGGTGGCAAAGCTAGGCGGCTCCTAGGCCCGCATCCTGCAACTGCTCCCGGTCGGGCAGGTCCTGGAGCGACGCAAGATCGAACGCTACGAGGAACTTTTCTGTTGTCACATAGGTGTAAGGCGCCCCGCGCCGCGGCGACCTTGGCCCGGTGCCGATCAGACCGCGCGCATGCAGCCGCCCGATCAGATCGCGGCTGATTTCCTTTCCGAAGATGTCCTTGAGCCCATCCCGGGTGATCGGCTGGTGGTAGGCGATGGCGGCGAGCACCGCGACATCGTGTTCGCGCAGGTCCAGATCCTTGTCACCCACGTCCGCGGCGGTCTGGATCGCGGCTGCATAGGCCGGCCGCGTCCGCAACATCCAACCACCGGCAACCTTGGCCACCTCAAACGACCGCCCCTCGAGATCGGCCACAAGGTCGTCAATCAACAGTTCGACCGAAGCACCCTGCCCCACGATGCGACCCAGGTCTTCGCGCGGTACGGGTGACGCTAAGGCAAAGAGCACGGCCTCGATCCGGCGCATCCATTCGCGCCAGCGGAGCTCGGCAGGCAGCTCGTCCAGCTCGCGATCCAGCACCTGATCTGCGTGATCCTTCGACTGCTTGTTGGGTCGCATGTCCGAACCGCGAAACCGGTTCCCACTTTCGCTGGCCATGCTCATGCGCTCAGATCCCGTAGAGCCGGAATGTGTCCCGCCCGGTCTGCTCGCGCGCTGCGCCAAGCTCGACCAGCCGGTCGCAGAACCGCCGCGCGGCGCGATCGGACCGGAGCGACGTCAGCGCAGTTGGCGCAACCGCGTCCTGGCTGAGGAACAGCGCGACGGCCTCATCGGATCCCCTCGCCCGGAGCTTCGGCGCGACCTCTTTCACGCGCTCTGCGCGGCGGGCAAGGTCAGTGGCCTCGCGCGCCGCCCCGGCCGCAGCCGCCAAGGTCGCACGATGGCAGGCCAGGCGCAGCGCCTCGGCCGTCTTCCGCAAATCGCCGCCCTTGAGACCGAGCGCCAGGAGCGGGACGATATGCGGCCACCCGAGCGCCTGTGCCAACGCAGCGTCAGCCAGGATCAAGGCCGTGCCGAGATCCAGCGGACGGTCTTCGAACACGGCTTGGAGTACGGCCACAGCATGGGGGACCGGTGCCCCCTGCCCCGCGTCCAGCCATGTTGCGATCTGGTCGGAGTCGATCCCGGGCAAAGCCCGGTGCAGCGCTTTTATCGAGACCGGACGCTCAACCGCTCGACACCAGGAGAGATGTGTCTCGCCTGCGGGTCCCGGGCTATCGCCAGGCTGCAGGAACGAAACGGCATCGCGGAAGTCCCCGGCCCGCTCCGGACGTCCCTGGTGCGTCACACAGACCTCCGCGGCGCGCAGCGCCAGCCGCGCCCGCAGCAAGGTCTGGGGGATATCGACCCGGCTCAACACCATATGCAGGTGGCTCAAGGCGGCGCCCGATAAAAACGCCACATCTTCAGGGGCTTGCAGACGCGCAGAGGTGACTCAAGACGGCATTCGCGGTAGCGTCTCGGTGTCGTCGCGGAGCTCATGGCGCGCATAGGTCATGCCACAAGAGTATCGCACGACGGCGCTTTTGCCTACTATATAGTGTAGGAACCGCCCCGTCTTGCAGCTTTCCATCATGTCCAATAAGTTTGCATTATCGGACATATTTGCATTAGCATCGATAGTATGACAATGCATCACCAAACCCGCTGCAAACCACCGTCCTCCAGCGTGTCGAACACCGTATCCGCGGAAAGGAGTACATCGCCGGACAGCAGCGCCGTTGCCGCGATGATCCGATCAAACGGATCGCGGTGATGCCAGGTCATCCGGCCGGCCAAAAGCGCCACCTGCGGGCTGAGAGGCGCCGTCAGGATCCCTTGCCCCGCCGCAAGGTCCGACAACCGGTCCAGAAAGGCCTCCATCTCCGGCCATTTCCCCAGTCGCACCTTCTGGCTGACCTCTAAGAAACTGATCGGGCTGAGGCGGACGGCCGCGGCCCGCTCGGTTGCGTCTCGCGCCGCGCCAGTCAGTTTCGGATCGTTGGTCAGCATCCAGGTCCAGGCATGGGTGTCGAGCAGGACGTCCAAACGTCAGCCACCTTCCCAGAGCTTCAGCTCCTCGTCGGACATCGGCTCAAAGAGGTCGTCCGGAACCGTCAGCTGGCCTTCCAGCGCCCCGATGAGGTTGCGCTTTTGCGGCAACGGGACCAGCCGCACCACAGGTTGCGAACCCTTCGCGATCACGACCTCCTCACCGCGCAGAGCCGCATCGATCAATTTGGAGAGCTGTGTTTTGGCGACATGGACGGAGAATTGCATGTCAAGATGATAGTTGACCACCTTAGCTAAGTCAATGAGGGACGCCCGACATGTCCGAGGATGACATTGCCCTACCTGCCGACCTCGCAGGCTCCGGCACGCTCGACCGGCTGGTCGAGACGGCGCGAGAGTATGCGCGGAGTGCGGCGTCCGAGAA
This sequence comes from Pseudomonadota bacterium, assembly GCA_039033275.1. Lineage (GTDB taxonomy): Bacteria > Pseudomonadota > Alphaproteobacteria > Caulobacterales > Maricaulaceae > Litorimonas. The sequence goes on along the minus strand of JBCCCX010000160.1, from coordinate 3,570 downwards.
CACGCTAAAGGCCTACCGGGCCGACTGGGCCCAGTTCGCGCGCTGGTGCTGGATGCGGGGGGCGGAGCCTTTGCCGCCCTCGTCCGAGCTGATCGGGCTCTATCTCGCGGATCTGGCCTCAGCCCCCCCTTGCCCTCTCGGTCGCCACCATCGAGCGGCGCTTTCGGGGCTCGCCTGAAACGCCGAGCAGCGGGGCGCGCAGCTGGATCGGAAGGATCGCCATATCACCACGGTGCTGGCGGGGATCAAGCGTCGGTACGCCCGGCCGCCGGTGCACAAGGCGGCGATCGGGCCTGAGGAAATTCTGGCCATGGTGGCCACCCTACCCCATGAACTAAGCGGCCTCCGCGACCGGGCGGTCCTGCTCCTAGGCGATGCCGGCGGGCTGAGATCGTGGAGCTGGATTGCGGCTGCGACGACACGCCGAAGAGCCGCGGCTTGGCCGAGATCCGAGAGGGCGCGGTCCTGACAATCGACGCCAGCGCCTGTTGGCGCGAGGTCGAGATCGGACGAGGGTCCTTGGAGCAGACCTGCCCCGTCGGTGCCCTGGAACAGGGGCTCCGCCACGCGCGGATCGACTTTCGTCCGGTTTTTGTGCGCAGCTCGCGGGACGGCACGAAAGCGCTCGACACCCGGCTGATCAAGGCCACCGTCCTGAAAAGCGGCATCCGCGGAGACCTGCCCGAAGCCGAACGCCTCGCCCTCTTCTCCGGCCACAGCCTGCGCGCCGGCCCCGCCAGCAGCGCCGAAGTCGACGAGCGCCACGTCCAGAAACACCTCGGCCATGCCTCCGCCGAAATGACACGCAAGTATCAACGTCGCCAGGACCGGTTCCGGGTGAACCTCACCAGGGCAGCGGGGCTGTAATCCCTACCCTCTTCCCGCAGTGACCTTGGATTTGATTGGTTTGCGGAGGTTCAGGGGATGCGCGTGACAACGCCCCTGTTTCGCGTCCTCAGACAGGCGTCGTCCGATCGCCGCCTGCTATCGCGATTTCGTCCAAGGGACCAAAGACGGCGCTTGCCTCGCGCAGCAGCCGGTCGCCATGGTGACGGGCGACATAGCTTGCCATGAAGGTTGTGGGTGCGGTCAGAGACAACCGCCGAGCCTCGCAACCCAGCAAGGTAAGGTGCCGGAACCAGTTTTCGTGAAGCGCGGGGTCGGCCATGGCCAAGGCCGCCAGCACGCGGGTCCAGCCGGGGTGCGCAGAATTAACCGGCTGTTGCGTGGTGAAGTTGACATGCAGGACCTTAGCCTCCGCCATTGTGCCCATGGCTGTCAGACGCTCCGCGAAGTCCGGGCCGACGGCATGCCAGCTTGAAGACGTTTCGGAGAGAATACGATCGAGGTGGAGCCGATAGGCGGTCACCCGCCCTCGCGCTCCGGGACGCAGAACCGTCAGCCACCCCAGGGTCTTCAGCTTCGCCATTTCGCGTTTGACTGTACGCTCCGTAACAGACCAGAGAGTGGCGAGTTGCAGGTGTCCGATCACGACCTCATCGCGTTGCCAGTTATAGCGGGCTGTTATCAGAGCGATCAGGCGCAGGGCGAGCGTCTGGTTTGCTGGGGTCGCCGCCAGAGCATGGGCAGACAGTGCCGCCAGAAGATCGTACTTCAATGACGCGGCGTTGCGGCCAAGAGGCCTCGGTGCGACCATAGAGCCTGTTCCTTGCATGTCCGGCCTCCAGCCGGTGTGCCTCAATGATCCGGTCCGCTGCCGGCCGCGACTCGCTCAAGACGCTAATCGCTTGTTGTTGGGAATTAACGTCCAATTCTTTGGATCTGTCAAGCGCAGGCGATCTGAGCCCCTTCCTTCAATAAGAAAGATAGGTATCTTTGGTATAGGAGGACACTCAGCTTAACCCCCTCTACGTCGTTGGATGTCCCCCAATCGGCTGTGTTGGAGGTTTATGTGTCACCGAAATGTGGTGGGACAGCCCAACGGGCTGCGAATCGCCCGAAGCCGCTGTCCCCGCGGGGACAGTCAACTTCATATTGACGATACTGGGAGTTTGGCATTTTCGCAAACTCAGCGTAAATACAAACTCAACTGGATTTAGCGCGCTGAAGGAGGGCCAATGTTCAGCCATGAGGATTTGCAGACCCTGCAGGCCAAGTCGCTCAAGATGCAGGGCTGGATCCGGCGCCAGACCTTCTCGCCTGAAAGTGAGAAGATCCTGCGTCGTTTCTCAAGCTGGGAGGTCTCTGAACTGATCCTCCAGGTGAACCAGTCCACGTTCCGGGGGCGCCTCGCGGCGGATCCGTCGCTTCCGGCGGGTGAGGTCGAGGAGGATGGTCGCCAGCGCTGGTATACGCTCGACGAGATCAACACGCTCCGGCGGCGCATGAAGATCAACCGTAAGCCGCTGATGCCGCCCCGCCCGCCGGGCAAGCGCGCCTTTCGCGCAGCTGTCGCCAACTTCAAGGGCGGCGCCGGCAAGTCGACCGTGGCACTGCATCTGGCGCATGCTGCGGCGCTGGACGGGTACCGCGTGCTCTGCATCGACTTCGATCCGCAGGCGACGCTCAGCCACTCCATGGGCCTCACGGATGTGACGGAGGACCATACCGTCTGGGGGATCATGGCGCGGGACCTTATTCACGAGACGGAGCGGTTGAACAGGGTTGCGGCCGGAGCCGCCTCGGGCACCACCCTGCCCCGCCGTCGTTTGCCGGACAGCATCACGGGTATGGGGCTGGACGCGCTGCGGGTGCCCGATTTTATCCGTCCGACTTCCTGGTCGACGATCGACATGGTGCCCTCCTGCGCCAACGCGGCCTTCGTGGAGTTCGCGTCGGCGCAGTATCGACATCTCAACCCCGAATGGACGTTCTTTGCGGCCGTTGGGCGCTATCTCGACGCCCTGCCCGACGACGCCTATGACCTGATCATCTTCGACTGTCCGCCGGCCATTGGATACCAGTCGATGAATGCGGTGTTTGCGGCCGACATGCTCTATATTCCGTCAGGCCCCGGTTATTGGGAGTATGACAGCACCACCTCCTTCATCGGGCAGTTGGCGGAGGCGCTGGAGGATCTGGATCACGGGTTTTCGGGTCATGTCCCCGCGGGGACGGGGCAGTTGCCGAAAGCGTTTCTGGATGTGCGGTTCCTTCTGACCCGGTTCGAGCCCGGCAACGACCTGCACCGCGCGATGTTCGAGGCCTTTCGCTCAGTCTTCGGGGAACGCGTCGCCGAGCACCCGATCGAGATGACGCGCGCGGTGGAGCAGTCCGGCCGCTTTCTGTCTTCGGTCTATGAAATCGACTACCGTGACATGACCCGCGAGACCTGGCGCCGCGCGCGCGCCACATTCGACCGCGCGTATGCGGAGTTTCGCGGCAACGTCCTCGCTGCCTGGGATAAGCTGGAGGACAGTGCATGACCGGCCGGGCAAAACGCTGTCCCCGCGGGGACACGCCAATCTTGCTCGTCCGCTCCTCGCGTGTCCGCCCCTGACCCGTCGCCTCCACGTGCGGGTCGGCGGGGCCCAGCGTCACCTCGATCTCGCCCGCCTCGGGCGCCCGGATCAGGATGTCCTCGATCTCCAGTGGCGCGCCAAACGCCTT
>JBCCCX010000159.1:0-7737 GCA_039033275.1 Pseudomonadota bacterium | reverse complement strand
GTGACAATCAGTTTCAAGACGCGTTCCGCCGCTTCAAGGACCTCGCCGACCGCAAGAAGCACGTCTACGACGAGGACATCGAGGCGCTCATCGACGACCAGATGGCGATCGCGCAGGAGAGCGTGACGCTGGAGGCGTTGACCGTCATCGCCGGCACGGGCGGGCCGCAAAAGGCCATCATCACCATGGACGTCGAAGGTCGCCACGTCACCAAGGAGGTGAGCGGCAACGGGCCCGTCGACGCCGTCTTTAATGCGGTCAAGGCCATCATGCCGCATGAGGGCACGCTGCAGCTCTATCAGGTCCACGCGGTGACCGAAGGCACGGACGCGCAGGCTGAGGTGACCGTACGCCTGGAGGAGGACGGCCGCCTCGTCACGGGGCGCGGCGCCGACCCGGACACGCTCGTCGCCTCTGCCCGGGCCTATGTCGCGGCCGTCAACAAGCTGAAGACCCGTCGCCGCCAGGTCCTGCCCACCGATGCACCCCAAGCAATGGCCAGCTAGACAAGGGTCGGCGCGGCCGCACTAGACACGCCGCGCCGCCCCCTCTATATCCGCTCCACCGCTGGCCGAGGCACCAAACTCGGCGGCATCTCGGCGGGCGCATAGCTCAGTTGGTAGAGCAGCTGACTCTTAATCAGCGGGTCACAGGTTCGAGCCCTGTTGCGCCTACCAAAATTCCCAAGTTTTATCAGTGGTTTACGGGGTGGCGGTCGAATGGCTTGCCACCCCGTTTTGGTTTCGGGGGCACCCAGGGGGCACCAATTACGTGTGCAGGGTGTCGGTCACGATGGCGCCTAGGAGCCAGAGGTCTTCGGGCTCCAGTTCCATGTCGTCGTAGGGCGATCCGTCCTCGTCCCCGTCTTCCAGATCTACGTCTCCGTCCTCGGCGTCGAGCATTTCGATGAGGAGTTCGATGGCGGCCTCGGCGCGTCTTCTCTGAGCCGGGGTCATAGGGCTGCGGGGAGGCTGAAGAGGTTCTGCACTATGTCGCCCTCTAGGGATCGCGGATCGGCGTCCGGGGTGCCTCCTTGCCCCATAGCGACGACCCTGGCCTTGGCGACGAAGCCGGCGAGGGTGACGGCGGGAATGGCGATCATCTGATCTTCGATGTCCATCAGCCGCTCGCTGAAGGCGTCGATGGCCTCGGACCATGCGTCGGCGTCGTCGGGTGAGAGGATGTCGGGGAGGGCTGCCTCGGCTCTTCTATGCGCTCGAAGCTCGCAAGCGGCCTTGTGGCAGAGAACGAGTAGAGCGGCATCGGGATGCCCGGTGGGCCGCGCCGGCGCAGGGTCAGCCGACGCGGCTTCGTCTCTTCTTGCTGTATGGGCCGCCTCAGCCGCATTCGGTATGAGGGCGAGGGCGGTGCCTGTCGCCCCGGCGGCGATGAGGGTCAGCGCTCTTCTTCTCGGCACGCTGGCGAGCGCGCGCGGTCTTCTGCTATCGATGGTCGTAGCCATGATCGAACCTCGGTCGTTCGGTTGCGGTCAGAGCCGGGCGGGGAGCTTCCACCTTCCCCTCGGCTCGCATTTCAGGTATCATCTTCTCATGAGCGACGCAATACCTGATACCAAGAACAAGCGCGGTCCGGGGCGGCCAAGGACCCACTCGACAGGGGTCATGGTCCGCGTTAAGCCTGACCTTCTAAAGGCCCTTGATGCCTATTGCGCGCGCGAGGCTGCGCCAGGGAAGCCGTCTCTATCTCGGCCTGAGGGTCTACGCCGGATCGTGCGCAAAGCTCTCCTGGGCGATCCTCAGGGCAAATAGCGGCGTTGAGGCGTTTGGGTCACGTTCTCGGCGTCGCGAACTTGGCGAGCCTCGTGGACTTGCTTTCGGGTGAGGCCGACGTCGGCGGCGCTAGGAATGTCGTTCTCGGCGAGGACGTCTTTCGGACCACCGGTCCGCTGTCCGACCTCACCTCGCGTGGGCTTCAAAAGGACGGTGGGGTCCTTTTGATCTCCGCGATTGTTCGGCGTTCATCTCGACGGCGGCCGTGAACTCGGACTCGGGGACGTTGGCCACGCGAAGGGCCGTGTCTTTCTGACGCTTCGACATGCCGGCCTGCTCGGCAACCTCCTTCTGGGAGGTAGTATCGGCGCCGGTATCACCCTTGTTGCGGGTCGAGCCGTCGAACTGCTTAAGCAGGTCCCCGCACCGCTTCCCTTGCGGCCTTACCGACTGCTCTTGCCACGCGCCGGGACGCCCTCTTCCGATTGGCCCTGTAGCTCGCCAGGAAGAAGGGCTGAGCGGGTGTCTTCACGGTCCCGTATTCGACGAGGAAGGCATACCAGGCCTCTTTGGAGCCTGCGTAGATGGTGATGGTGAACTCGCCGGAGGTCGCGCTGGCGATCGCGAACGAGCCTTCCGGGGCATCTCCCCAAGTCCAGCCGATCGAGTCTCGCAGGGTGCCGCTATCGACGGGCGCGAGGCGCTTCATCATGCCGACCATCTCGTCGGCCGAGGTCGCCAGGGCCTTGCGCACGCCGTCGCGGGCCAGGGTCTTCATGCGCTGGAGGCGGTGTCCGTTGCGTCGGGCTGCCGCCATCATGCTCATATCTGCAGACCACGGCTTCGGGCGGTCTGAACGGCGCCCACGGCCATACCCGGCACCTCGGCGCGCACCTGTGCCATGCCTTGCTGCACGCCGGAGCGCACCATCGTCTCGATCTCGGCGTTGCCGCGCGCACCGGTCACGTCGACGCGGACGGTGACGTTGGTGTCCCGCCGCTGCGACATGGCCAGGGCCGGCACGTCGAGGTTCGGCGAGAGCATGGCCTTCGGGATGACCATCTCGCCGCGCTGAAGGATGGCCGGCACCTCATCAGACCGCAGCCCACCCGGCCGACCGACGATGCCGCCTGAGTGGAACTTCGGCGCATCCGCGAAAAGGCGCCCGATCAGGCCGCCTCCTTCCTTGCCGCCGAGAAGAGCACCGAGTGGACCCTCCCCGAGGAGCGCGCCCTTGGCAGCCGCAATGCCGAGTTGGACGATCATCGCCTTCAGGGCGTCCTCCAAGCTCTGCGTCCCGTTGATCGCGGCCGTGAGTGCGCCCTCGAGTTGCTGGCCGAGATAGGACGCGGCGTCCTGCGCGGCACGCTGAAGCTCGGTGTTGCGCTCGATCTGCGCCTCTTCCTGCTGTCGAAGCGTGATGGCCTGCGCGATCTGCTGGCCTTCCTGGCTGGTCAGGTCCACCGACACGCGGCGAAGGGCATTCATGATCTCCTGTTGGTCGGCCGTGCGTCCCAGTTGCTCGCGCTCGAACTGAATCTCCTTCAAGAGGTCCGCCACAGCCTCACGTTGGCGCTCCGCCGCATCTATCGCGGCACTGCGGGAGGACCCTCCGCGACCGCCGCCGCCGCTTGGGCTGGTCGCGCTATCTTCTGAGGTCGTGATGGGGAGGCGGCCGAACTCGGCGAGCGAACCGCTCTCCGCACGCTTGCGGAGCTCGTTCTGCAGCCCGCGAATAATCTGGTCCTGCTTGCGGATGTCGGCCTCGATCAACTCGGCGCCGATCGGGCGCAGCGCTCCAGCGCTCTCTCGCTCGTTCTGAAGGCTCTCAACCAATCGCGCGCGCTCGGCCATCGCTGCGTCGATCCGAGAGTTCACCCCTCGCGAGGTCGCGTCGGTAACGGAGCGGTAGCTGTCGAGAAAGTCGTTCAAGCTGCGCGCGACTGACGCGATGGCCTCTGCCGCTGACACGATGAAAGGCGTGATCTCGATGAAGGCCGTCTTCAGGTTCGTGTCGATTACCTTCGCCGCGATGCCGAGCTTGTTCTCCATATCCTCCGCGCGGGTGAGAACGTCGTTCTCGATGATCAGGCCCATCTCGCGCGCGCGGTCGGTGAAGTCCTTCAGCCCGGCCGAGCCGTCGCCGAGGACGCGCACGAGATCGACCGACGCCTTGGAGAACGCCGCGCGGGTCAGGCGAGCCTTTTCCTCAGCGCTGGAAGCCTGCTGGATCGCGTCGGCCATGAGACCGATCGCGTTGTCGACCGAGCGAGCGTTTTGAAGCTGTTGCAGTAGCTCCGGGTTGGACTTGCGCAGGACGGAGAACAACTGGCCTTGCTCGACCTTCGCCTCGCCCAGGCGGACGGTGAACGTCTTCAGCCCGCCATTGAGCTTGTCGATCGCCACGCCCTGCTCGACCGCAGCGAACTCCAGGCTTTGAAACAGGTCGGTCGATACGCCGAGCGTGCGGGCCGTCTTGGCGAGTTCGTCGAAGACGCGAGTGGCCTCGCGCGCTTCCTTGATCACCTTGGAGAACCCGAAGCCCGCCCCGATCCCCACGCCTGCCACGCCCAGGGCGCCGGCGCCGCCCTTCAGGAGCTTCGCGCCCACGGCGCCGAGGCTGGCATTGACGTTCTTGGTCATGCGGGCCGCGCGCTTCTCGACGTTCCCGGCCGCGCGGTTCATGCGTCGCTCGGCGCGGTCCAGGGCCTTTTCGAGTTGGCGCTGGTCGGCCGAGAGGCTGACGACAAGCCGTTCAAGATCACTCTGAGGCATCGTCGTTCTCAAGCTCCTTCAGTGGAGCGCTCGGATCCTCAATCCCGGCGTAGGCGGCGACGATGATGCGGGCGGCGAGCGGGTAGTAGGCCGTGAATGGCTGCCCGGCCGTCTCGACCTCGACGATGGTCTTCAGTCGGAGATACCGCTGGATACTGCCCTGTGCGAGGCCATGCGCGATGATCTTCTTGGCGGTCGTGGCGCCCAGGCTACGCGACGCGATACGAGCGGCGAGATGGTCCAGTGGGCCGACGTCGAGCTCGAAGTTGAGCGCGACATCCTTGTTGATCGCGTCGATAACCGGCGCGACGAGCTCGAAACGACGTCGCTCGCCGGCGAACTCCGCGATGACATGGGTGTGAAGGCTCTCAGCTTCCTCGGCAGGCCGCTTCACCCGCGGGGCCGTAGACGCTTCGTGTTCGGTCTGGACTGACATGACATCTCCACGGGCGGGAGGGTCGACGGCGGGGCGGACGATGCCCCGCCCCGCCGTCTCTCGGGCGTCTGACCGCGCGTCAGGCCACCCAACGCCGACCAGGGTCGCCGGCGTGCTTCATGGCTGCCCTTAGGCCGCCGCCATTTTGAGGGCTTGCAGCGCCTTAATGTCATCGATGCCGCCGCCGACGCGCTTCGTGGTGTAGAACCCAACGAAGGGCTTGTTCGTGAACGGGTCGCGCAGAACTCGGACCCCGATCCGGTCGTTGATGACGTAGCCGCGCTCGAAATTGCCGAAAAGGATCGGCAGCGCGTTCGCCGCGATCGAAGGCATGTTCTCGTCGATCGTGACGGGGTAGCCGAGGAGCGTGGCAGGCTGGCCGGAAACGTAGGTCTCACGCCATAGGTAGTTGCCGTCGCCGTCCTTCATCTTCGCGATCACGGCCGCCGTGGTCGAGTTCATCATCCACCGCGCGCCCTGCCGATAGGGCGCCGGGAGCGTGTAGACGAAATCAACAAGCTCATCTGGCGCGATAGCTGCAGCCGCCGCCGTCTCGAATGTGCTGAGCGCTCCGCCCGGATGGTGGTTCTCGCTCACGCCGCCTGCCGCGTAGGTGAGGATCCCGCGAGGCTTGTTCGTCCCGTTGCCAGAGATGAACGCAACGCCTTCCTGAATGTCGAAGGTCTCCGAAACCTCGCTTGCCAGCCAGCTCTCTAGGTCGAAATCGGCATCGTCGACCAGTTGCTGTGAGACCATTGGGAATGCGTAAAGCTCGCCGGCCTCAAAGGTCAGGGACGAAAGGGTAGGCGTTGCCGTCTGCGGTCGGGCAGCGGTTTCGCCGACCCAGCCGGAGCCCCAAGCGCCGTCGTTCCAGAGCGTCGAGTAGCCGCGCACCGACGTGGAGATAACGTTGGCGACTTGGCGCATGGGGCTGCGATCGGTCAGCACCTTGGAGATGCGGCGATCCCACTCGATCGGCGCAAGGAAGCCGCCTGCCTCGCCGGGGGAGACCGTCATGGACGCGTTGATGCGCCCTAGAGTGCCCTCCCGGTTCTTTGCGAGAAGATCGCCGACGCCAGCGCCCGAACGCGCATAGTCCTCGAAGCTGGCGGTGTATTCAGGGTCGAGCTTCGGGCCGCGGTCGTCGCCGCCAGTCCCCGGCCCGCCGAGCTTGAGCGCGGCGATGTCCGTAACGGCCTGATCGAGCGCCTTAGTGAGGTCGTCAACCTTCTCGCCATTCCGCTCTTTGAAATCCTCGAAAGCGTCGTTGAGCGCGGCGAGGATTTGAGCAGGCGCCGGTTCGCCTGAGCCAGGCCCGCGCCCATTCGCGAGGACGCCTGGCCCGACGATGCCGCGCATCAGATGGGGGGCGGCATTGGCTTGAATCGAGAGGATGCCGCGCGCAAGGGCGGTGCTGTTCGCTAGGTGCGTCATGGCGCACGTCTCCTTAGGGAGGATGAGGAAGTAAGTTCGACGCTAGCGCTCGGCGTAACGTGACGGTGCAGCGCTCGGCGTGCACCCCGTGGGACAGCGCTCGGCGTGCCCCCTTCCTCGTCGCGACCAGGCCAGAAGCGCTCGGCGTTCAGGGCGGGTCATTGGCGAGACACGACGCTTATAGCTCGGATCGCCCGCACCCTCAATTCACCGGCCGCTCGCGCGCTGTGGAAAGCTCCAGAATCGCCTCGCGGGAATCGTCGAGGGCTTCTAGCGCGACCTCAGCGCCAAGCCGGCCGTGCAGGGTGGCCGTGCCGAGACCGACCATTGAGTGCGCAAGCGCTTCGATGGGCGCGCCTTTCTGGCCCCATATCGTCATCGACTGGACCGCATAGCGCAGTGCGAAGTCCTCGATGCTCTCCGCCTCAGCCGGCGCGGCGTTGTCGTTGCTCATTTCTGTCTCCTGGTCGAAAAATGAAGGCGCAGATCGCGCGCGATCGTTGTGGTTTCTTTCGGTCGGGCGCTGAAATCGTGATCGGGGAACAAAAACCTCTGGCTGAGGCCACACCCGGTTCCAGGCCCACGCATCCGGTGGACTTTCGACCCGCCCCCCCTCCCTTCGCGCAAGCGTAGGCGGTCTTGAGTTTTCAGAATTGGGACGACGGCTTCGCCTGGATGCCGGCGGGGATCGGACGCAGCCGTTCGCCTCTTCATCCTGCAAACCCAATACACAGGTCGGCATCTCCGACGGCGCATGGACGCGAGCGGGCTCGGCCTGAACCGGGAGGGTCGTGTGGCGATAGCCACGCCGAGCCATAGGCCAGCGCCGGGCGCTTTGGTCGCGCTCTTGCCTCGATCCTCAATCCTCGCGCTGCGACGCTTGCGGGGTGCGGTGCGATTGCGGCTAGGTTCCAATGAAAGACGAAGTCTTTCTGAATACAGGTGACAAAATTCGGCACTTGAAGCGGTTCAATGTCACCTGTGGGACACTTCGCACGCTCGGCCGATTTGTCACCTGTCAGAAGAGGGCTTTCGCTAGCGTCCACGGGCGCTTTCGCGAATGTGCCGTGCGTGGCGCTGCTATCGAGCCAGACTCCGTCTCGAGCCATGGCATTGAGGGTGTGCTGGATGCCCTGCTCTGGGACGTAGTAGACGTATCGGGCGCGAGCCTTGCAGCGACGCCGGCCGGGTATCTCAGCCCGCATCAACGCGCCTTGGGCGCAGAGGTCGGCGAGGACGCGGATGACAGTCCGCTCGGACACGCGCAGACGCTTAGCGTAGCTGGCCTGTCTGATCTCGATTGCCCACCGGCCGCCAGTGTTGCCGGGCGCCATCACGAGGTCCTTTAGCACGAGCTCTGCG
>JBCCCX010000158.1:0-7737 GCA_039033275.1 Pseudomonadota bacterium | reverse complement strand
TTAATGTTGTGCCCGTGACATGATGCTGCTGCGAGAACCCGTTCTCAAATATGCCCAGCTGGCCCGCACCTACGCCCAGGAGGGCACGCTGTCCGTGTTGACGCAGAATTACAACAGCTTCGCCGACACGTCGAGCACGACCGGCGCGCTCGGCCAGTCGCCACTCAAGAGCCCGTCCGTCTTCAACTTCTACCGGCCCGGATATATCGCGCCATCGACGGAGACGGGCGATGCCGGGCTGACCGCGCCGGAGTTGCAAATCGTCAACCAGGCGTCCGCGTTGGGCTATCTGAACTTCGCGACGCGCTTCATCGTGCAGGGCGATACGGACCGTATCGGCACGCCCGTCCCCGACTTTTCGGAGGAGTTGGCCATCGCGGAAGACCCCGCCGCGCTGGTGGACCTTCTCGACTTGAAGCTGACAGGCGCGCGCATGAACGCGACCACGCGCGACGCCATAGTTGATGCCGTCAGCGCGCTGGAAGTGCGGGAGAAGAACCGCGACACGGACCTGCGTGCGCGTGTGAGGATCGCCGTCCTGATGGCCGTCGCGTCGGCCGATTTCGCGGCGTTGAACTAGGAGCGGGACGATGGCACACTACAATAGACGGCTTTTCCTTCAGGCTTCGGCAGCCGGCTTCCTCGGCGCGACGGGCGCGCTCGCGGGTCTCGGGCAACAGCGCGCCTTTGCGGCCAATACGGGCGGCTACAAGGCCATGGTCGGCCTTTTCCTTAAAGGCGGAGCTGACATGTTCGACGCGCTCATGCCGCGCGACCAGGCCAGCTACGATGCGTTTCTTGACGTGCGTCCGGGCATTGTGAACGGGCATGGCGACGGCTCCCGGGCGCGCGAGAACCTGCTGGCCCTCGACGGGTCGGATATGGGCCGGTTCGGTGGCCGGCAATTCGGTCTTGCGCCGGAGCTGGCGCCGATCCGCGACATGTTCGACGCCGGCGAGGCGGCGGTCGTCGGTTCTGTCGGCCCGTTACTGACGCCCACGTCGCGCACCGGCATGAATAGCGGCGCGGACGCGCTGCCCAAGCGGCTCTTTTCCCATAACGATCAGCAGTCGACCTGGATGGCCATGGGCATCGAGGGTACGGCGCGCGGCTGGGGCGGGCGGTTCATGGACGAGATGATCGGCAATGGCGGCGTCGGAAATCCGGACTTCTCCCTCATCACGGCCGGGTCCGGCGACATCTTCCTCGCCGCCGACCGGGCGCGCCAATTCAAGGCACCCTCCGACCCGTCGCGGCTGGGCATCGACATGGCGGTGCGCACCCACCTGACGGCCGGTAGCCACGGTGCGGATGCGCGCGACAGGATGGATGCTTTCATCCGCAATGCCACGCACGGTTCGGCCAATCCGTTCGCGCGCGATGTGGTCGCCGGGCAGGCGCGCGGGGTGCAGAATATGCGCGACTACCGCGATGCGTTCGGCGACGGCAGCGGCGTGGCGACGGAATTTCCGGACACGCGGCTGGGCAACCAGCTCAAGGCGATCGCCAACGCCATCTCCCTGCGCGGCGTCATCGGCAATAGCCGGCAGATCTTCTACGCCGATACGGGCGGGTTCGACACACACAACAATCAGCCGGGCAGCATGGCCCGCCTGCTGGGCGACATTGCGCGCTCCGCAGCCGCGTTCCGCGATGCCATGATCGCCATGGGCGTGTGGAACGACGTGACCCTGTTCACCATGAGCGACTTCGGCCGGACGCTGACGGATAATGGCGACGGCACGGATCATGGCTGGGGCAGCCACCAGTTCGTGATGGGCGGCGCCGTGCGCGGTGGACGCGTCTATGGAGACCTGCCGGAGCTGGAGCCGGACAGCGAGCGGTTCACGCGCTCTCGCGCGCGGCTCATCCCGTCCGTCTCTGTAGATCAATATGCGGCGACGCTGGGAAGTTGGATCGGCCTCGACCGCACCGAGATCGGCCGCGTCCTGCCCAATTTGTCCCGCTTCGACACGCCCGATCTGGGCTTTATGGCCGGCGGTTCGGCTTAACTGCGGACTTCGCTTTACAGATCCAGTGCCATGAAACGGGAGTCCATCGGATTGTCGTAATAGCGCGGAATGTCGGCGAAGCCGAGCCGTTCGTAGATGGCGTTGGCGTGGTCCAGCCCGCGGTCCGTATCGAGCAAGAGTCGAGCATATCCCGCTTTGCGCGCGCCTTCGATACAAGTCCGGCAGAGCGCTTCGCCGAGCCCCAGCCCGCGTGCGGCCGGGGCGACCCATAGGCGTTTCAGCTCCGCCGCGTCCCCCTTGAAGGGTTTCAGACCCACCGCACCGGCGGGACGGCCCGCGTGCCGGGCCAGCCAGAGCGCGTCATAGGTTTGGGGGAAATCGGCAAACTCGGCCTGCGTCCCCTGGAAGGACAGGGATTGCCCGAGATAACGTTCGATATAGCGAAGATAGTCGAGGAACAGCGCCTTGACGCTGGCGATCTCCTGCGGGGTTTGGGCGCGGATGATGTCCATTTGCGCCGCGTAGCGCAGCCGGTATCGGCTGCCGAGCGGGAAAAGTCCTACGCTCCTGCGGCGCGGGACAGGCGGTCGAGCAGCACGCCGCTGACCTGTCCGGTCTCCGACAGGCCGTTGGCGCGTTCGAACTGCACGATGGCGGAGCGCGTGCGCGACCCCATCACGCCGTCCGGCGTGCCGACCGGATATCCCAGCGAGGCGAGCAGCGTCTGGGCTTGGCGCACCTGCGCCTGGTCTGCCGGGGCCGGGTCGCCCATCCAGGGCAGGCCCTCGAATATGCCATTGGCGGGCTTGTCGATGGCTTGAGGCGCGAACCGCTCCACGCGCGCATCGATGGCGTCCAACTGTTCGGCGCTCACCGCACCGCGAAGCGCGTCGCGGCGGGAGACGGCGAATTGGTCGCCCTGACGGGCGGCGACCGAATACCAGAACAGGGCGTTGGCCAAGTCCGGCGTTTCCCCGCTTTCCGTGCTCTCTGAGAGGATGGCGAGGTTGAACTGCGAATCCACGACGCCGCGATTGGCGGCCTGCTCGAACCACGACTTGGCGGTCGCCATGTCCAGCTCCACCCCGCCGCGGCCTTCCGTGTAGTAGAGGGCCAGATCGTGCATGGCGATGCGGTTGCCGCCCCGGGCGGCGCGTTCGATCAGCTGACGGGCCATGACGTCGTCGCGCGGCACGCCTTCGCCGGTTTCGTAGAGTTTGGCGAGGCGGTAGAGGGCGGCGGGCTGGCCGCCGTTCGCGGCCTGGCGGATCAGGGACGCGCCCGCATCCGTCTCGCCCGCTTCGAGTTCGGCGAGCCCTTTCTGGAACTGGGCCACGGGGTTTCCGGCCGCCACGGCGGCGTCCAGCGTCTCGAGGGCGGCCGCGTCGATCCGGACGGGTTGCTGTTCCGGCACGGCACCGATGGGCGCATTGGCCTGGGCCTGGGCTGGGGTTTGGGTTCGGGGGGCAGGCCCGCTAGGCGGCAGCTGGCTCACAGTGCTGGGCAGCGTCGTGCCCTGGTTCGGGGCGTCGCCTCCGAGCGCCGTAAGCGGCAGGGAGCCTGCGCCGGGATCGGAAGGTGCGCCGAGCGGTGCGGGTGTCTGGAAGCCGGGCTGCGTCGCCGGTTGTCCAACGGGCTGGGCCGGGTTCTGGAAGCTGTCCTGATACCCGTTCTGGTATCCATTCTGGGGCTGGACCGGCTGGGTCGTCACGACGGGTTGGCCATTGCCGCCCCCCGTGACGTTGGGGTCGGTGATGTCGCTCGTGCCGAGGATCATCCGCCCCGCCATTAACCCGATGACCGCGACACCGGTGGCGAGCAGGGCGACCCGGACGTTGCGGCCCGTCAATGTGGGCAGAGCGCCGGACAGGGCGCCGGGAAGGGCGAGACGACGCGCCGGCGTGTCGTCGGCCACGCGCACGGCCATGGGCGATCCCGCCGTCATGCCTGCGCCGCGGCCGTCCGCCCCTTCCGCATAGGCGGGGTTGGAATAGACGGCGTCGGGCACGGGCGCGGGGTGGAAGTCGTCGTCCAACGGCTGCCCCGATCCGTCCGTCAGGCCCGCTGGCATCTGGAAGGGCGGCAAGGGCGGCAGGGGACTGCCCGGCTGGCCGGGGAAGGGCACGACCGGATTGCCGCCATAGGCTGTGGCCGGTGTCGTCGCGCTATCGTTGGAGGGGCTTAGCGCGTCGGCATAGGGATTGTCCGACGGCGAACTTTGCGGAGCGGCGGCAGGGGCGCGGCGGATCCCGATCCGGTCGCGCAGCACCTGCACCGGGCCGCCATGGGCTGCCAAACCGGCTTGCGGGACAGGTTCCGGGTTCGCGGGCGCTTGGGCCGGGGTTTGCGTCGGCGCATCCGGCAGGGGTGGCAACGGTGCCAGAGCGACGCTCGGCGCGGTCCGCGTTTCGGACAAGGTGTCCGTGCCTTTGCGGGCGGACTCCTTGGAGACCTTCTGCGTTTTTTCTTCCAACTCCGTAATACGTGTCTGCAAGGCGTCGATCGTCAGGTCGATGTCGTTGCGGACCTTTTCGGCGACGCGTTCGGCCGCGCCTGTGCCCACGGCGATGTGCCGGGCTTCGACCTCCTGGATCTGCGCCTTGAAGCGGGCTTCGAGCCGTGCCTCGTGTGCATCCAGTTCAGCCTGGGTCTGGAGCGCGAGTTCGTTGACTTTCTCCACGACGACGTCGTTGGAGGCCTGGCGGCGCTGCTCCATCCGTGCGTGGATCTTCTCGATCGTGTCGCCGACCTTCTCCAGCGCCTGGGAGCTGTCCCGCTCGATCGTTCCGACGCGCTGTTCCAGCGCCGTGCGAGACGTGGCGATGTCGGCTGTCAGCTTGGCCGTCAGCGCATCGATTTCCTCGCGGCGCGATTTGCTCTCGGCCTTCATGCGCGCATCCACAGCACGGGCGATGTCGGCCAGATGCTTGTTGATACGCGCGATGGCGTCGGCCTGGGCGACTTCCGCCTCGTCGAGTCGCGATGCGGCCCGTCCCACGGCGGCGTCGATATTCTCTAGCCCGCCTTCGGCGAGCGCAGTGCGGAGTTCCTTGCGCACGGCGGCGCGCATGCGCACGCCTTGCGTGTCCAGCCGCTCGGTGAGTTCGTTGACGTGGCGCGTCAGGCGGCCTTTCTGGGTCGCCGTGCTTTTCTTCAATGTCGCTTCCAGCGCGGTGACGACGGTTTCCAGCGAAGCGATGCTGCGCTGTGTGACCATGTCCGCCTGTTTCAGGCGGGCTTCCAGCGCGTCCAGATCGGCCTGGACGGACTGGCTGGTCGCAGTTTTTGACGGGGAGGGCTTGCGTCGGCGCGTCTTCGCAGGCTTGGCCTGGGCAGCCTCGCCGGTCGTGGGCTTGCCCGCCTTCGACCCTGACTCCGTGGCGGACGGGTCGGTTGGCTGGGCGGAGTCGTCTGCAACCCGGCTGGCCATACGGCACGTCCCCTAGCAGTCTATCGAATCGCCCGGCCAGCGCGCAGCTCATCTGCGAATCAGTGCGGCCAAGACGGGACCGGCCCCCGGTCCAGAGACGGCCTTGGCCGGACATGGTTAAGGCCCGGTTAAACGTTAACGCAAAAGGCATGTGTCTTTACCTTGACGTTAACGTCAACCTTTGCCATATGCATCTTATGACGACGACACGCCTATCGATGCAAGACGCGGCTCCGGCCGGCCGCACGATCCGCGAATTCGCCGACCTATTCGGCGTCACGCCGCGCACCGTGCGCTTTTACGAGGACAAGGGTCTGCTTTCGCCCGACCGCAACGGGCAGGCCCGCACTTTCCATGCGGACGATGTGGCGCGGTTCGAGCGCATTCTGCGCGGCAAGCGTCTCGGCTTTTCGCTGGACGACATTCGCGCTGTCTTTGACGTTTTGGAAGGCCGCGTCTCCGACCCGGCCGAGCTGCGCCGCCGCCGCGACAATTTCCAGGCCGTGATCGACGGCCTGTCGGAACGCCGCCGCGACGTCGAACTGCTGGAACGCGACATGGGCGAAATCGTCGCGGTCATTGACGACTATCTCGAACAGAATTCGGACGTATCCAATCAGGACGTGTCCAACCTGGCCGACCGTTACCAGGCGGCCCTCGCCAAACATCTCACCGCTCAACAAGGATCGATCTGATGCCCACTTACAAGGCTCCCGTCCGGGACATGCAATTCCTCCTCCACGAAGTCCTCGGTTACGAGGATCTGAAATCCTACGACGCGTTCGCCGAAATCGACCGCGATCTGACGGACGCCATCCTGACGGAGGCCGCCAAGTTCTCCGAAGACGTGCTCGCCCCGCTCAACGTGGTCGGCGACCATGAGGGCTGCACGCGCCACGAAGACGGCAGCGTCACCACGCCGACGGGTTTCAAGGACGCATACAAACAGATGACGGAGAATGGCTGGACGGCGCTCTCCATGGACCCCGACTATGGCGGTCAGGGCATGCCCGGCATGTTGCAGATCGCGGCCAGCGAAATGTGGACCTCGGCCAACATGGCGTTCGCCATGTATCCGGGCCTGACGGGCGGCGCGATAAAGGCGATCCAGGTCGGCGGCTCCCCTGAGCAGAAGCAGACCTACCTGCCCAAGATGATGTCCGGCGAATGGACCGGCACAATGAACCTGACCGAGCCGCATTGCGGCACGGACCTCGGCATGCTGAAAACGAAAGCC
Source organism: Pseudomonadota bacterium (assembly GCA_039033275.1). GTDB lineage: Bacteria > Pseudomonadota > Alphaproteobacteria > Caulobacterales > Maricaulaceae > Litorimonas. The sequence goes on along the minus strand of JBCCCX010000158.1, from coordinate 1,097 downwards.
GTTCCGCAGGCCGATGGCAGCTACAAGATTTCCGGCCAGAAGATCTTCATCTCCGCCGGCGAACACGACATGAGCGACAATATCGTCCACCTCGTGCTGGCCCGCATCGAAGGGGCTCCGGCCGGGACCAAGGGCATCTCGCTCTTCATCGTGCCGAAATACACGCTGACCGAAGATGGCGGCGTGGGCGAGCGCAATGCGGTCTCCTGCGGCTCCATCGAGGAGAAGATGGGCATTCACGGCAACTCGACCTGCGTCATGAATTATGACGAGGCCGAAGGCTATCTGATCGGCGAGGAGAATAAGGGCCTGCGCGTTATGTTCGTCATGATGAACGAAGCCCGCATCGGCGTCGGCCTCCAAGGCCTCGGCCAATCGGAAGTCGCCTACCAGAACGCCGCGATCTACGCCAAGGACCGCATCCAGGGCCGCGCCCTGACGGGTCCCAAGAACGAGGACAAGCCGGCCGATCCGATCATCGTCCACCCGGACGTGCGCCGGATGCTGATGGAGACCAAGGCCTTCAACGAGGCCGGTCGCGCTCTGCTCTATTGGGCGGCCAAGCACGAGGACATCGAGCGGCACGACACGGATGAAAAGCTGATCGAGAAGTGCGACGACTATCTCGGCCTGCTGACGCCCGTCATCAAAGGCTACCTCACCGACATGTCGATGAAGACCACGATCGACTGCCAGCAGATCTTCGGCGGCCACGGGTTTGTCGAAGAATGGGGCATGAGCCAGTTCGTGCGCGATAACCGCATCGCCCTGATCTACGAAGGCGCCAATGGTGTCCAAGCGCTCGACCTTGTGGGCCGCAAGCTCGCCCGCAATGGCGGCCGCGCGCTGATGACGCTCAACGCCGAGATCGACCAGTTCATCAAGGACAACAAGGACAATGAGTCCGTGGTCGAGTTCATGGACGGGCTCAATGGTGCCAAGACCAAGCTGACCGAAGCCACCATGTGGCTGATGCAGAACGGCATGAAGGACCCGAACAATGCGGGCGCCGGATCGGTCGATTACATGCACATGATGGGACTGGCGACGCTGGCCTATATGTGGGCGAAGATGGCGGTCGTGGCACAGGCCAAGAT
>JBCCCX010000157.1:0-7765 GCA_039033275.1 Pseudomonadota bacterium | reverse complement strand
CGAGCGTTCGCTCGCACATGCGCTGGGCGTCCGCGAGCGTGTCCACGACAGAGGCGACGACCTCTTCGGCGATGCGGTTGTTGACCTTGCCGAAATCGGCGAAAGCCTCCCTGACCTCGGTTGCCAGCGCGCGAGACTGGGCCTTGTCGAATGCGGTCGGCAACGCCTCCAGCGTGCCTTCCATATAGCCATCGCGTTCCGTTAGTTCCGTCGTGCGGGCGCGTTCCTGTCCTTCGACCAGCACGCGCACCGTGCCGTCGGGCAGCTTCAGCAGCTGCATGATCTTGGCGACGCAGCCATGCTCGAATAGGTCTTCGGCCCCGGGGTCGTCCGTGGCGCTGTCGCGCTGCGTCAGCAGGAAGATCTGCTTGTCCGCGCGCATCACCTCCTCCAGCGCCTTGATTGATTTCTCCCGGCCCACGAAAAGCGGCACGACCATGTGCGGAAAGACGACGATGTCGCGCAGGGGAAGGACGGGGAGCGTTTGCGTCATGAGGCGGATGGGCTTTCGGTCGGGTTTCGTATCGTTGCCCGCCAAAGTGGGAGGCGGCGCGCGCAAGCGCAAGGCTGGGTGACAGGGTTTTGTGGAGGGCCGAACCCTGAGGCCAGACCAAGTCGCGGCGGCGCGCGGCTCTCTGTGTCTTCCCGGTTCCTGGCACTCCCTCCCCGCCCCAAAGCTCCCTCCCCGTCCCCGGCACGCTTTCTCTCGTCCTCTTCCCCGTCCCCGGCATTTATTGCCGGGGTCTGGTCTCACCCTTCAACACAAGACGATGGCGACCGGAATGGCTCCTCTCGTGGGCGGTGACCACGACAGACCCCGGCAATAAATGCCGGGGACGGGCTCTTTGTTTTCTGTTTGGGATGTGTTTGTCTTGAGTCCCCCGACGCCTGTCCACGCGCCCACGTCCTGCCGGGCATCGGGGCCTCGGCCTGTTCATCCTTCGCGTCCGGTTCGTGCCGTGATGCACGAGGCGCGGGCTTGTTCCCGCCGATGGCGAAAACAAAAGGGTACCAGTTTACGACGGGGACAAGCCCGCGCGTCGGGTCTGGGTGCACTCGTCCGCGCAGTGGGCGTCCGGATCGGGCCGGGCGGGACGGGAACGGTCTCCGGGAGCGCCGCAGCCGACGTCCCATCCAAGGCGCTCGCCCCTCGCATCCGCCCGGCAACAGCCCCAAGGGACACAGCCGGAGGTTCGCTCACTGACGCGGACCGTCGGGCGAACGGCGCGGGTGCATGTCCACGCCGTTCCGCCACCCGGAAGCCCGTTGTCGCGCCCCCTCGCGGGGGCCACGTCGCACTGCTGCCAATGCGCCTGGCTCCGGATCTCCCGGTCCCTCCACCGCCGCCACGGTCATGCAACCGCCTCGTGACATGGGGTGGAGAGGCGAAAATGGCATAGGTTGGGGGAAGCGGGGATTAGTTTGTGTGAGAAAAGCGAGAAGGCCAGCGAAAGCAGAGAGCTAAGTCCGGGACGTTCAAGTCGATAGGCGCGGATTGATCGACCGAAGACTTCTTTCCTCCCCCTTCAGGGGGAGGTGGGCGAGCGAAGCGAGGTCGGAGGGGGCAGGCTCGGCCAAGTGGGCGTTAGACGGCAGCAGCCCCCTCCGCCCCCTGAAGGGGGAGGAAAAGAGGCAGATCAGCATCGTCTCCCGAATCACGTAACGGAAGGGTCCCCTCGGATCAGTCGAGGCAGGTGTCTTGAGGCTGGACCGCCCGCCGCCTACCCCGGCAGGCTGGCTGCCGGCCCTGCCAGCGTGCTGCCGCCGGTCCGCTTGGCGCCTTCGCCGCGCACCACGTCCTGGTCGGTGGCGGGGCAGAAGGAGAGCACGGTGTGGCCGCGCGCGCGATCTTCCTGGCCGGGCTGGATGAATTCCAGCCCGCCATCGGCGCGCCGGGCGAGGATCAGGTCCAGATCGTCGCCCCGGTCGCGGTAGAGGTCTTCCAGCGTGTAGGTGTCCGACAGGGTGGTCACGCGGAAACGCCAGCCCTTCCACCAGTCGCGCGTCAGCGCATCGAAGGACCGCCCGCGCGAGCCCAGCGTGCGCCCGCGCGACGTGTAGGCGATGGCGGCATCTTCTGCGTCCGCGTCGGGCGTGCCGATCTGGAAGACCCGGTTGCGACCCAGCTCAGGCCCGAACTCCACGCTGACGAGCGCATTGTAAGCGTCATTGGGCGTGGCGGCGATGATGTGGTTGAACAGGCTGTGGTCGAGCGAATAGTCGGCATTTTCCGACAGGACCTCGCCGTCGAAAGTGGCATGGCCGTCCAGGCGCGCGGCGCGCAGGCGGCGCCAATTCGTGTCCGCCACAAGCACGCCGATTTCCATGTCGCGCATCGCCTTGGCGAGGCCCAGCGCCCACGGATTGGCGCCCACGATCAGCGCGCCGTCGCCCCCGCCCGCGCTCTGGCCGAGCGCGCGGGCCAGCGGCGCGATGGCGAAGCCCGCGAACAGGACGGTGGCGAAGACGAGCGCAAAAGCCAGCGGCACGAACAGCGCGCCCTGGTCGAGGCCCAGCGCCTGCAGCTCTGCGGCGAACAGGCCCGCCACCGCAACGGCCACGACGCCCCGGGGTGCGATCAGCGCGACCAGCAGGCTCTCCCGCCAGTCGAGGCCGGAGCCGATGGTCGACAGCATCACCGCAACGGGCCGCACGAGCAGCATCATCGCGCCGACGAAGGCCCAGACCCGCCATTCCAGCAGGAAGGCCTGCAATATGGCGGGCGTCAGGGTCGCGGTCAGGATGACGAACACGCCGGAGACGAGGATGATGGTAATGGTCTCCTTGAAGCGCCGCATCTCCACCTGGGCGGCGAATTTCAAATTGGCCATGGTCATGCCCAACGCGGTCACGGTCAGAAGGCCGGTTTCGTCTGCCAGCTTGTTGGACAGGACGTAGACCGCCAGCACCCAGGCCAGCACGACCGGCGCCTTGAGATATTCCGGAATGAGCCCGCGCCGGAAAGCCTTGGCCAGCAGGTAGCCGGACGCGATGCCCAGCACGATACCGAATAGGGCGGCGAAGGCGAGGCGGCCGAAGATGGCGGCGGCCGACTCGCCCGTTAGCTGGAAGACGATGATCTCGTAGCCCACCTCTGCGAACAGTGCGCCGACCGGATCGTTCACGATCCCTTCCCATTTCAGCACGCTGGCCGGACGGTGCTTCAAATGGGCCTGGCGCAGCAGCGGCATGATGACGGTGGGTCCCGTCACGACGAACAGCCCGCCCACCATGACCGAAATCAGCAAGGGCAGCCCGACGATATAGTAGGCGGCGGCCGCGCCCAGAGCCCAGGCGATCGGCCCGCCCAGCAGCACCATGCGCAACACCGCGCCGCGCGCGTCGCCCAGGTCCCGGAAGCGCAGGTTCAGCCCGCCCTCGAACAGGATGATCGCCACCGACAGGCCGATCAGCGGGCGGTAGAGATCGCCGAAATCGTTGACCGGATCGAGCCGGAACAACCCCAGCCAGTAGGCGGCCCGCTCCGGCAGGCCGAGGGACAGCACCGCACCCAGGAGCGGGCCGAACACCAGCCCCGCCACGGCCATCAGCACGATGGCAGGGCGCTGCAGACGCCAGGCCAGCCATTGCGCGCCGATCCCCAGCACGCCGATCAGCGCCAGCTTCACGGGCAGGCTGAAGGCCGCATAATGCGCGGCGTCTGCGGCGACGGATGCGGCCATTGGATCCCCGAGGCGACGCGGACGTGGCGCCCGCTTCGAACGGACAGGGTTAGCGCCGGAAGCGGAACAGGGGAAGCGCGGAAATCCGGCCAATTTTGTCGGCAAGGGGGCCGGCCAGAGGGCCAGCAACCGGATCGGCAAGCGGGCGCGGCCGGATTTTCGGGGTGTCAGCCCGTCATGCGCTGTATGTCGAAGCCGATTTCCTGCGTGCCGTAGCGGCCATTGTCGTAATCGTCGATCCGGTCCTGGAAGAATTCGACCAGGTGGGTGTAGATCGCCTCGAACAGGGGCTGCAGCGCGTCCTCGTCCACGGGTTGCGGGACCTTGATCTCCGCGCCGCGTTCCAGGCGCACGAACATCAGGTCGCCCTCCTTCCGGCAGGTCACCTTCAGGCGCATGAAATCCTTATCCTCGGACACGCGCACGGCAAGGCCGAAACTGATCGGCTTGAGCGGCAGATAACCCTTGCCCGCGACGGAAAAAGCCGCCGACTGGTAGTTCTTGGCCGAGAAGCGCCCTTCCGGCGGGACGAGATAGACGCAGCCCGGCTCCTCGGACAGCCAGGCGCAGAACTCGTCGCGCAAGGTCTCCGCCAGGCTACGGATGCGCGCATAATTCTCGAAGGAACGTTCGCCATAGGCTTGCGCCACGTCGAACAGGGCGTGCAGTCGCGCGCCGTGCGGCGAGGCGGTGGGCAGTTCTGCCGGGTCCTCGATGGGCAGGGCGTCGGCTCCGGGCTTGGCGAGGTCGGGCGCGGGCAGCGCGTCCGTCTCGCCGCCGGTTCGCGCGGGACGGGCCTCGCCCACCACGGCGTCGTCGCGGTCCGACCCGCGGCGCGCGCTTTTTCCGGGCTTGTCGCTATTCTTCGGCATGGCCGCCCCGGTGCTAGCTGCGAGCGGTCCTGTCAAGACGCGCCGGGCCTGCACACACGGTGCGCATGGCACGATTCTTGTATCGCCCAGGGCCGGGACGGCGAAACGGGCCGGAAAGAGGCAAGGGAAACCACCATGCAGACACATTCGAGAACACGCGCGGCGAGAACCATCGTGGCGGCCGCACTGGCCGGGACGACCCTGTCCGGTTGCGCCGTGCTGGGCAATGCGGCCGACCGGATCTGGTCCGGAACGGAGAAGACCTACGCCTTTCTGATGACGCCGGTGGGCGAGCTTCTGCGCGGCGCGCCGGAGCAGGATGTCCAGTTCGCAGAAGCGGATGCGGACGAAACCGAAGCGTCCACGACTCTCGTCGCAGAGGCGAACACGGACATTCAAGGCGATGCGTCCGACTGGGTCGATGTGGAGGCTTTCACGGAGAACGCGCCCGTCATGGCCGACGCGGAACTGGAAACGGTCGTGGCCGAAACGCAAGTCGTGGAGGCGTCCCTGGACATGCCGGCCGTCACCCGGGTCGAGACGGTGACCGGCACGACCGTGCGGCCCGCCGTCATGTCGCGGACGGAAACGACCCATATGGATATGAGCCACAGCGTGTCCTTCGAGGACAGCTACACGGTGGGCAACGTCACGCTGGGCGATATCTCTCATGTCAGCATGGGCGGATCGGCTTCGCTGGACGACTGGCGGGCCTGCGAGGCGCGCGCGGGCGGCTACTGGACCTTCGACGAAGGCAGCCTGGTCGGCCGCATCAAGCCGGAGTTCGAACGCTGCATGAGCGACCAGGACTATAAGGTGGAGACGACCATCCGCACCGAAACCATCCCGGCGCCGGAAGGCTCCACCGTCACGACCGTTTCGACGCTGCCTTAACTAGGCTCTGAGGCGGACCTTTCCGCCTCCAGCACGGCGCGCAGGCCCGAGCCATAGGTCGGGTGGCGCGGCACCCAGCCGAGCCGTTCGCGGATCCGCGCCGTATCGATGCGCTTGGTCTCCGCGTAGAAGCTGCGCGCCATGACCGAGACGTTCGGGCTATCCAGCGCGACCACGGGCGGCGGGTCCAGGCCGATCAGCGCGGCGGCGTGGCGCAGCACTTCGCCGGGAGGCGCGGGATGGCCATCGGCAATATTGTAGATGTCCTGGGGCGAAGGCCGCGCGACCGATGCGAGCAGCGCCGAGACGATGTCGTCCACATGGATGCGGTTCACCACATGGCCCGGCGCGTCTATGATGCGCGCCGTGCCGGCGCGCAGGCGCTCGAACGGCGCGCGCCCCGGTCCGTATATCCCGGCCAGGCGGAAGATCTGTGTCTGTGGGTGGGCCTCCAGCCAGGCCAGTTCGGCCTCGGCCCGGCGCACGCCCCGCGCCAGACCCGGCGTGGGGGCCTCGCCCTCGAACGCCCAGCCCCCCGCCCGGTCGCCATAGACGCTGGTCGCGGACAGATAGCCGATCCAGCGCGCCCGACTGCGCGCGCCGTGCAAGGCGAGCAGGGCGGGGTCCGACCCGCCGCGCGCGGGCGGCACGGAAACCAGCACCAGGTCGGCCGCCTCGAACGCGGCGCGCATCGCGTCGGACCCGAAGGGCACGGCGTCCGGCCCAAGGGCCGTATCCGCATCGCGAACCGTGTGCCGCACGACCACGCCGGCCCGGCGCAGCGCCGGGTCCAGCGCCCGCGCCACATAGCCGTGCCCGATCAGCAGCGCCGTCGCGCCGTCCAGCGCCGTACCGACGTCGCGCACAGGCCTTGCGGGTAACTGTAATGTAACGCGCAGGCGCATTGTCGCGTCGCTCTCCCCGGCCCTATAGCGCGTCCATCATGGCACGACTTTCCCGACCCGTCCTTTCCGCGACCGCGGCCCTGCTGGCAAGCGCGGCCTTGTCCGCCATGTGGGATTCCACCGCCTGCGCCGCCGACATGACCGAGGCGCTCGACGCCCGGCACAAGGCCTGTCTGGAACGCATCGCCGAAGATCAGGACCTGGCGCTGGAAGAGGCGATGATCTGGCGCGACCAGGGCGGGGCGCGGCGCGCACGCCATTGCGAGGCCATGGCGCTGTTCGCGCTGGGCCATGAAGGCGAAGCCGCCCACCGGCTGGACGCGCTGGCGAGTGGGCGCGACGGCGGCTCGGACGAGATGCGCGCCAACTTCCGCTCCGAGGCCGCGAACTTCTGGCTCGCCGCCGAAGAACCGGGGCGCGCCCTCGCCTCGGCCACGGCCGGGCTGGATCACGACGCCGCGAGCGCGCCCTTGCGCATCGCCCGCGCCCGCGCCCATGTCGCACTGGGCGACGTGCCGGCTGCGGAAGCCGAACTGGACCGCGTGCTGAAAGACCACCCAGGCCAGGCCGAAGCGCTGCGCTACCGCGCCGATGCGCGGCTGCGCCGTGGGCGCCTCCATTCCGCCAAGCAGGATATCGAGGCCTCGCTGGAGGCCGCCCCGGACTCCGTGGAGACGGCCCTGCTGCGCGGGCGCATCAATGAGGCGATCCGCCTGTTCGACGCGACCCGCTCCGCCTCCGACGCGGCGGTGGAGGCCAAGCCCGCGCGCGAATAGCCTCCATTCGGCCCTTTCGGTGGCGTCGGACGCCGGACGAGCCTAGGTCCGGCATGCAAGCAAACCCGGAGACGCCCCATGATCGCCTACACATCCGTCGGCACCAACGACCTCGACAAAGCGCTCGCCTTCTATGACGATCTGCTGGGCGAAATCGGGGCGAAGCGCGGTCCCGGCAATGAGCGGTTCAAGGTCTACACGGTCGATGCGGGCCAGCCCATGTTCGGCATCTGCACCCCCTATGACGAAAAACCCGCGACCGCTGGCAACGGCACGATGATCACGCTGAGCGTCGGCGACAAGGCAACCGTGGAGCGCATGCACGCCAAGGCTTTGGCGCTGGGCGCCACGTGCGACGGCGAGCCGGGGCCGCGTGCGGGGGACATGTTCTACATGGCCTATATCCGCGACCTGGACGGCAACAAGATCGCCTTCTTCGCGCCGAACGGCTGAAGAGCAAGCGGGTTCGGCCCGGCCTAACCTGCTCCCTACCGCTCATCCCCGCGCAGGCGGGGATCCAGGAAAAGCGGGACCGTTCCGACATTCGGGACGGTGGAGTGTCCGCGACGTCCGGGTCGCGCGATGCAGGCCCTTCCTCTCGGCCTTTCTTCTCACTGGATTCCCGCATGCGCGGG
>JBCCCX010000156.1:0-7819 GCA_039033275.1 Pseudomonadota bacterium | reverse complement strand
TCGTAGAGCATCTGCTCGGCCACCGTGCCGCGATTGACGATGCCTTGCGTTCCGTCCGGCTTTGTGATGACGGCCGTGCCGTCCGCCTCCACCTCGGCCAGCGGATAGCCGATGCGGGCAATGTCTCCCGCCTCACGCCAGTCGGTGAAGTTGCCGCCCGTGACCTGAGGGCCGCACTCGATCAGATGGCCGACGAGCGAACCTTGCGCCAGACGGTCCAGCTCATCCGGTCCCCAGCCGAACTCATGGATCAGCGCGCCCAGCGTGACCGCGCTGTCCACGCAGCGTCCGGTAATGACGATGTCCGCCCCGGCGTCCAGCGCGCGGGCGATCGGGAAAGCACCGAGATAGGCGTTGGCCGAGAGGATGCGGTCCGTTTCTGGAAACGACTCGCCAGAGAACAGCTCCTTGCGGCCCTCCAGCACGTCCAGCCGGTCCATCAGCTCGTCGCCCGTGACGACGGAGACTTTCAGCTCCAGTCCGGCCGCCGCGACGGCCCGGCGCGCGGCCTCCGCGCAAGCCTCCGGGTTCACCCCACCCGCATTGGCGATGACCTTGATGCGCCTGGATGCGATGTCTGGCAGGTGGCGGGCGAGACCCGCGGCGAAATCCGGGACCCAGCCGCTCTGCGGGTCGCGCGCCCGCATCCGGGCCAGCAGGCTCATGGTGATTTCGGCGAGATAGTCGAAGACCAGATAGTCGGGCGATGCGCCGATCAACTGCGCCCACGCCATGTCGCTCTCGCCCCAATAGCCGGAGGCCCCGCCCAGCGTAACGGTGTTCGCGCTGTTCCGACTTTCGGCCATGGCGCCAGAGTGGCGGAGCGCAGGCCGGGCCGCAAGTCGTTCCGGGCCGCAAGTCGTTCCGGGCCGCAAGTCGATCAGGGGCTTCGCTCCGCAATCGGCGCTTCGCGCCCGCGCGCGGGTCGGTTATGGACGACCCATGCCGGACTCGATCGACTGGGATAAGCTCAAGACCTTTCACGCGGCGGCGCGGTCGGGTTCGCTCACGGCGGCCGCCGAGGTGCTGGGCATTTCCCAGTCGGCCGTGTCGCGCCAGATTGCCGCGCTGGAGGACGGCATGAACGTGCCTCTCTTCCACCGCCACGCGCGCGGCCTGACGCTCACGGAGGAAGGGACCGTGCTGTTCAAGACGGCGGACGAGGTGCACGGCCAGATCGCCAAGAGTCTCGCCAACGTCCAGAATGTGCGCCAGCTTCCTCAGGGCGTGCTGAGGGTCAGCTCGCCCATTTCGCTCGGCTCCAACTGGCTGACGACCGTGCTGCCGGAATTCATGAAGGCCTATCCGGAGATCGAGGTGCAACTGATCCTGGAGGATAGCGAGCACGATCTGACGGCCTTCGACGTGGACTGCGCGCTGCGGCCCTGGCCGTCGACGCAAGGCGACCTGATCGAGCGCAAGCTGGGACGCATCACCCAGTCGCTCTATGCTTCGCCGAGCTATCTGGCGGAATTCGGCGCGCCCTTGTCGGCGGAGGATCTCGACAACCACAAGATTGTCGCGTTCGGCGATCTCCTCCCTGCAAAATTGCAGAGCTCCAACTGGGTGCTGGGCGCGGGTCGCCCCGAAGGGGCCGAGCCGCGCAAGCCGGTGATGAGCATCAACAACCTGCACGGCATCATGCGCGCGGCGGAAGCGGGTATCGGCCTTGCGGGGCTTCCCGACTACATGATCGCATCGAGCCGTCGCCTGGTGCGGATACTGCCGGACGTTCGCGGCGAGAGCTTCGACCTGTACTTCGTCTATCCGTCGGAGTTGAGAGGGTCCGCCAAGGCCAAAGTGTTCCGGGAGTTTCTGCAGCGCGTTGCGCGAACCACGCCCACAATAGACTGAGCGCCGCCGGATTGGCTGACATCGCAACCTGATATATGCGCAAATGCATGGGTCGGTTGCGACTCTAGCGGTTCCGAAGCGGCCGAACGCCCCCTAAATGGTTATCGACACGCGGCGACGTCCTCCCCCATTAGCCGCTGCCGTGTTCGTACCGCAAGTCACTCTCCCCGACTGGATTGCGAAGATTATAGCCGGACCTTGCCTCGCAAGCGTCCGGCTTTTTTTTTGCCATATTGTTAACCCCTATCCTTCAGGTTTGCGGCGACGACCGACCTATGACGCCGCTGAGGATAGGATGAACGACAAACCGACAGGCGCCTTCAACGATCCCGCCTATGCGAAACGGCCGACCCTGGTTCAGCCGGGCATGGAGGCGGAGTTCCTCGACATGTTGTTGCAGAACCTCGACATCGGGGTCGGCATCCTCGATCCGGACATGCGCTACCGCCTGTTGTCCAACGCGTCCTTCCGCCAAATGCAGTTGGAAGAAGGCGACATCCAACTGGGCGATCCCCTATCCCGTATGCACGAGCTCATGATGGAAAAAGGGTTGATGAATGACGACATCATGGCCCGCAATGATCTGTCCGAACAGTCCCAGCGGGACCGGGCGGCCGCAGGACAGGAAGCCTCGTCCCGCCTCATCAGGCTGGGCGACGGCACCACGCACCGTTTCTGCCGCCAAATTCTGGACAATGGATATGCGATTTCCGTCGCAACGGATGTGAGCGAACTGGTCGAAAAGGACCAATTGCTGGAATCCTCGCTCGCGCTCGGCTGGTCCGGCATATGGACCTACGACTTCAAGACGAAATCCTATTCGATCAGCCGCTCGCTCGAGACCTACTTCGGCGAAGCGTTGAGCAAGGAAGTTCTGACAAAGGGTTTCGCGGCCGCGATCATCCCGGAACACCGCCCTTTGCTGCAAGAACGCCTGCGGAACATCGCGAAGACGGGCGACCGCTTCGAGGTTTCGATGAAATCCTACACAGCCAACGGCCCGGCCCGGTGGGGCAATAGTGTCGTGGAGCTGGAGCGCGACGAAAACGGGCAGCCGGTCCGCTTACGGGCTTTCGTGCGCGACACGGAACGCGAACACCGCCACGAAGCAGAACTCGAAGCCGCGCGCGACGCCGCCATTCAGGCCAGCCGCGCCAAAAGCGAATTCCTGGCCAATATGAGCCACGAGATCCGGACGCCCATGAACGGCATTCTCGGCATGGCGGAACTGCTCGGCCTGTCCGATATTGACGATCGACAGCGAGAATATGTGGATGTCATCACCAATTCCGCGAGCGCCCTGCTCTGCATCATCAACGACATTCTGGACTTTTCCAAGATCGAAGCGGGCGCGCTCGAACTCGACCCGACGCCGTTCGACCTGAAATCGTCCATCAACGATGTCACGTGTTGCTGGTCGCCAACGCTCAGGACAAGGGTCTGGAACTCATCATCAACTATCCGAGTACGCTGCCGGCCCATTTCATCGGGGATGCCGGCCGGATCCGGCAGGTGCTGACCAACCTGGTCGGCAATGCCATCAAGTTCACGGCCGAAGGCTACGTCAAGATCGATGTCGACGTGACGAAGCAGGACGGCGAGGCCCCCGCTTCGGTCACCATCGCAGTCACCGACACGGGCATCGGCATCCCGCCCGATGCGGTCGATGCGGTTTTCGACAAATTCACGCAGGCTGACGGATCGACAACGCGGGTCTACGGCGGAACGGGTCTCGGCCTGGCCATCACGAAGCGCATCTGCGAGATGATGGACGGCCGGATCGAGCTGTCCTCGGAGGTAGGCGTCGGCTCGACCTTCTCGGTCAATATTCCACTGAAAGTGGACCGCAACGCCCAGGTCGAGCGTTTCGATGTCGCCGCCCTGACGGGTCGCCTTGCCCTGATCGTGGACGATATCGACGTCAACCGCACCATCCTGTCGGATCAACTCGCCGGCTGGGGCATGCAAAGTCACGCCGTTAGCAACGGGGTGGAAGCCGCCGAAGCCCTCAAGGACGCCGCCGCCGATCCCTCCCATCCCGGTTACGACGTCATGCTGCTCGACTACCTCATGCCCGGCGTGAATGGACGCGAGCTTGCCTCAATGCTGTCGAAACAGTCCAGCGTCGCCATCCCGCCCATCGTCATGCTGTCATCCTGCGACCAGTCCGTCACCAGCCACGAGCTGTCCGAGATCGGCATCGAGACCTATCTCGTCAAGCCGGTGCGCGAACGCCGCCTGTTCGAAACGATCGGCCGTATGTTCGCCAAACGCGACCAGCAGTCCCGTCTGACGCGGGGCGAAGAGGCCCGCCCACCTGCGGACGCCACGGCGGCCCCCGCCCCATACGCGGATGAGAGCTACAGCCCGATCCAGCTGGCGGCCGAACAGCCTGCCGCACCGTCTTCGGACGCGGATGCGCTGCTCGATTCGATCCTATCCGAAGCGGGTCAGCCCAACAGTCCCGTCGAAGCGACGGCTGAACCCGCCCCGGCCGATACCGCTCAGCCCATGCCTTCGGCGACCGGAATGCCATCTGCAACGCCAGCTACGATACAAGCCGCTGGGCCGGAGAGCCAAGCGCAAGACGCGCCCGGATCCGCAGCACCCGAACCCGCAACGACCGAAGCCAGCGCCCCGCAACAGGACCGCCCGGCCAAACCGTTGGGCAAGCAGGAAATCCTCGTCGCCGAGGACTTTCCGCTCAACCGCGACGTGGTCCGGCTGATGCTGGTCGATACGGCCTTCGAGCCGGTCTTCGCGGAGAATGGCAAGATCGCGTCCGACATGTTCGTGGCGCAGCCCGATCGTTTCCCGCTGATCCTGATGGATGTGTCCATGCCGGTCATGGACGGGTACGAAGCCACCCAAGTCGTTCGGAAATGGGAAGCCGCCAATGGCCGCGCCGCCGTGCCGATCGTCGCCCTGACGGGGCATGCGCTCAAGAACGACCGTCAGGAATGCCTCGATGCGGGCATGAGCCACTATCTGACCAAGCCGGTCAAACAGGCCGAACTGCTCGAGGTTCTCGAACGGTTCACAGGCCGCGCCGTAGAAGGCACGGCCACACGCGCGGCTTGATTGCGGCTCATTCCGCCGCGACGTCGTTGCCGATGAATCCGCCGCTCTGGCGCGCCCACAGGTCGGCATAGAGACCGCCTTTGGCGATCAATGCCGGGTGCGACCCGGCCTCCACGATACGGCCGCCATCCATCACGACGATTCGGTCGAGCTGGCTGAGCGTGCTGAGGCGGTGGGCGATGGAGAGAACCGTCTTGTCCTCCATGAGATCGAACAGGGAGTCCTGGATCGCGGCTTCGACCTCGCTATCGAGCGCCGAGGTCGCCTCGTCCAGGACGAGGATGGGCGCGTCCTTCAGGAAAATGCGGGCGATCGCGATCCTTTGCCGCTGACCGCCCGATAGCTTGACGCCCCGCTCCCCGACGAACGCATCCATGCCTTTGCGGCCTTTGGCGTCTTCGAGAAGGTCGATGAACTCCAGCGCATTGGCCTTGCGGGCGGCGGCCCGGACTTCCTCCAGCGTCGCCTCCGGCCGGCCATAGGCGATATTGTCCCGGATGGACCGGTTGAGAAGCGAGGTGTCCTGCGTGACCATGCCGATCCGCGCGCGCAGAGAGGTCTGCGTGACTTGGGAAATGTCCTGTCCGTCGATTTCGATCCGCCCTGCGTCGACGTCGAAGAAACGCAGGAGCAGGTTGACCAGGGTCGACTTGCCGGCGCCGGAGCGGCCAACGAGACCGACCCGCTCGCCCGGCTCGATGGCGAGCGTCAGGCCGTCGATGACAGGACCGCTCTCCGCCGCCCCGTAGCCGAAGCGCACCGTGTCGAACGTCACCCGCCCCGGCCCGACCACAAGGTCGCCCACGTCCGGCGCGTCCTCCAACGCACGTGGCTGCGCCATCATCTTCATGGTATCAAAGGCTGTGCCGATATTCTCGAACAGGCTCGCGACCTCCCACATGATCCACTGGCTCATCCCGTTGACCCGCAAGGCCAGCGCAATGGCGACCGCGATCGCACCGACTCCGATGGCCGCTTGCGTCCAGAGCCACAGGCCGATCCCGGCCACGCTGAGAATCAGCAAACAATTGTTGAGATAGACCAGCGAGTGCAATCCGGTGACGAGGCGCATCTGCACGTGGACGGTCTGCAGGAAATCTTCCATGCCCTCACGGGCGAACGCCTCCTCGCGCTCGGCATGCGAGAATAGCTTCACGGTGCGGATGTTGGTGTAGCTGTCCACGATCCGGCCCGTCATGTCTGACCGGGCGTCGGCCTGCGCCTCTGCCGCCTTGCTGAGGCGCGGCAGGAAGACCCGCATCAGGACAAGGTAGACGGCGAGCCAGACCACGACCGGCGCGGCCAGTCTCAGGTCCGAGGCCGCGATGAGCGCGATCATGGCGAGAAAATAGACGGCGACGTAGACGAACAGATCCACTGTCTTCATCACCATCTCGCGCACCGCCAGCGCGCCCTGCATCAACTTCGTCGAGACCCGCCCCGCCATTTCGTCCGCGAAGAAGCCTACGCTCTGGCCCAGCAGGTAGCGGTGCATCCGCCAACGCGCGCTCATCGGCGTATTGCCGACCAGCGTCTGGTGCATGAGAAGGCTGTCGAGCAGCATTAGCGAGGGAAGGCCGATCCCGACCAGCAGCCCCATGGCGAGCAGCGTGCCGCCCCGGTCCGCCCAGAGAGTCTGCCGGTCCGCCTCGCCCAACCAGTCGACGATGCCGCCGAGAAATCCGAACAGGGCCACCTCGCCGACCGCCAGCAATGCTCCCGTCCCGACGAGCATGGCCAATGGCAGCCGCGCCTCGCGCATATAGTGCCAGGCGAACGCCCACAGCGTCCCCGGCGGCTGGCCTGCGCGCGAAGACGGGAACGGGTCGTGCGCGCCCTCGAAACGTCTGAACAAAGCCCTCATCACGCGGGGCGTCTACAGGACCTTTTGAAAGGAGAGAATATGTAAAGGCCCGCCGAGCGAGGGCGGGCTAGTTTCCGTGACGGCGTAGTCCATGCCCCGGCCGGTCCGCTCAACCCATCGGAGCTTTCTCCGCGGGCGCGTTCGGCACGATGTTGCGGATTAGGCTGGCGTAACGTTGCAACGCGAACATCAGGGCGAAATGCATCGCGCCCAGCACGATGGCGATGAAACCGACCTTCACGGCCAGGAACTCGATCACCTGCGCCCAGCTCGCCGGTCCGTCCCCGGCAATGCGGAGCGTATAGGCGACGAAGCCGATATTGATCAGGTAGAAGCCGACCAGCAGCATGTTGCTGATCGCATCGACCAGGTCTGGCGCATCGGCATAATTGTGGTTGAGGAAGACCTTGCCGTTGCGGTTCAGCGTAGATCCCACCCAGAAGGTCAGGGCCAACGAAACGGCGATGTAGATGAGATAGGTGGAACCCAGCATGGTTTGCTCCTTGATATCGGGTCGGATTGGCGTATTTAGCTAAAAAGCTAACTGTGTGTTGAATACGATTAGTTGATTAGTCAATAGTCTAAATAAAGAAATCGACAAAGATGGAAAAGATCTTCTCCGCCCTTGCCTCGACGCCCCGCCGCCGCATCCTGGCCTATCTGTCCGCCGCGTCGTTGACGGCGGGCGAAATCGCAGAGCGGTTCGACATATCCAAACCGTCCCTGAGCAAGCACCTGTCCGTGCTGGAGAATGCCGGGCTGGTGAAGCGCGAGCGTCGCGGCCAGTTCATTCACTACTCGCTCGTGCCCGAAAGCCTGACCAATACGTTGAACGGTTTCGTGCAGGAGGTCTGCCCAGTGGCCCGGCCGATAAAGAAGGAGAGCCGGGCGATCGCGGCGGGCGACCGGCCGAGGGACGGAGAGACCGTGCCGGAGTTCGAGCCCGGTCCCGCCTGAACGGAGGAAGTCCGCCGAACCGGCGGGTCTCCAACGTCAGAGCCGAAAGCCACGCAAATGATG
>JBCCCX010000155.1:0-8022 GCA_039033275.1 Pseudomonadota bacterium | reverse complement strand
GGCAGGCGGCCTTCGCGTTGCAGCTCGTACAGGCGGTGGACGCCGGTCGTGGTCTCTTCCGAGACGCCCACGATCTGGTCGCGCGTCTTGGTAAACCAACCCGGAGACTCGGCCATGCGGCGCTTGATCTGCGCGAAGATGGCGGCCTCTTCCTCGGAACCCGGCTCGCCTTCGATCAGCTCCGGCTCGCCGTTCTCGACGCGCGCGCCGAGCAGGACGTAGAGCGTCGCGTCGCCGCCATCGTCGAGGATGATGTTCGCCCCTTCCGGGAACAGGAAGCTCTTGTCCAAATAATCCCAATGCTCTTTCAAGGTCTGGCCCTTGATGGCGAAGACCGGCACGCCCGACTTGGCGATCGCGGCCGCGGCGTGGTCCTGCGTGGAGAAGATGTTGCAGCTCGCCCAGCGCACGTCGGCGCCCAGCGCCGTCAGCGTTTCGATCAGAACGGCGGTCTGGATGGTCATGTGCAGGGAGCCGACGATACGCGCACCCTTGAGGGGTTTGCTGTCGCCAAACTCCTCGCGCAGGGCCATCAGTCCCGGCATTTCGGTCTCGGCGATGTCGAGCTCCTTGCGGCCGTAATCGGCCAGGGAGATGTCTTTGACGACATAGTCGTGTGCGCTCATGGGACGGGGCGTTCGAAAGGGTGTGTATGCCGGAATGTCGCGCGTCCTTTAGACGGACCGGAAGCATATAACAATTCCTTTATATGCGGTTCTCGGTGCAAAGACGGCGCAAGGATCGTATTTCCGAACCGGTTCCCGGGCTTGACCCGGGACCCAGAGTGTCGTGAGCACGGGCATCACCGCCCTGGATCCCGGGTCAAGCCCGGGAACAGCGCTTAAAGTCCGGACCCATGAACCCCGTCTTCACCGTCATCATCGTCAACTATAATGGCGGCGCCTATCTACGTCGCTGCGTGGACGCCCTCGCCGCGCAGGACTGCCGCGATTTCGAGGCGTTGATCGTGGACAATGGCAGCACGGACGGATCGCTCGCGTCCCTGCCTCCGCTGGACCCGCGCTTCCGCCTGATCGAGGCGGGAGACAATCTGGGCTTTGCCGCCGCCAACAACCTGGGCGCGGAGGGCGCGCGGGGCGACTGGATCGTCACGCTGAACCCGGATGCGTTCGCCCGGCCCGGCTGGCTGACGGCGCTGGCCCGCGCCGCGCAGCGCAATCCCGGCGCGACCATGCTGGGGTCGATGCAGATCACGGCAGACCGGCCCGACGGCGCGCCAGCCACCTTCGACGGCACGGGCGACGAATATTCCGTCTACGGCGTCGCCTACCGGGCAGGCTACGGGAAGCCTCTCAGGACCTACACAGAGGACTTTCCCGTCTTCGGACCGTGCGCCGCCGCCGCCGCATACCGACGCGAGGCGTTTGAGGCCGTGGGGGGGTTCGACGACCGCTTCTTCTGCTACCACGAGGATGTGGACCTCGCCCTGCGCATGCGCCGCCTCGGCGGGCGGGCCATGCAGGTCCACGACGCGGTGGTGGACCATGTCGGCTCCGGCATTGCGGGTACGGCGTCGGACTTCGCCGTCTATCACGGGGTGCGCAACCGGGTCTGGACCTGGGCGGGCTCCATGCCGGCGGGGCTGGCGCTGGGACTGCTGCCTGTCACCGGAGCCGCCAATCTCGCCCTGCTGGTCTGGAGCGCCGCCCGTTCGGGCCGGTTCAAGCCCACAGCGCGCGGCCTGTGGCACGGCATCACCGGCGCGCCCGCCATGATCCGCACCCGCCGCGCTTGGCCCCAGGGCAGCCGCGCCCTCTGGCCCGTTCTCGTCAAGCGGCCAAGCCTGCTGACGGAGCGCAGGAACCGGGTTGATCCCACCTAGGACCTGTCCCTATCAGGCGCGCATGCGCGATCCACACTCCCCCTTCGTCTACGACCTCTCCGACCGGGTGGCCCTCGTCACGGGCGCATCGTCCGGCCTGGGCGAACGCATGGCCAAGGTGCTGGCGGCGCACGGAGCGAAAGTGGCGCTCGCGGCGCGACGGGCGGACCGGCTGGACGCGCTGAAGGCCGAGATCGAATCGCGTGGCGGGACCGCCTTCGCCGTGGAACTGGACGTGGCGGACGAGGCCCAGACCATCGCAGCCTACGACTCGGTCGAAGCCGCGCTAGGGCCTGTCGATACCGTCATCGCCAATGCCGGCATGGCGCGCGACCGGGGGCGCGCGACGGACAACCCGGCAGAGGATTTCACCGCCACCTACGACGTCAACATGAAAGGCGTGTTCCTGACCGCGCGCGAAGGCGCGAAGCGGATGATGGCCCATGGCTCGCGAGACACGGAGCGCGGCCGCATTGTCATCATCAGCTCCATCACGGCGGACATCGTGTCGGCCAACATGGCTTTCTACGCCTCCAGCAAGGCGGCCGTTTCGCATATGGGCCGTCACTTGGCCCATGACTGGGCGCGCATGGGGGTCAATGTGAATATGATCGCGCCGGGCTACATCCAGACGGAAATCAATGACGGCATGTTCGATAGGCCCTACGGGCAGAAGATGCTAGCCAAGTGGCCGCGGCGACGCGTGACCGATGCGGACGCGCTGGACGGGGTGGTGTTGTTCCTCTGTTCCGATCATTCGCGGCAGGTCACGGGCACGGTTACGACCGTGGATGACGGCCAGTCTCTTACATGAATAGCTCCAGCATGAAGGGCTCCGGCATGAGCGACGCGCACAAATCGGGCGTGCGCGCCACGCGCCGATCCGCCTTGGCCCTCATGGGCCTCGGCGGGGCCGCAGCCTGCGCGCCCGTGATAGAGGTCGGCCGGTCGAGCGATGCGGCCGCGCGAGGCACGTTCGAGCACGGCGTCGCCTCGGGCGACCCGTCGCACCGCTCCGTCATTCTCTGGACCCGCGTCACCCCCGCTGCCGACGCGTCCGTCCCTGTCATCTGGGAAATCGACACGGACCCCGCCTTCTCCGATCCGCAGCGCGGTCAGGCTGAAGCCCGGGCGGTGCGCGACTACACGGTCAAGGTCGAGGCAACCGGACTCGCTCCGGGCACGGACTACCACTACCGTTTCCGGGTCGGCGAAGAAGTGTCGGAGACCGGCCGCACCCGCACCCTGCCGGACGGTAGCCCGGACCGACTGAACTTCGCCGTCGTGTCCTGCGCGAATTACGAACACGGCTATTTCAACGTCTACGACCTGATCGCACGTCGGCACGATGCGGACGAGGGTGGTAATGGGAGGGGCCGCTACGACGCGCTGATCCATCTGGGGGACTATTTCTACGAATATGGCGCGGCCGCGTATGACGCGCCGGACAAACCGGCCGGGCGGGTGCATGACCCCGCCCACGAGACCGTCACGCTGGAGGACTACCGCACGCGCCACGCCCAGTACCGCCGCGATCCGAACCTGCAGGCGGCGACGCGGGCCATGGCGATGATCGCCTTGTGGGACGACCACGAGACCGCCAACGATAGCTGGCGCGGCGGGGCGCAGAACCACGACCCTGGCGAAGGCCCGTGGGACGAACGCAAAGAGGCCGCCTTGCGCGCCTATTACGAATGGATGCCCGTGCGCGATCCGCAACCGGGCCGCGCGCGTGAAACGCTCTACCGCAGCTTCCAGTTCGGCGATCTGCTGACACTCGCAACCGTCGAGACGCGCCTGACCGCCCGCGCCGCGCCGCTCATCATCGAGGAGTATGTGGACGAAGTCACTGCGGACGTGGATGCCTTCCGCGCACAGTATCTGAACGACGAAACGCGGGAGATGCTCGGCCGGGAACAGCGTGACTATGTGGTCGAAACCTTCGCCCGGTCGAAGACGGACGGGGTGCGTTGGCGGATGCTGGCCAACCAGGTCATCATGGGGCGCGTCATGACGCCCGACTTCACGCCCTACGTGACCCAGGAGGCGACAGAGGCCATCGAGAAGGACTGGCCGGGCATCCACGATTTCCTGACCCTGTCCAAATACGGCCTGCCCTTCTATCCCGACAGCTGGGACGGCTACCCGGCCGCGCGCGAGCGGCTCTACGGCGCGCTGGACGCGGCCGGGGTGAACGACATGCTGGTGGTCACTGGCGACGCACACGAATTCTGGGCGCTGGACCTGACCCGCGATGACGGGACGAAAATGGGCGCGGAGTTCGTGACCAGCTCGGTGTCCTCCAAGACGCTGACCGCCTATCTGGGCGACGCCACGGCGCAGCACAATCTGCTGCTGACGCGCGAGAACGACGACGCGCGCTACTACAATGCACTGCATAACGGGTTCATGGACGTGTCGCTGGGTCGCGCGCGCGGTCGGATCACCCTGCACGCCGTCGACACGGTCAACAGCCGCGATTACGGATCGTTCCAGACCGCCCGCTTCGACGTCCGCCCGCGCATGCGCGACGGCAAGGAGACGCTGACAATCGGACGCGCCCGCGGGCTGAGCCTGACCCAGCGGGCGTTGTTCATGGGGCTGGGTTAGGGGGACGACTGGGGCGCCAGGAAATACGCCTTCGCTTGTTTTTCGTCCCCGGCATTTATTGCCGGGGTCTGATATTATCGAGGTCCACAAGACGAGGTCGACTCGAACGGTTCATCTTGTGATGAAGGTGTAGGCCAGACCCCGGCAATAAATGCCGGGGACGGAATATATCGAGACTAGAGTCCACTCAGCCTTCCATGCACGTCACCCTCCACCAGCCCGGCATCGCGGCCAATTTCGGCAACATATTGCGCACATGCGCCTGTTTCGGCGTGCCGCTCTCCGTCATCGAGCCGACCGGCTTTCCACTGTCGGCCAAGGATGTGCGCAGGGCGGCGATGGATTACGGGGCGGCGGTCGAGGTGGGCCGCCATGCCACCTGGGAAGCCTACCGCGATGCCTTGCCCGGACGCCGCGTTCTGTTCACGACGCGCGGGGCGGAGCGGCTGGACCGGTTCGCCTTCCAGCCCGGCGACCATCTGGTGTTCGGCAATGAGTCCGCCGGCGCACCCGACGCGGTACATAAGGACTGCGAAGCGCGGGTCGCGATCCCCATACGAGGCCGGTCGCTCAACCTGTCCAACAGCGTGGCGATCGCCCTGTTCGAGGCGTTGCGCCAACTGGACGGCCTGGCATGAGCCCGGATATGACGGACGCCATGACACACCCGATCGCCAAATGGCACGCCTACACCGATGCGCCTTCTCCCGACGCGCTGAACGCGCTCCTGCACGAGGACGTCGTCTTCCACAGTCCCGTCGTCCACAAGCCGCAACGCGGCAAGGCGGTCACCTTCGCCTATCTCTGGGCCGCTAACGAGACGCTGGGCAATGAGAGCTTCGAATATCTGCGCGAGCTTGTGACCGAGCGCACAGCCGTGCTGGAGTTCCGCACCGAAATAGACGGCACCATGGTCAACGGCGTGGACATGATCGAATGGGGCGATGACGGGCTCATCACCGACTTCAAGGTCATGGTCCGCCCGCTACAGGCCATGAACAAGGTCCACCAGATGATGGGCGAGATGTTGGCGAAGATGAAGGAATCGCGCGATGGATGAGCGTCAGAAGCGCGCGAGCAGTTGGTTCCGGCAGCTGCGCGACCAGATCTGCGCGGAGTTCGAGCAGCTCGAGCGCGAAGCCCCGCCGGATATCTATCCCGGCGAACCCGGCACGTTCGAATTGACCGACTGGCAGCGCCAGGTCGAAGATGGCGGCGGCGGGACCGGAGGGATGTTGCGCGGGCGTTTCTTCGAGAAGTGCGGCGTCCACATCAGCGTGGTCCAAGGCGAGTTCACGCCCGACATGGCGGCCAACATTCCCGGCGCAGACGAGGACCCGCGCTTTTGGGCGGCGGGCATTTCGCTGATCGCGCACATGGTCAATCCGCGCGTGCCCGCCGTGCACATGAATACGCGTTACATCGTCACCACGCGCGGCTGGTTCGGCGGCGGGGCGGACCTGACACCGACATTGGCGGAACAGCGTACGCAGGACAGTCCGGACGCGAAGGCCTTCCACGCCGGGATGCGCGAACCCTGCGAGGCGCACGGCGTGGATTATGACCGGTTCCGCGACTGGTGCGACGAATATTTCCACCTGCACCACCGCGACGAACCCAGAGGCATTGGCGGCATCTTCTACGACCGCTACGATAGCGGAGACTGGGAGGCCGACTTCGCCTTCACCCAGCATGTCGGACGGGCTTTCCTGAAGACCTACGCCGCCATCGCGCGCGGCCGGATGCACGAGCCCTGGACGGACGAAGAGCGAGAGGAGCAGCTGATCCTGCGTGGCCGTTATGTGGAATTCAACCTCCTCTGGGACCGCGGCACCACCTTCGGCCTTAAGACCGGCGGCAACGTGGCGACCATCCTGAGCAGCATGCCACCCGTGGTGAAGTGGCCGTAGGCCCTGTCCGAGACATCATCGTCGGCGGGGCGGGGGACCGGCTGTTCGGATGCGCGCGGCGCTATGCGGACCTGTTGGCAGCCGAACACCCAAAGCGCGACGTGCTCTACCTACCACAATGCCGCCGGCGACATTTGCTGAGCCTTCTGAACACCGGAGCGCCGCTCAATCTGATCGGGCACAGTTGGGGCGCGGCGGATGTGGCGTGGGCGCTGGGGCGCGCGGGACCGCGCGCGCGGCCGCAACTGGTCATCGGTGTCGATCCGGTGGGCAAGCCCCTACGGCAGGGTTGCGGGGCCGGCTTGCAAACGCTGACCGTCTACGCAACCGGATCGGAAGGGCGGCTGATGGACGGCAACGTCACGGCCAGGCTCGGGCGCTGGCTAGGCCGCCCATGCCCGCCCGGTTTCGACGCGGAATGCGCGCTGTCCTACGATACGCCGTATGCCCATTACGACATGACCCGCATGATGCGCCATCCGGGGCCGGACGGGCGCAGCGCGGAGGACTGCTTGCTCGACGGCTGATCCCAGCCTCGTGCCGTGCGGGCGGTTCCGTGTTCGATATCGCTTGCCCCCGTCCCTGCTCTGCTGGCAGTCATGTGCGCACAGGGCCGCGTCAGACGGCCGGTCCGAATTGCGGGAGACGATCATGGCGGAACGCGCCTGGCTGAAGGTCCATGAGGCATTGGGGGCGGCCCCGCCAGACTATGACGACACGCCGCTCGGCGGCCATCTGGAGCGTCACGCGACCGATAGGCCGGACGCGGTCGCCCTGCGCTTTATGCACGCCGCCATGAGCTATGGGGAGTTGGACAAGGCAACCAACCGCCTCGCGAACGCCCTATCCGATCTGGGCGTGGCGCGCGGCGATACGGTCGGGCTGCACATGCCCAACGTGCCGCAATATGTGATCGCCGTCGCCGCCATTTCCAAGCTGGGCGCGCGGGGCTCTGGCGTGTCGCCGCTGCTCGCCCCGCCGGAACTGGTCCACCAGATCGACGATGCGGGAATTTCCGTCCTGGTCAGCCTATCCGACTTCGCGCCCGCCCTGGCGGCCATGCCGCGCGTGCCGGACGGTCTGCGGCACGTGATCAGCACGGGCGCGGGCGACACGCTGGGCGCGCCGGACGTGGCCCCGCTCGACCTGCCGGGTGTGGACGGCCACACCTGGCAGAGGCTGATGGCGGAGGCGTCGGACGATTTCGCGCAAGTCCCGGTCGATCCGCACGACACGTTCATGATCCAGTATACGGGCGGCACGACCGGCAAGCCAAAGGGCGCGGAGATCAGCCACCGCAACGTCATGCACAATCCACGCATGGTCGAGGCGCTGGACCCCGACTACGAGATGTATGGCGAGCGTTATGCGTCCGCCTTCCCCTTCTTCCACATCGCCGGCTTTTCCATGATCTGCGGGGCGATGATCTATGGGGCGGAAATCAGGCTACTGCCGAACCCGCGCGACGTGGATCATTTCATCGATGTGCTGAAGAGCCATCCGCCGACCATATTGGCGGGCGTTCCGGCCCTCTACGACATGATGCTGGCCCACCCCGACGTGCGCGACGTGGACTGGTCGGGGCTGAAGGTCGCCAAGTCCGGCGCCGCGCCCCTGACCCGCACCACATACGACAATCTGTCGGCCGTCATCGGCGCG
>JBCCCX010000154.1:0-8087 GCA_039033275.1 Pseudomonadota bacterium | reverse complement strand
TCCCAGGTCAGGTCTTCGGCCACGCCGTTCACCTTCTCCAGCGCCTGGTAGATCGGGACGGTGCCGATCGGCACAGGGCTGTTGCGCAGGATCCATTCGCGCGTGTTGTGGATGTTGCGGCCCGTGGACAGGTCCATGACATTGTCCGCGCCCCAGCGGGTCGCCCAGACCATCTTCTCGACCTCTTCCTCCACCGAGGACGCGACAGCCGAGTTGCCGATATTGGCGTTGATTTTGACCAGGAAGTTGCGGCCGATGATCTGCGGCTCCAGCTCCGCATGGTTGATGTTGCAGGGGATGATGGCGCGGCCGCGGGCGATCTCGTCGCGGACGAATTCTGGCGTGACGAAGGCGGGGATGTCCGCGCCGAAACTCTCGCCCGCATCCACGCGGTCCTGCGCGCCGTCGAGCTGTTCTTGTCTGCCGAGATTCTCGCGCTCGGCGACGTAGATCATCTCTTTGGTGATAATCCCGGCGCGGGCGAATTCGTACTGGGTGACCGGACCGGTGCCGGTGCCGCGCAAGGGGCGGTGGCGGACGGGGAAGGCGCGGGCGAGATATTTGCCCGTCGCACCGCCATTGTCCTCGGGCTTGATCTCGCGGCCGTCATATTCCTCGACATGACCGCGTTCCAACACCCAGTCCTTGCGGGGCCGGGGCAGGCCCGCTTCTACGTCGATCTCGACGGTGGGATCGCTGTAGGGTCCGGACGTGTCGTAGACCGGAACAGGCGGCTCCTCGGCGGTCGGGTGCAGGTGGATCAGCCGGTGCGGGACGCGCAAGGACGGATCGGCCACGGGCGCGGTGTAGACCTTCTCGGAGGCGGGCAGCGGCCCGGTGGTCACGGTGGGCGTCTGGAAATCGGCCTGGGTGAGCGGCTTGTTCATGGGGTAGCTCCTGCATGTGGCAGGACGAAACCGGAGCGCGGGCATCGCGCTCGTCATCCGTCCTTCCGGCCGGTTGCCCGGCATCAAGTTCAAAGGGTGCGTCTCGACCGGAGTTGGCCAGCAGTGCCGTCGCTTCGCGACGGTCCGTTCGCTTTCGCTCACGGCACCTTCGCTATTTTCTGTCCACCGGACAGAAAATTCCGGCTCCGCCGGAGCGCTTCGGTGCCCCTCGGATGCCTCCCCTACTGCGGTGCGGCGGGGCGTTTGGCAAGGGGGGCGCGTGCGATGCGCAGCAGTGGGCGCTCTAGCCGGTCGTGGAGCCAGAGCGAGGCCGCTACGCAGACGGCCGTTCCCGCGACGACGAAGGCGGCGAACAGGACCGGGCCCGCGACCTGGTCGAAGCCGGCCGAGGCGAGTACGCGCTTGAAGACAAGCAAGACCAGCAGGTGCGACAGGTAGAGCGTGTAGGACGCATCCCCGATCCGCAGCAGCCGCTTTGGCAGGCGCATCGTCCCGGCACGCTCCCACGCCACCGCCCCGGCCAGGACCAACGCCGCCGGGAGGCCGTAGAGCCAGACGCGATCCACCCCGCCGCTCGACAGCGGCAGTGCTACGGCGAGCGCCACGAGGATGGCACCGACCGCCAGCAGCCCCTTCCCCGCTGTGTCACCCATCGTCCATCTACGCATGGCATAGGCAACAGCCGCGCCGAACAGGAACTCCAGGCAGAGTGGGTGCAGCAGCGTGCCGGACCAGCTGTCGGGAAAGGTGGGCGCGGGCGAGGTCAGGGCCGCACCGATCAGCACGACCGCCCAGCCGGCCAACGCGTAGGGCCGGACGCGACTTGGCAGGAGCAGAAGAGCCGCGAACAGGGCGTAGAAGGCCAGCTCGAAGGTCAGCGTCCATCCGACCGACAGGACGGGCATCGTCTCCTGCGGCCACAGCGCCATGGACAGGACAAAGTCCCGCCACGGCACGTCCGACAGGACCGGCGAGGCAGGCTGGCCGTAGGCGGCAAGGAAGTAAGCCGCCATGACGGCGCAGTAGATCCACCAGAGCGGATAGATGCGCGTCGCCCGGTCGACGAGAAAGCGCGCGGCCGTGCCCGCGCCCGCAGGTCGCTCTCCCGCCACCCAGACCATGACGAAACCGCTGATCACGAAGAACAGGTCCACTCCGGCCCAGCCCCGGTCCCAAGGCCCCGTATAGCCGCCGACGCCCGTCATCTCCCGCCACACGGCGGCGGCGTGAAAGACGACGACCATGATGGCTGCGACCGCGCGCAAGCCCTGTACGGACTCCAGCCGGCGCGGCGGGGGCGGTGACTCGATACTCATCGCAGAGCGGCTAGCGCCGCGAGCCGCGCAAGGGAAGGCCTGCCCTGTTCACTCCGCAGGGTCTGCCATGACCGCAATCATCGGACCCAGATCGCCGCCTCGCTCCTCCCGACCCAGCTCTGGCGCAACGATCCGGCTGATGGACCCGTCGAGAAAGAGCGCATTATCGGCACCCAGCGAATCGCGGAACAGGCGCGCGAAATGGTGGAAGGTCACGGGCGCGTCGCTGATGGCGAAGACCACGCGGTCGCCGGAGATGCCGACGCCATTGCGGCGCTTGCGGCTTTCGCTATCCGGGTCGAAGCGCGGGTGCAGCGCCCCGTCGATCACCAGCATCGGCCCGGACTGGGTGGCGAAGTCCGGCTCCGCCTCCAGCGCTTCGAAGGCGAGCGTTTCCGTTACATGGACGCGTTCGCCGTCGCTCCAGAACACGCCGTTGGGCACAAGCCCGAAATTGCCGGGTCCGGCTCGCGTCACCAGCGGCGCGACCTCCTGACCGTCTTCGACGTAGAGCCCGACCGGCGCGCGGTCCGCATGGTACATGCCGCCATTCATCAGCATGACGGCGGGCGCGCCGAGATCGGCGGCGAGCCGGTCGAACTGCCCGAGCGGCATGCCGTCGGCGTCTCGCAGCCGCAGGCGGATGTCCGCATCGCGGTCGACGGTGCAGACGATGTGCGGCATGTCCTCGAAGCTGAGCGCCCGGCAGACCGGCTCGTCCGCAGGGCTGGCCCCGCAGGCGATCAGCATCGATGCGAGAAAAAGAGCTGACGCGCGCGCCATCATGGCGCGCAATGATTTGTTCCATCCGCGAGGCTGTCGATGAAGCGCACCATATCGGCCTTCAGCGGGCTTCCACCGTCGAAATGGCGAGACAGGACCCGAACCGGGTCGATATGGTTCATCCCTTCGTAGAGGGCGAGTTCGACACGCGCTCCGGCCGCATCCATCGCTTCGGCAAGGGCTTCGGCGTTACGCGGCCCGACCGTCGTGTCGTCGCGTCCGTTGACCAGCATCACAGGCGGCAGCCGCACTGTCCCGGTGCCCACATCCGGACCGACTCTGGCCAGGGGAGCCTCCTCCCCTTTGAAACGGTCCGGGAATATGTCCGTATAGGGTGCATCGGTCATGGGATAGGCCCCGGTCGGCGCGGCCAGGCTGATGACGCCCGCGATTGTGTCGCAGACCGGCACGCCGGACAGGTCCGGCGCCATGGCGGCCATCAGCACGTTGTAGGCTCCGGCGGAATGGCCGACCAGGACGAGAGGACGATCCGGGAAGGCCTGGGACGTGGCCAAGACCGCTTGCCCCGTATCGTCCACCATCTCCGGATAGCGGGCTTCCGGGTAGAGCCTGTAATTGGGCACCACCACGTCGTAGCCGTCCTTGGTGAAACCTTCGGCGACGAACTTGTACATGTCCTTGCTGCCGCGGGTCCATCCGCCGCCATGCACGAAGACGAGCACCGGTGCGCCCGCTTTCGGGGTCGCGGCGCGGTAGATGTCGAGCGTCTGCCGGTCCGACGGACCATAGGCAACATCGCGGTCGCGGTCGAAACTGGACGAGGGCGTCAGCCCGTTCAGCACCCCGGCAGCGGAACATCCCGCGAGCACCATGGCGAAAGCGGGCAGAGCGGACAGGCGGAAGCGTTTCATGAAACTCATACGTCCGACGTACGCGCGCCGTTCGGCAATTGCGTGATCGGAATATGGCCATCCCGCGCTGCGAACCGCGCCAACCATTCCTGCACGGCCGGATAGTCGTCCAAGTCAAAGCCGCCTTCCCCTGCCACATGGGTGTAGGCGTAAAGCGACACGTCGGCGAGGCTGCATCGTTTGCCTACGAACCAGTCATGTTGGGCCAGATGCCCGTCCATCACCGCCAATGCCGCCTCACCCTTGGGCATCAGCGCGGCCAGCTCGTTGGCGCGCGAGTCGGGCGCGTAGTTGCAGATGAAACGTGCCACCGCGATGGCGGGTTCGTGCCGGTACTGTTCCCAGAACTGCCATTGGAGCATCCGCGCATGGTCGTAAGGGTCCGGCGGCACGAGGTCCGAGCCATCGGCCAGGTAGCGGATGATGGCGTTGCTTTCGGCCAGCGGCCGGCCGTCATCCAGCACGAGGAACGGGATCTGCCCGGCCGGATTCATCGCCAGGAACTCCTCCGTGCGCGTATCGCCCGCATGGATATCGACCGGAACGTGGTCGTAGCCAATGCCCAGCTGCTGCGCGACCCAGCGCACCTTGTAGCTATTGCCGGATGGAAGGTAGTCGTAGAGGCGCATGGCCGCTGTTTAGGGTGTCTGGCACTGCGGGCAAGAGCAGGAGAGGTGCTCGGGGTAGCAGGATTGTTTATTTTGGAGAGAGGCCGACGCAAATCATCAATCCGTCCGCGGCATTCGTTGCCGAGGTCTGGTCTCCTCTGTCCTCACGAGAGTATGGCTTGAAAAGGTCTCGACTTGTGAACGTTACCGACAGCAGACCCCGGCAATAAATACCGGGGACGGAAGACAGACAGGTTTGGGGAAACCATCGACCTACCCCTCTCAGCGGGGAACATTTTGTCGGGGCAAGACGAGAGAATGATAGCGATCGTCCCCGGCATTTATTGCCGGGGTCTGGTGTCGTCTTGGTCCACAAGCGGCAACTGTCTTGTACGTCTCGTCTTGTGGAGTTGCCTTCGAGCAGGTCCAGACAATATGCCAGGGAGGGAAGATGGACGAGGGACAAGCTAGGGGGAGACCGTCGGACCCACTACTGTCAACAACCTTGGCTTTGTCGACCTACAACGAGAGAATAAACCAAAGATCGTCCCCGGCACTTGTTGCCGGGGTCTGGCCTCGTCTTGGTCCACAAGCGGCGACAATCTTGCACGTCTCCTCTTGCGAAGATTCCTTTACGCAGGCCCCGGCACTAAATGCCGGGGACGACGGAGTTGTGAGTTGCGAGCTTTGCACGCACTGTTGAATACCCTCATCGGCGCCCACCCTTCCCTCCCGCCTTCCCATCGTCTAGGCGGCTCTTTCGACGCAGCCGCGGGGAACTCGTTTGACATCTGGCCTTGGATCCTTCGACCGTACGCGCCTGCCGGCTGGGGCGGTGCTGGTGGTTGGGGCGGGGTTGGCCGGGCTCTATCTGGCGCTCAAGCTCGCGCCGCGACCTGTCTATGTGCTGACCTCGCGACGCTCGTCCAAGGGTGCGGCCTCGGCCTGGGCGCAAGGCGGGATCGCGGCCGCGCTGGCGGCCGAGGACAGCGCGGAGAGCCACGCGCTGGACACGATTGCCGCAGGAGACGGGCTGGTCGATCCGCGCATTGCCCGCCTCGTCGCCCGGGAAGGCCCGGACCGGGTCCGAGACCTGGACGCGATGGGCGTGCCGTTCGACCGAACGGATGAGGGCGAGCTCTACCTG
Organism: Pseudomonadota bacterium; assembly: GCA_039033275.1. Classification (GTDB taxonomy): domain Bacteria; phylum Pseudomonadota; class Alphaproteobacteria; order Caulobacterales; family Maricaulaceae; genus Litorimonas. The sequence continues at coordinate 2,453 of JBCCCX010000154.1, read as the reverse complement.
TCCCTCGAAGCCGCCCATTCCCTGCCCCGCGTCGCGCGGGTCAAGGGCGATACGGCAGGTCGCGAGATCATCAACGTCATGGTCCGGCGCGCCCAGGAGGCGGACCACATAGAGGGCCTGATCGGCTGGCGCGCGGAAAGCCTCCTGCTGGACGATGGCGGCGGGATCGCCGGGGCGCTCGCCCGGCGGGACGACGGGGCGCTGCGCGCGGTGGAAGCCGATGTGACGGTCCTCGCCACGGGCGGGGTCGGTGGACTGTTCTCCGTCACCACGAACCCGCGCACGGCGCGCGGCGACGCGCTGGGCATGGCGGCGGTCGTGGGTGCAGTCATGCGCGACATGGAGTTCGTTCAGTTTCACCCCACCGCCATCGATATCGGCCGCGATCCGGCCCCGCTGGCGACCGAGGCGCTGCGCGGCGAAGGCGCGGTCCTGGTGCGGGCGGACGGCACGCGCTTCATGCCGGACTACAGCCCGCAGGCGGAACTGGCCCCGCGCGACGAGGTGGCGCGCGCTATCTTCGCGGAGATCCAGGCGGGCCGACCGCCCTTCCTTGATTGCCGCGCCAGCGTCGGCGCGCATTTCCCGGACGAGTTCCCGACCGTGTTCGAGAGCTGCATGAGCGCCGGCATCGACCCCCGGACCCAGCTCATCCCCGTCGCGCCCGCCGTGCACTACCATATGGGCGGCGTGGCGACGGACAATGTCGGCCGGTCCTCCCTGTCCGGGCTCTACGCGGTCGGGGAATGCGCCGCGACGGGCCTGCACGGGGCGAACCGGCTAGCGTCCAACTCGCTGCTGGAAGCCGTGGTGTTCGGCGGACGCGCGGCGGACCACATCAATGGGTCCGACCTGCCGCGACGGCGTGCAGAAGGCGTGCGCCTCCAGCCCTGGCTGTCGATGGGACCGGAGGTCAGCCAGTCGTTGCGGGCCAGCATGACGGAACTGTGCGGCGTGCGGCGAAGCGCGGACGGGCTGAATCGGCTGATCGACATTCTCGACAGGCTCATTGACCGGGTCGGCCGGGCCAACCCGTTGATCGCCAGCCGCATGATCGCCGCCAGCGCCCTGGCGCGCGAAGAAAGCCGCGGCGGGCATTTCCGGGAGGATTTTCCCGACGAGGCGGAAGGCAGCCAGTCGAGCTATCTGACTTATGAGCGGTTGGAGTAGGGGTTGAGTAGGGGTTGAAGCATGCTGAAAGGGCTCGGCCTCGACGCGCCCTTTCAGAGCCGCTAGGCGCGTCCCTATGCTGCCTTCCCTTCCCCCCCTGCCCCGCACCGTCATCGAACCCATCGTCTGCCGCGCGCTGGAGGAAGACTTCGGCGTGTCGGGCGATCTGTCCGCCAACCTGCTCGTGCCCGAAGCCGCGACGGGATCGCTGCTCATGCGTGCGCGCCAAGACGGTGTGATCGCGGGAATGCAGGCAGCCGCGCTGACCTACGCTTTGGTGGACCCGGCCGTGGACTTCACCATTGAAGTTGCCGACGGCGGCCAAGTCGTAAGCGGTGACGTGGTGGCGCGCGTGTCAGGACCGAGCCGTTCGCTGCTGAGCGCGGAGCGGGTCGCGCTGAACTTTCTCGGCCGGATGAGCGGCGTGGCGACTTTGACGGCACGGTATGTGGCCGCCGTGGACGGCACGGGCACGCGCATCGCCGCAACGCGCAAGACCACGCCGGGCTTGCGCGCGTTGGAGAAGCGCGCCGTGCAGGCGGGCGGCGGATACGCTCACCGCGAAAGCCTGGCCTCAGCCATCATGATTAAGGACAACCACATCGCGCTCGCGGGCGGCGTCCACGAAGCCCTGACCCGGGTGATGGAGCAGCGCGACCATATGACAATCGTCAGCGTCGAAGTGGACACGATCGAACAGCTCAAGACGGTACTGACCTACCGGCCGGACGTCGTGCTGCTGGACAATATGGGTCCGGACATGCTGCGCCAGGCCCAACTCATCCTGCGTTCCTTCGATATGGATCGGCTGACCGTGGAGGCGTCGGGCGGTGTGACGCTGGACACGGTGCGCGCCATTGCGGAGACCGGCGTGGACGTCATCAGCATCGGTGCCCTGACCCACAGCGCGCCGAACTTCGATATTGGGATGGATGCGGCTTAAGGCGTCGAGGGAGACGGCAGAGCATTCGCCGAACCCTTATTTTCGCCCCCGGCATTTATTGCCGGGGCCTGCTGTCGATCACCTTCACAAGAGGAGACTGACCCCCAAAGCCTCCGTCTTGTGATTCTCAACGAGACCAGACCCCGGCAATAAATGCCGGGGACGGAGGACAGACAAGCTGGAGAAATTCGTCGGACTTACCTTGGTCAACAACCTTGGCTTTTTCGACCTACGACGAGAAAACCCGGGTGTTGGCGCAGAAAACCACCAAGCAAGGCGCAAGAGCAGCGCTTCGGATCAGTCAATTTCGTGTGAAATCGAACAGCCCACCGACACCACC
>JBCCCX010000153.1:0-8142 GCA_039033275.1 Pseudomonadota bacterium | reverse complement strand
TCGGAACTCCCCCACGCCTATGACCGGCTGCACGAAGGGGAGACGGGCAAGATCGGTGGACGGACCTGGCGCGTCATTATCGGTTCTGGCCACAGTCCCGAACATGCCTGCCTCTATAGCGAGGAGCTGGGCCTATGCCTGACGGGCGACCAGCTCCTGCCCAATATCAGTTCCAATGTGTCGGTCTGGCCGACGGAGCCGGAAGGCAATCCGCTGGAAGACTGGATTTCCTCCTGCCACAAGCTCATCCGGGAATTGCCCGAAGACACGCTGATCGGCCCCGCCCACGGCATTCCGTTCCGGGGCGCGCACAAGCGCCTCAACAAGCTGATCGAGCACCATGAAAAGGCGCTGGACCGCCTCTACGCCGCCTGCCGGGAGCCCAAGAAGGCGACCGAGGTCTACTCGGCCCTGTTCCGGCGCGAAATCAACGATTCCAACCGCATCATGGCCGTCGGCGAGAGCGTGGCGCACCTGAACTGCCTAAAGGGGCGCGGATTGGTCACACGGCGCCTCAACGATGCCGGGCAGTTCACCTACAAGGCGAAGCCCGTGGCGGCCTAGCGCGCCGCCATCATCGGCCTTGTGGAGCCTCTTTTTCGTTCATCGAGTCCACGAGAGCCCCGCAGCCCGGAGTCGAGCCGATGCGGGTCTGCAAAGTCTCGCAGAGCTGGCGCGCCCCGCCCGGATCGCCCGAGTCCAGCAGCGCGCGCGCAAGGCGAGCGGTAGCATCGGGCTCGAAAGGCGATTGGTCCAGCACGCGTCGGTACCATCGTTCCGCCTCCACGCCTTGTCCGTCCAGATACAACATATCGCCCACCAGAAGTCCCACGGAAGGCTGCAAGGGGCCGATAAATTGCGGGTCGGTCGCATAATGCCGCTCCATCGCCTCATAGGCCTGGATGAAGCTGTCCAGCCCACTGCCGGGTGAACGCATATTCTCCATCTCGCCCAGATTGACCCATGAAATCCACGCATCCGGGTCCAGCGCCACCGCGTCCTCATAGACGGCGATCGCAGCGTCCGCGCGGCCCGAGGCGGCATAGGCGAAGCCGAGCGCCTTGAGGGCATCGGCATCGCGCGGGGCGAGGCGCACCGCTTGCTCCGCCAACCGCGTGGCGCGCTCCAGCGTGGCGCGCTGGTCGGGGCCTTCCATGGAACCCTGGCGCAGGGCCTGGGTCAGGGAGGCCGCCGCCGGAGGCGCGCCGGGCGGGGTGCTCCAGCGCACGACGCGCTGCACCAGCGCGTTGGCCAGTCCCGCTCGCGCGGGCGCATTGTCCGGATCGGCCGTGATAGCGCGGTTGTAGAGCGCAATGGCGGCCTCATTGTCGGCGCGGGTGAAGGCCATGTAGAGCGCGTCCGCCCGCTGCGTGAGGCGGCCGGATTCTCCAAGCGCCTCGGCAGAATCGGTGCGGGTCGCAGTCTCCGGATCGTCTCCAGGCCGCGGAATAACGGCCCAGACCGCCCAGGCAGCCATGCAGATCAGAAATGTGAGACTGGCGGAAGCGCGCCAGCGGACGCGGGTGGACGGGACGTCGATCCGCTCCGATGCGTCGGACGCGCTCCCTGAGATCGCAAACCGCTTCACGGGCGCGATCAGCCGGTAGCCACGTTTTGGCACGGTTTCGATATAGGCCGGAGCGGTTGCGCTATCGCCCAGCGCCTTACGAAGCTTGGACACGGTGCGAGACAACACATCCTCACCCACGACCGTGCCGTGCCAGAGCGCGTCGCCCAACGCCTCGCGCGACAGGACCTGTCCGGGATGCCCGGCCATGTGGACCAGCAGGTCCATTACCTTGGGTTCGAGCGCCCGCGTCTCCCGTCCGCGCCGCAGCGCGCCGCGCGCGGCATGGACCGTCCAGTCGCCGACGATAAAAGGCTGGTTGGCTTGCGACAGGGCCGTCTGGGTCGTCGTTTCCATAGGTTTGGGAGAGTTGCGGGTCGGGAGATTTCCGGGAGGAAAAGAGGAGAGGTCCGTCATGGACCGTCGGACGGCGCTCTCACAAGGGGCCCGAACACATTATACATTCGACGTAATAGGAATACCGACATGAAACATAATCTTTCTGCCCTTCTTCTGGCCTCGAGCTCTTTGGTGGCCGCGACATTGGCCAGCTGCGCGCCCGTGCAAACGGTTGAGTCTGCGCCCGCTGTCGGCGCATATGCTGCGGACGCATCCGGCACCGATCATCCAAGCGCGGCCCTAGCCGTCCTCGCGGACCTGAACCCGCCTTGGACCGAAAAGGTCGCGCCGTCCGACGCGCGCGCGGACTTGGATGCGCTATATGCGGGTCTGCGGTCCGGTCATTACGACCTGTATGCCAACCGCACGGAAGCCGAGTATGATGCGTTGCACGGCGAGCTGCACGCGGCCTTCGCCGCGCCGGTAAGCCGGTTCGAGCTTCTGCGCAGCTTGCAGCGTTTTGCGGCCTTCGGCAACGTCGCCCATGCGCGCATCGACCTGCCGGGGGAGATCTATTCTGACTATCGCGCGGCAGGCGGCAAGGCCCTGCCCCTCTACCCGCGCATCGACGGCGGTGTCGCCTATGTCGGGGAAAACCTCTCCGGCGTCGCCGCGCTGGAGGCGGGCGACCGCATCCTCTTGATCGACGGGGAACCGACACCGCGCTGGTTGGAGCGGATGGCGGCATTCATCGCGTCCGATACGCCCGACATCGCCCATTCCTTGCTGGAATTCACCTTTCCGCGCGACCTCTGGCTGCTGACGGGTGAACGCCAGGCGCACCAGCTTCGCATCCGCAAGCCCGACGGGCGCGAACTGGACGTGCGCGTTCCCACGCTGGGCGCGGACGCGCAGGCTGCCAATGCCGAAGCCGAGGATGCGATGGACGGTCCCGCCTTGCGCGAGGCGCGCATGGTCGCGCCCGGCATCGCCTATCTGAAGCCTGGCCCGTTCTACCATGCCGAAGACCCGGCCAGCATGTGGGACACGTCGCCCTTCACACGTTTCATCGACGACGCGTTCACCGAATTCGCGGCGGACGGCGCGACCCGCCTGATTCTCGACCTGCGCGACAATCCCGGCGGCGACAATAGCTTCAGCGATCCGATGCTCGCCTATCTGGCCGATGAACCCTTCAGATTCTACTCGACCTTCCGGGTGCGCTCCAGCGCTGAGGCGGAAGCGTCCAATGCGGCCCGCATGGCGGCGAAGGGGAACACGTCTGGCGTTTCGGGGCAGTTCGCGGAGTCCTATGCGCAGACCCCTTACGGCGAAGTCTTCGACTTCGAACTGGATCAGGCCCGCCCGCGTGCGGACGGCCGGTTCAAGGGCGAGGTCTATGCCCTCATCGACCGCAACAGCTATTCCAATGCCGTGAATGTCGCCGCCATCCTGCAGGATTATGGCTGGGCGACGCTGGTGGGTGAGCCGACGACCGACTTCGCCACGACCTATGGCTCCATGGAAACCTTCACCCTGCCGCAAAGCGGTTTCACGGTCGGTTTTCCCAAGTCGCACATCATCCGACCCAATGGTGACGCGACGCCTGGCCCCGTAACACCGGACGTAGTCATCTCGGCACCCGTAGTGTCGGACAGTGCCGATCCAGTACTCGACACGCTGGTCCAGCGCATCGAGGCGGGCGCGATCTAGGAAGACTTTAGCGGCGCGCGCGGTCCCGCTCGCGCCGCTCCTGCTCCTCCATCATCTTGACATAGTTGGGCTGCTCGTCCCCGCCGCTATGGCTCGAGAAGAAGATCACGCCCATGAAGACCAGGCCGGAGATGAAGGCGAGCGGGATGGCGAGATAGTGGGCGAGCTTGCCGTGGATCGACACATTCTCGGCCATCGGCCAGAACATGATGGCCGCGCAGACCGGGGCCGACACGAGCGTGTACCAGAAGGCGTAGCGCTTGAACTTGGCGCGGGCCTCGGCGCGCCGGGCGGCCGTTTCTTGCGGAGTGGGCTCCATGCGACAGGACTTAAGCGCATCCGAACCCACTCGCCAGTCGCAAAAAGGCCGCGCCACCCATGCAGTGACGCGGCCTCCAGTCGGATAGTGGAGACGCCTTAGGCGCGCAGGTCGAACCGGTCGGCGTTCATGACCTTGGTCCAGGCGGCGACAAAAATCGTCGGCGAACTTCTGGCCGTTATCGTCCTGGGCATAGACTTCGGCATAAGAACGCAGGATCGAGTTGGACCCGAAGACGAGGTCCGCGCGCGTCGCGGTGAAGCGCAGCTCGTCCGTCAGGCGGTCGCGGATCTCGTACGTGTCGCCGTCGGCCGGGAGCCAATGATAGCTCATGTCGGTCAGGGTCGCGAAATAGTCCTGCGACAGTTTGCCGACCTCGTCCGTGAAGACGCCGTGGCTGTTGCCCGCATGGTTGGCACCGATGACGCGCATGCCGCCGAGCAGCGCAGTCATCTCCGGAGCCGTCAGACCCATCAGCTGGGCGCGGTCGAGGAACATCTCGTCGGCAACGTTCGTGTACGGGTCCTGGGCGTAGTTGCGAAACCCGTCGGCGAGCGGCTCGAGGACATCGAAGCTCTCCGCATCGGTCATCTCGGCCGTGGCGTCGCCGCGGCCCGGCGCGAAGGGGACGTCCACGTCGTATCCGCCGGCCTTGGCCACGGCTTCGACGCCGACATTGCCCGCCAGCACGATCGTGTCGGCCACGGACACGCCGTGCTCCGCAGCGATTGGTTCAAGCACCGAGAGCACACGCTCCAGCCGCTCCGGCTCGTTGCCGTCCCACGTCCGCTGCGGGGCCAGACGGATGCGCGCGCCGTTGGCACCGCCACGGCGGTCGGAACCGCGATAAGTGCGGGCGCTGTCCCAAGCCGTGTTGATCATCTCGACCGGGGTGAGGTCCGTGTCGCGAATCGCGGCCTTGACGGCATCCACATCATAGTCCGTGGACCCTTCCGGGACCGGGTCCTGCCAGATCAGGTCTTCTTCCGGCACGTCGGGGCCAAGATAGTTGACCTTGGGACCCATGTCGCGGTGGGTCAGCTTGAACCAGGCGCGGGCGAACGTGTCGCGGAAGTAGTCCTCGTCCGCCATGAAGCGTTCGCAGATCTCGCGGTATACGGGATCGACCTTCATCGCCATGTCGGCGTCCGTCATGACCGGCATGGTCGGCGTGACGCCGTCCGTGGGGTCGCGCGGCATGTCCTCTTCTTTGATGTCGACGGGCTTCCACTGTTTGGCGCCGGCTGGGCTCTCGGTCAGCTCCCACTCATGGCCGAACAGCATGTCGAAATAGCCCATGTCGAATTTGAGCGGGTTGGTCGTCCACGCACCTTCGACGCCGGACGTCACGACCGAGCGAGCCGTGCCGTCATGGTGCGGGTTCAGCCAGCCGAAGCCCTGGTCTTCGAGATTGCCGCCTTCGGGTTCGCGGCCCAGACCGCCGGCGTCACCATTACCGTGCGCTTTGCCGACCGTGTGGCCGCCAGCCGTCAGGGCCGCCGTCTCCTCGTCATTCATCGCCATGCGGGCGAAGGTGACGCGGATGTGCTGCGCGGTGCGGGCCGGGTCCGGATTGCCGTTCACGCCTTCCGGGTTCACGTAGATCAGGCCCATATGGACGGCGGCGAGGTTCGGGCCGAGCGTGTCGGCCTCTTCCAAATTGCCGTAGCGGTTCTCGGAAGGGGCGAGCCATTCCTTCTCCTCGCCCCAATTCACGTCGATCTCCGGAGCCCAGATGTCCTCGCGGCCATAGCCGAAGCCGAATGTTTTCAGGCCCATATTCTCATAGGCGACTGTTCCGGCCAGCAACATAAGATCGGCCCAGCTGATCGAATTGCCGTACTTCTTCTTGATCGGCCAGAGCAGGCGGCGGGCCTTGTCGAGATTGCCATTGTCCGGCCAGCTGTTGAGCGGGGCGAAACGCAGATTGCCCGTGGAGCCGCCCCCGCGGCCGTCCGACGTGCGGTAGGTGCCCGCGGCGTGCCAGCTCATGCGGATCATCAGCCCGCCATAATGGCCCCAGTCGGCCGGCCACCAGGGCTGCGGATCGGTCAGCAGGGCGTTGATATCCGCCTTGAGCGCGTCGAAGTCGAGCGCCTTGACGGCTTCGCGGTAGTCGAAGTCCGGGTCCATCGGATTGGAGCGCTTGTCCTGCTGGTGCAGAATTTCGACGTTCAAAGCTTCGGGCCACCAATCCTTGTTGGAGCGCGCGGCGCTGCTGGTCGCGCTGCCGTGCATTACGGGGCATTTGCCGGTCATCGGGGACATCTCGTTCATGGGGCGGTCTTTCTTTGGCTTGGGGAGCGTGGGATCATCACTGAATTTCGGTAACGCGCTCTGTCGGCGCTTATCCAAGCCGTAGCGCGTCGTGAATCATTCGTCCAATCGTTGCTTCCGAGCCGTTTGATCGGTCGTGCCTATTGTAAAGTGGGCTCGTTCAGTCTTGGTTCACGAAAAACCCATCAACCCGGCGAACCATGGCGAGGGCAGCGATGTGGGGTGCCCTTGTCCTTGAGCGCGGTCATTGGGCTGGGGGTCGTCATGGGGATGGCGGCCAATCCGGATCCGAGCGGACGCGTCCCCGGTCGGCTTCGCCGCCACTGGGGGACCCGGCCTTTCCATGCGGAAGGAGCCGGGTTTCGGGCTTTGTGCCACGCTTGCCGGGCCGCTCTCATTTCTTGATTCCATGCTTGCGCAGCAATCCCCGGAACTGGTGGTAGGTCAGACCCAAACGCTTTGCGGCCTTGCCCTGATGGTCGCCTTCGGCGCGCATAGCCTCGTCGATAAGGCGCCGCTCGAAGGCCAGCACCCGGTCCGCAAAGCCGTCCGGCTCCGCTTTTCCCTCGTCATCTTGCGCTGGGTCTGGCGAATCCGCCGCCACGGGCGTTGCGGGGACGATGCGGTTCGCGGGCGCCGTATCGGCCGGTACGGCCAGGGGAGGGAGCGAGGCCCGAATGCGGTAGGGGCTGTCGAACGGGTCCAGATCCAGCTTGTCGATGGGCTCGGATAAGCTCTCATCCTGCAGGAAAGCCCGCACCGTGCTGCGCTCGATAAGGCCTTTCAATTCGCGCACATTGCCCGGGAAGGGATGGTTGCGCAGATGTTCGGATGCCTCGGCCGTCAGACCCGGAAAGCTTTCCGCGCCCAGCTGACTGACGATGCCGCGCCCGAAATGTTCGACCAGGTCGGGCAGGTCGGCGGTTCGGGCGCGCAAGGGCGGCAGGGTGATGACGTGGAAGGCGATGCGGTCGAGCAGGTCGGCGCGAAATCGGCCCGCCGCCACGGCAGCCGGCAGATCGACCGAAGTCGCCGCCACGACCCGCACATCGACCTCCTCGGCATAGAGTTCGCCTGTCGCCTGCACACGCCCATGCTCGATGGTCTGCATCAGCTTTTCCTGCAAATGCACGGGCATGTGATGCACGCCATCAAGGAATAGCGTGCCGCCATCCGCTTCGAAGAAACGTCCGTTCGTATCCGCCCGTCCGTCCATGAAGGTCTGGCCGAACAGTTCGCGGTCCAGCGCGTCCGCGTCGAAGGCCGCGCAGTTGACACGGACATTCACGGCTTCCCAGCGCGGCGACAGGAAGTGCACCCGCGAGGCGATAAGTTCCTTGCCCGTTCCGCGTTCACCCACGATCAGAACGGGCCGGTCCGTAGAAGCATAATCGGACACGCGGTCCATCAAGGCCATGAAGGATGGGCTCGTGCCGATAGGCTGGGAACGCATGGGCATGATGGCTGGATAGACCAAATTTCTTGGTAAATCCAACCAAATATTGGCTTCAAAAACTATGCGACTTTCCGTTTTCCGGCAAAATTTTTATAAAATTCAACTTTTACAATGGCTTAGTTTTTCGTGACAAGTGGCTTGGGAATCGCCAATTTCAAATCATCGAAACGGAGGCAGCCGCCAACGTTCACAACCCAAGCCCGCGACAGTCGGGCGAACGAAGAGAGACGAAAGGAGACGATGATGACCTACCGCACCATCGACAATGATCTGAACGCCATCACCGGAAACGCAGCGCCGTCGCGCTCCGTTCGCCGGGCCCGCCGCCGCCGTGGCTTTGCCGCCATGACGGTCCGCACGGGCGGCCAATCAACAGGTAGTTCCAGTTTCGCGGCTGCTCCACATAGCAGTCAGCCTCTGGCTCCACATCCTGAATGGTTTTAATGCCGTTCTGCTGCAGGGCCTCTGTAG
>JBCCCX010000152.1:0-8299 GCA_039033275.1 Pseudomonadota bacterium | reverse complement strand
TGCTCTACCAGCTGAGCTATAGCGGCACGCCAGCCTTGGCGAGGCGGCGATATAACCATGCCGCCAACACGCCGCAAGCGGTGTTTGTCAGTCTTTCGCCGCTGCAGAAGGGTTCGGCTCTTCCCGCACATCCTCATCCAACAGATCGTCGAAACGCCTAGACAGGTCCGCATCCGGCTCGTCTTCCTCCAGCGGCGCTTCGAGTCTGAGAAGGTCAGGTTTAGCGTCCGGTGTGGGTCTGCGGATCGCGGCCTGTCTCTCGGCGCGAGGATGCACCAATTCGCCCGTATCGCCGTAGGAGAAGATCAGCCGCCGCCAGTCCTGCGCTTCGTAGCCAAACCCGGGGCCTTCCGGATCGAGGTCCGACCAGTCCCGCTCGTGCGGGGCAGTGGCGGCCCGCTCGGTCCACATCTGTGCGTCCATGCGATTGCCGAGCGCCCGTTCCGCCTCGGCTGCGAGGAGGCAGAGGCGGGTCGTGGCCTCCTCGTCCTCTAGCATTTCTGAAATCATCGCCAGCGCGTCCACGGGTCGGTCCGCCCGTAACAGATGCGACACCATCAGCAGGCGCGCCTCCCGATGATCCGGATCGTGCGCCGTGAAGCGCGCGAGCCTCTCGCCCTGTGTGGACAGGCTCTCGCCCGGGTAAAGCTCGAAATAGGCGAGCGAGAGCGCTGGATGGGGCGCGGCCTTCCAGGTCTGCTCTAACAGCGCGGCGGCCTTTTTCTGGTTGCCCGCTCGCGACAGCTCGAATGCGGCGATGGCGGCGGCGGGCGCGAAGTCGGGGGCGTCCTTGAGCGCGGCTTGCGACAGGGCGAGCGCCTTGTCGTGCTGTCCATGGTCCATCCAATAGTCGGCCTCGGCCGTGAGCAATACCGCTCGCCGCCTCGCGAACATGTCCGGTTCCAGATGCTTTGCCGCCCGTCCCTTCTCCAAGACTTCGCGCGCCTCCGTCCAACGATAGTCGGCCACGAGCGCCTTGAAGAGCGTGTCGAACGCCCAGCGTGCCTGCACATTGTCGTCGAACGCCTCTCGTGCGGCTTCGACCGCTCCCGGCAGATCGCCAGTGGCGAGCTTGGCCTGCGCCAGTCCGCGCTGGCCGGTCGGGCGAGTCTTCGGACTGTCCAGCATGGCGGTATAATGCGCGACGGCTTCCTCCCGGTCCCCGCTGGCTTCGGCGGCCGTGGCGCTGATGATGCGACCCAGGTCGGTCGAACCGGCCAGGTCGCGCACGCGCGCCGATGCTTTCCGCGCGCGCTCCATATCGCCTTCCGCCCCGGCGATGAGCGCCTCCTCCATGGCGTCGATGGCCCGGTTGCGGCGGCGCATCCCGACACCGGACTTCAGCCGGCGCGGCAAGCGGTAAAGCCACAAGAGAATGGACCACGCCGTGATAGTGCCGACCATGAGCAGCGTCGCGAAGACGATCACGGCCTGCCAGCTCATCTCGATATCGGGAAAGGCGATCGGCCACTTGGTGCCGGTCGAACTGAGCATCAGCATCGCGTCATCGCCAATGTAGAGCAGCGCCCCGGCCAGAAGCGCGATGAAAAGCAGGAAGCTGATGATGTATTTCGTCATGGCGCGGAGCCTTCCGTCAGCACGTCTTGCATATCGGCTCTCCAACCGCGCGCAAGCGACTGCAAGCGGGGTGGGAGCCGGTCGAATGTCGCGAGCGCCGCAGCCGGGCGGCCCGCGGCCAGCTCGGCTTCAACCGTGTCGATCAGCGCGTCCGGCGTGTCCTCGCCCCTGACACGCACATGCCGGGACAGGGTGCGCCGGATGAGCCCGCTGCCCGACATTTCGGATGCGCCTTCGCGAAGTGTCTGCGCGGGAAAGCGCGGCAAGGTGGATGGATCAACCACTGGCCCGGCTGGCCCGTCTTCAACGGTTCGGACCGAGCTCGACGCCGCGAGCGTGAGCGCTTCGACCCGTTCCTCCATGGCGGACAGGCGGGCTTCCAGCGGTGCGAGATCGACAGGCTCCGGCATTTCCGGCACGGTAAAGCCCTCGGCTTGCAAAGCCTCCATGCGCGCCACGATTTCCTCGCTGAGCGGGTCGACGGTCGGGCGATCTTCCAGCGCCGCGATGCGGCGCTCCAGTGGCGACAGATCGACCTGCGGTGCAACCGGAGCCGGCCGACGCCGCAGCGCTTGAACTTCAGACTCCAACGTGTCAATCCGGGCCTCAAGCGCGGAAGCGTCATAGGAATCCGGCCATAGCATCCAGATGGCTGCCGTCGCCGCTAGACCCCCAGCGACAAGACCGCCCAGCAAAGCCCATGGCCAAACGAGACGTTTCGGCCGGACCGGCTCGTCGATTTCGGCATAATCCTCATAGTCCGCGTCAGGGTCGTCGGGCGACAGGACGATGATCTCATCGGGGTCGGTCATACCGGCACTCTAGTCGGGGAGCAGGCGGCTGCAAGCCAGCAACGCCGCCTCGGTCGGCTTTTCGGCGATACGCACCCCGATACCGTGCAAAGGCGCGGCGATATTCGCAGAAAGGCAATAGGCAGTGAGGCCCGAAAGGTCACGTTCGGGCAAGGCCATGAGAGTCTCCGACGCCAGCGGGGAGTACAAGGCGACGGCGTCAAGCTCGCGAGTATCGAGCGGCCAGTCCGCGACGGGCTTTGAGCGGTAGACGATCCGTCGCTCAGCCTTCAGGCCCCTTTCCAGCAACGTCTCAACCAGAGTTCCCCTGACAACCGAACCGGAAATGTGCAAGACAGGTTTAGACGTGTTTTCAATGCGCTTGGACAATACCTTCCAGTCGCCTTCTCCGCTTACAACATTTACAAAGCCGCGGGAACGGGCGGCCTTCGCAGTTGCCTCTCCGACCGCATAGACGCGCCTTCCGTCACCTTCGATGCCGCAATGTCGGACGGCGTGGGAGGAGGTGAAGACGAGCTCCGCATCGTCCGGCACGGCTGCATGTCCCGTGACCGGGACGACCTGAAGGAGCGGCGCGACGACCGGATCGAAACCTGTGTCCGCCCAGGCTCTCGCACTCCGCGCCGCCGCCGGTTCGGTCCGCGTGATCCAGATCCTAGTCGTCAAACGTGATCCGTCCGTCGATTTCAACGCGCAACGACTCGCCCAGCGCGAAACCGAAATCATAGGCCTCGCCGACCGTGGCCGCATTCGTGCCTTCCGCGCAAGAGAATCGCAGAGACCCGTCATGCGACAGCACTTCCCCGCGAAAGCCTAGCCCGCCCCCGACCGGTTCGGCTAGTGCAGCGATAGGCGTCCGGCAGGACCCATCCAGCGCGCGCAGGAAAGCGCGTTCGCATGTGATTGCCATTTCGCTCTCCAGACTGTTGAGCCGCTTAAGCGTTTCGCGCAGCTGTCCCTCATCCCGGCGGGTTTCGATGCCGACCACGCCTTGCGCCGGCGCGGGCAGCATGAGTTCCGTTGGCACAGCCTGCGTAATGCGTTCGGACTCGCCCAAGCGGTTCAGCCCGGCCACTGCGAGGAACGTCGCGTCGCAGACACCGTTTTCCAGCTTTTTCAGACGCGTATGGACGTTTCCTCGCAGGAGGCAGAAGCGGATATCGGGCCGGAGCGCAGCGAGCTGGGCACGGCGGCGCAGACTGGCTGAACCGACGACCGCGCCTTCCGGCAGGTCGTCGATGGAATTGTAGTCAACGGAGATGAACGCGTCGCGCGGATCCTCGCGCGGCAGGAGAGCCGGAATCACCAGCGCGTCGTGCCCCACGGTCGGGACGTCCTTCATGGAATGTACGGCCACGTCGATCCGTCCGTCCAGCAGAGCATCTTCGAGTTCGCGCGTGAACAGTCCCTTGCCGCCGAAATCCTTCAGCTCGCCCTTGATCCGGTCGCCGGTCGTCTTCAGGATACGGATCTGCCAATCCGTCTCCGGATCATGCTGGCTGAGGAGATCCCGCACCCAGTTGGCCTGATAGAGCGCAAGCGGACTGCCCCGCGTGCCGATATGCCGGGTCTGTTGCAAGTGGTTCGGGCCTTCCTTACGTCAACCCGGTGCCCTTAGCCGCGATACATGGACGGACGCAAACCGATGGTCTTCCGTCCATCGTGCTTGGCGTGGAAAGTTCCTGCGACGAGACGGCCGCCGCCGTGCTGTGTTCGGCGCGTGGCTTGCTGTCCAACATCGTCGCGTCCCAGGACGATGCGCATGCACCCTTCGGCGGAGTCGTGCCCGAAATCGCCGCCCGGGCGCATATGAGCCGGATCGAATCGGTTATGGACCGCGCCGTCCGCGATGCCGGCATACCGTGGAACGATCTCTCCGCCGTCGCGGCCACATCCGGTCCCGGCCTGATCGGTGGCGTGATCACGGGGCTCATGGCGGCCAAGGGACTGGCATCGTCCCTGTCCATCCCGCTCATTGCGGTCAACCATCTCGAAGGCCACGCCTTGTCGCCGCGCCTGACCGAGGACTGCCCCTTCCCTTATCTATTGCTGCTCGTGTCGGGCGGCCATTCCCAGCTATTATCCGTCACCGGGCTAGGCGAATATCGCCGGTTGGGTTCGACCATTGACGATGCGGCCGGCGAAGCTTTCGACAAGACGGCCAAGGTCATGGGTCTGGGCTTTCCGGGCGGACCGCAGGTCGAACACTGGGCGGAAGGCGGCGATCCGAGCGCGGTGGCTCTGCCGCGACCCCTGCTCGACCGTGACAATTGCGACTTTTCCTTCGCCGGATTGAAAACCGCCGTTGCGCGAGCGTTCGAGGCGAGCGACCAATCGGACGCAGCCAAGGCCGATCTGGCCGCGTCCTTCCAGCATGCCGTCGCGGACTGCCTGTCTGACCGGACCGGGCGGGCGATGCGCCGGTTCGCTTCGGCTCATGCCAGGCCGCACCGCTTCGTTGTCGCCGGAGGCGTCGCGGCCAATAAGGTGTTGCGACAACGCTTGATCGAAACAGCCGAAGCGCACGGTTTCCAGCCTATCTTCCCCCCTCTCGAATTCTGCGGCGACAACGCCGCCATGATCGCCCAAGCCGGATTGGAGCGACTGCAGGCCGGCCGCACGGACAGCCTCGACGCCCCGGCCCGCCCGCGCTGGCCGCTCGACGCGGAGTCCGCCCGGACCGCTCCGGCCTCCGGTTCTGGTCGGAAAGGACCCAAGTCATGACATTTCAACGTATTGGCGTCATCGGCGCGGGCGCCTGGGGCACGGCTCTGGCCCAGACGCTCACCACGTCCGGACGCGAGGTGACGATCTGGAGTTTCGAGCGCGACTGCGCCGAAGCGATCAACCGGGACCACATCAACGACTGCTATCTCGACGGCGTTCCGCTCGATCCGCGCCTGCGGGCCACGTCCGATCCCGCCGGTCTCGCCGGGTCGGACGCCATCCTTTCGGTCGCGCCGGCGCAGCATACGCGCACCACGTTGAAAACTTTCGCTCCGCACATTGCCGCAGGGACACCGGTTCTGCTCTGTTCCAAGGGCATTGAGATCAGCACGCGCGCTTTCATGGCCGACGTGTTGCGCGACGTACTGCCCGATACGGTGCCGGCCGTGTTGTCAGGGCCATCCTTCGCGGCGGATGTGGCGCGCGGCCTGCCGACGGCCGTGACGCTGGCCTGCGCGGATGAGTCCATCGGCACACGCTTGGTGGAAACGTGCGCGGCGCCGACCTTCCGGCCATACCTTACAGACGACGTGATCGGCGCGGAGATTGGCGGTGCGGTCAAGAACGTGCTCGCCATCGTCTGCGGCATCGTGCTGGGCAAGGGGCTGGGCCGGTCGGCCCACGCCGCCATCATGGCGCGCGGTTTCGCGGAGATGACGCGTCTCGGCAAGGCATTGGGCGCACGTCCCGAAACGCTCACGGGACTATGCGGGTTGGGCGATCTGGTGCTGACCTGCAGCAGCGAAATGAGCCGCAATATGAGCTTCGGTCTGGCGCTGGGGCGGGGAGAGTCCGTTAACGCTATTCTCGAAAACAGGTCGTCAGTGACCGAAGGTGTTGCAACTGCACCTGCCCTTCGCACGTTGGCCATGGAGAAGATTGTCGAAATGCCGATCAGTTTCGCCCTCGCCGACATCTTGGCAGGGCGGGTGAGTGTCGACGAAGCCATGGTCCAGCTGATGAGCCGGGAGCATCGCGTAGAAGGAGAATAGGGAAGGAGTCGCCGCCATGATGGAATTTTTACTTTGGTCGTTGATCGCGTCCGTCGTTCTGACCCTTTTGTTCAATCTGGCCCTTCTGATCTTCCCGCGTGTCATGGAGCGTTTCGAGGAACGCTTGGCCGAGGCGATCGAGGCACGCGCCGTACCCGAGGGGTCCGGTTTCCGCATCCACTTTCCGATCAAGGCGATGCTCGTCGGGTCTTTGCTATTGACGCTCCTGCTAAATGTCGGAGCCGTCTTCGCCGGCTAGAGCGTCTTGGACTTGCCCGCTTCGATCATGGGCAACTCCAACGGCAATATGTCCGTCTCCGTCAAATGCTTGCGCGCGCGTTCGACCAAGGTAAGTCGGCCGTCCACGACCGCGACGAGGCGCCCGTTCGGGCCGAGCTGGTCCAAGACCTTGTCCGGCAGGGCCCGTACCGCGCAGCCCAGCACGATCCGGTCGAACGGGGCCTGCCCTGGCCAACCATAGCGACCGTCGCCGTGGCGGATCTCCACATTGCGCAGGCCCGTCTCCCGGAGCCGCCCTTCCGCGCCCGACACCAGCCCGATATAGCGTTCCACCGCATAGACTCGCCGCGCTGTACGCGCCATCAGCGCCGACATCCAGCCCGACCCGCTGCCGATTTCCAGCACTTTTGACCGGTCCGTGAGCGCCAGCAGCTGCACCAGCAAGGCCGTGTCGAACGGCGCGCTGACCGTCTGGCCGCAGTCTATCGGCAGAGCGATATCCTCGTGGGCGCGGCTTGCGAATGCGTCGTCCACGAACCGCTTGCGCGGCAGGTCCTCCATCGCGCGCAGCACGGCCGCATCGCTGATCCCGCGCGAGCGCAGGCGCATGACCATGTCGACGAGGTGCCGGTCGAAAGTCACGTTCAGCTGACCGCGCGAAACGCTTCCAGCGTGGCCGCGTGGGTCAGGTCCGTATGGAGCGGCGTGACCGAGATGAACCCGTCATAGATGGCGCGCAGATCGGTGCCACTATCCGGATTGCTCCGCTGCGCCCCGTAAGTCAGCCAGTAATAGTCTCCCCCGCGCGGATGATCGCGCTTGTCGATATGACTCATCTGGAAGTCACGTTTGCCCTGGCGGGTGAACTGCACGCCGCGCACATCGTCCGGCGCGGCGTCTGGGAAGTTGACATTGGGCACCACGTTTGACGGCCAGCCCTTGTCCAGAAGGTCTTGGATCACGGACGGGCCGTACGCTTCGGCCGTTTCCCACGGCAGCGACGTCGCGCCCTGGAAGCCGCGCGCAAGGGACAGCGCGATGGACGGCACGCCCATCTGCATGCCCTGCAATGCGCCCGCGACTGTCCCCGAAAACGTCACGTCCTCGGCCAGGTTCTGCCCGCGATTGACACCCGACAGAACGAGGTCCGGCAGGTGGTCGTCCAGCAAGTCGCGCATGGCGACGATGACGCTGTCCGTCGGCGTGCCCGTGACGGAATAGACGCGCTCGTCCAGATGGCGCAGGCGAACCGGATTGTGCAGCGACACGCCGCGGGAGGCAGCCGACTGCTCCGTATCCGGCGCGCACACCCACACATCGTCCGACAACTCCGCCGCAATGCGCCGCAACACTTGCAGCCCGGTGGCGCGAACGCCGTCATCATTGGTCAGAAGAATGCGCATGGGGCCGCGTGTAGAGCGAATGGGGAATGAGGGGAACCGGCTTGGGCCGTGGACGGGGTGGTTTGTTGAAAGCGGTTATCGTTCCCATCCGACGAGTGCAGTGGCTGCGCTACCGGACAGGCATGACGCAGAACGCCATTCTCATCCCCATCAGTCATTGTGGTGGTCGATACTGTCGGAGACCATAGGACGAGTGGACCTGTCGTCCTCCCTCCCCCAATCTCTTCCCATCCCCATCCCGTCTCTACTCTCTCCCTTCCCGTCCCCGGCATTTATTGCGGGGGTCTGGTCTCGTTGAGATTCACCAGACGACGGCGGCCGGATGCTCTCCTCTTGTGAAGAAGACCGATGGCAGACCCCGGCAATGAATGCCGGGGACGGAGAATCCTTGGACTTTCCGCTCATCCCCGCGACAGGACCGCGCCAGCGCGTCCTAGGATCCAGTCCTTGCGAAGGCCTCGACATGGGTGAGCCACTGGACTCCCGCGTGCGCGGGAATGAGCGGGGGGTGGGGGGTGAGGGCAATACCGGTCAACCGATCCTAAAG
>JBCCCX010000151.1:0-8335 GCA_039033275.1 Pseudomonadota bacterium | reverse complement strand
CTCGGCGGCATGAAGGGCATCACCTACACGCAGGTGGCTCAATATGTTGTCCTGATTTTTGCCTACACCGTCCCGGCCATCTTCATCAGCCTGACCATCACCGGAAACCCGATCCCGCAACTCGGTTTTATCGGCAATGTGGCAGGAACCGATGTCGGCATGCTCGAGCGGTTGAACACGGTCGTCACCGACCTTGGCTTCACCGAATACACCCAGACCACCAAGTCGAAGATCGACGTGTTCTGCATCACGGCGGCGCTGATGTTCGGCACGGCGGGTCTGCCGCATGTCATCATTCGCTTCTTCACCGTAAGTTCGGCACAGGCTGCGCGCAAATCGGCGGGCTGGGCGCTGATGTTTATCGCGCTGCTCTATACAGTCGCCCCGGCGGTCGGTGCGTTTGCGCGCTACAACTTCATCGATACGGTCAATGAGGCGACCTACATCGCCGATAGCGAGAACTACGAGGAACGTGCTGCGGCCATTCTTGCCGACGGCGGCAAACCGGTTCCTGTCTGGTACAATGACTGGGAAAAGACAGGTCTGCTCAAGTTCGAGGATCTGAACGGCGATGGCGTCATGCAGTACCGCGGACCCAATGCGCCCGACGGAATCGCGAATGAAGTCGATCCCAATCGTGACATCTTCGTTCTTGCCAATCCGCAAATCGCAAAGCTTCCGGGCTGGGTGGTGGGCCTGGTCGTCGCAGGTGGCCTTGCGGCCGCCCTCTCGACGGCGGCAGGCCTGTTGATGGTGATCAGCTCCGCCGTCAGCCACGATCTGATGAAGCGTACCTTCAAACCGCATATGAGCGAGAAAGAGGAGATGCGCACCGCCCGCATCGCGGCTGCCGTGGCTGTCGTGGCGGCGGGCCTGATCGGGGCGTTTGCCTCAAGCCTGCCATTCGTGGCGCAGGTGGTGGCGTTCGCCTTCGGACTGGCGGCAGCATCGCTCTTCCCGGTCATCTTTCTGGGCATCTTCTGGAAGCGCTTCAACAAGGAGGGTGCGATTGCCGCCATGCTGGTCGGACTGATTACGACGTTCGCCTATATCTACTACTTCAAATTCATGGCGGGAACGTCGGAGCAGTGGCTGTTCGGCGTGTCCCCTGAAGGCATCGGCTTCGTCTTCATGTGGCTGGCCGCCGGGGTGGGTGTGGCCGTCGCCATGGTCACTGCCCCGCCGCCGGCGGAAATCCAGGACCTTGTCCAGGATATCCGTATTCCCGGCACGCGTCGGAGCCATGGTGCCGCTGAAGGTGGCATGGCCCCTCTCCCGCCCGAAGCTCTGCCGGCGGAATAGCCAACATCGAAACAGCCTTCCAAGGAAGGCGACGATAACGCCGCGCCCATAGACCGGGTGCGGCGTTTTTCATTCGGCCTCGACATGGCGCGGATTGTGCCGGACGACTTGGTTGCGCATAAAGCGGCAAGAGGAGGGAAGGCATGCCAGTCTGGCTGATCATCGCCGTGACCGCCGCCTATGTGGGGCTTCTGTTCTACATCGCATGGCGAGGCGACGCCGCGAAATCTAACCAGTCACCACGCAGACGCGGGATCGGATACGCCCTCGCTCTAGCTGTCTATTGCACGTCCTGGACTTATTTCGGTGCAGTCGGCACGGCAGCTTCATCAGGCTGGGATTATATCTGGATCTACACCGGTCCAGCGCTGGTCTTCCTTGTCTTCCCCGGCGTCATAAGGCGGATTGGCGACATCTCGCGACGCGAATCCGTGTCTTCGCTCTCGGATTTCCTGTCCGCCCGCTACGGGAAAAGCCAAGGGGTGGCCGGGCTGGCCACACTCGCCGCCGTGATGGGAAGCGTACCCTATATCGCACTCCAGTTAAAATCCGTTGGCCTGGCCTTCAGTGAACTCTCGAGCGGGGGGCAGGGACCTGTGGCACTCGCCAATGAAACGGTCCTGCTCACCGCGATTGCCATGGCGGTATTCGCCATCATTTTCGGCGCACGGCAGTCGGATGCGGCCCGCCAGAACCCCGGATTGATGCGCGCGCTGAGCTTCGAAGCCATCGTCAAGCTCGCCGCATTGATCGCTGTCAGCCTGCTGTCGATCGCGCTCTATTCGGAACAGTCGGGACAGCTCGCCGCAGATGCGATAGCGCATTTCGGTACGCCGGATATTTCCGGGCGCGCGATGACAATTCTATTGCTCTCCATGGCAGCGATCATCTGCCTGCCGCGGCAATTCCATGTGTCCATCATCGAGCGCCGTGACCCAATGGAGTTGAACTGGGCTCGGTGGCTCTTTCCGCTCTATCTTCTCGTTACAAGCCTGGTCGTCATTCCGATTACCATGGCCGGACTCACGCTACTGCCCGGAACGGCCCTGCCTGATCTCTATGTGTTGCAGCTCCCGATCAGCTCGGGGGACGGCGTCCTGGCCATGTTGGTTTTTCTGGGCGGTTTCTCGGCGGCGACCGGCATGGTGGTCGTGTCCTCGATCACCCTGTCCTCCATGGTGACCAACTCCATCATCGTCCCACTAGTGCTTGACCGGGGGCGCTTGATGGACATGTCGGGAAATGGTGGAGCGCGGCTGATCCAGATTCGTCGGGTCGTCATCCTTGTTTTGTTGCTGATGGCATATGGCTACTTCCGTCTGGCCGAGGACAGTGCCGCATTGGCGCAGATCGGTCTGCTGTCTTTCGCAGCGGCCGTCCAATTCGCGCCCGCGCTCTTTGGGGCGATCTATTGGCGACGAGCCAAGCGTCCCGGCGTGCTCGCAGGTTTGAGCATCGGAATGGCGGTCTGGATCTACACCCTCTTCCTGCCTGCAGTCTTCGGCGCCGGGAACATGGCGGCCGTCCTGCCTGGTCCGCTTGATCCCAATGCCATCTTGGGATGGTCCATGGGAGACCCGCTTACCCATGGCGTTGCCTGGAGCCTGGGCTTGAACGTGTTGGCCTTTGTGCTTGGGTCGGTCCTTGCGACCGAACGGCTCAGAGACCGTGTGCAGGCGGTCGCATTCACGGGCGGGGAGCAGAGGCTGGCTTCGGGAATGTCGCGTCAGGCACCCGTTGTTTCGGTCTCGCCGGACGGACTGCGGAACTTGGCAGCCCGGTTCCTGGACGCCGAGGCCGTCGCGCATTTTTATGCCCAGCTGAGACGCAACACCGGACTGACGGTCACGGGGTCTGCGCCGGCAGATTGGCAGTTGGTCCAGCAAACGGAAAAGCTGCTGTCGCGTGCGATCGGAGCGTCCTCCGCACGGGTCATCATGTCTTCGGCCGTCGGCGGGGTGGATATCGAAATTGATGATGTGCTGACGATCTTCGACCAGAAGTCGCTGGGCCAGAGATTCGACCAGCACATGTTGCAATCGACATTGGAGAACATCACGCAAGGCGTGAGCGTGGTTGATGGGCAGCAACGCCTTGTCGCCTGGAACGGTCATTATGCCGACATCTTCGAATATCCGCCCGAATTGTTGAGCGTCGGAACACCGATTTCGCGACTTATTGAATACAATATCGAAAAAGGCTGGATCCGAGGTGACGACCCGGCGCACCAAGCGCGACGGCGCGTGGAACACATGCGCGCGGGCAAGCCGCACACCTATGAACGCAAGAACCCGGACGGGCGTTATCTCCGTATTAGCGGGGCGCCCATGCCGGGCGGCGGATACGTCAGCACATTCACCGACATCACCGAGGATAAGCGGCGCGAAGCGGAGCTTCTGCGCGTCAACGAAACACTGGAAGCCCGGGTCGCCGCGCGCACGCAGGAACTGCGTGCCCTGACTGAAGATCTCGATCTGGCGCGGCAGGAAGCGGTAGATGCCAATGCTTCTAAGACGCGCTTCCTGGCCGCTGCAAGCCATGATCTCTTGCAGCCCCTGAATGCAGCGCGGCTTTTTCTCGGCGCGATGGAGGCGGGGAATGAGATGGCGCCGCTCCTGAACAAAGCCGACAATGCTATTCAATCAGCGGATGAGCTGCTGAAGGGTTTGCTCGATATTTCGCGGCTCAATCAATCTCGTATCGTAGCTAAGATTGCGGACACGCCGCTCGGCCCGCTATTGCACGCTCTCGCGGCAGAAGCGCGCCCCATGGCAGACAAGGCGGGACTGAGATTGACAGTCGTGCCGACGGCGCTCGTCGTCCGGGCCGATCCGGAGTTTTTGAAAAGCATCTTGCGGAATTTCCTGTCCAATGCGCGGCGCTACACCCGCGACGGTGGCATCGTGATCGGCGCGCGTCGCTGCGGACAATCCGTGCGGATCGAGGTCTGGGACACAGGCCCTGGCATACGGGCGGAGCGCCAAGCTGAGATATTCGAGGAATTCAAGCGCCTCGAGGACATCGACAATTCGGGTGTGCGCGGTGCAGGGCTGGGTCTGGCTGTGGCGCAGCGTATGGCCGGGCTGATGGACGCCGAGATCGGGCTGCGATCAGAGCCGGGATCGGGCAGCGTGTTCTTCGTGACACTGGACCGGGCCCAAGACAGTCAGCTTCTTCCTCCGTCTCGCGAGCCTTCGGGTTCGGCACTGGGCGCAGTTGCATCGCTGCGGGGGTTGACGGTTCTCTGCGTTGACGACGAGCCCACAATATTGGAAGCCATGCAGGCCCT
This sequence comes from Pseudomonadota bacterium, assembly GCA_039033275.1. Taxonomy (GTDB): domain Bacteria; phylum Pseudomonadota; class Alphaproteobacteria; order Caulobacterales; family Maricaulaceae; genus Litorimonas. The sequence goes on along the minus strand of JBCCCX010000151.1, from coordinate 3,744 downwards.
GTTGGGTGGATGGGGGTGCAATGTCCTGACGTGTGCCGATAGTCGGGCCGCTATTGCTCTGGCAGGTGATTACGACATCGACGCCGTCATTGCCGATTACCAGCTCGGCGCAGACGAGAGCGGTATCGATCTGATCGGGGAGTTGCGCGCTTTCATGCACTTTCCGGACAATAGCTGCCTGCTGACCGCGCGCCGAACCAAAGCCGTGGAAACCCGCACACAGCGAGACAATATCGTTTTACTTTCCAAACCCGCCGCGCCCTCCGAGATACTGGCCTTTCTGGAACAGTGCTTTCTGGCCGAACCTGTCAGCTAGTCCGACATCAAAGCCGAGTGGCGTCGCGATAGACGAGCAGCGCCTGTGTCCGGTTGTTCGCGCCGAGCTTGCGAAATATCGCTGTCATGTGGGCTTTTACCGTTGCCTCCGTGATCCCCATCTCAAAGGCGATCTGCTTGTTGAGAAGACCGTCCGATAGGCAGCTCATGACGCGCTGTTGAGCAGGGGTGAGGCTTGCGACCTGAGCGCGCGCAGGATTGTCTCCATCAGCGCTTTCGTCAGAGCTTTGGATTTGGAAATTCGTTCCTCCTGCCATGATCCGGCTAATGGCGTCGGCCATATCGCGGAGTTGGGTGGATTTGGAGATGAAGCCCTGAGCGCCTAGCGCTTTGGCCGAACTGGCAGCCTGCTGGCTACCGAGCGCCGAGACCACCAATATAGGGGTATCGGGCACGATGCCGCGCAGTTTGGCCACCGCCTCGAATTCGGTGCTGTCCGACATGTTCAAATCCAAAAGGATGAGATCGAAAGTGTCTTTCTCGAGATAGCGTTTTGCTTCACTCAAACTCTCGGCGTGGCGAACTGCAATATCCGCGTCCACCGTTCGTACGGCGAGTTCCAAGGCATCTCGGAACATAGGATGGTCGTCGACTACGAGAACATGTTTTGCATCTCTCATATAGAACGTCCCTTATTCTTCCGCATTTGCCGATTTTCTTCCGGCCTCTACGCTGCGTGGCTGCGAGCCCTTCCCCCTCGGCATAAGACTTTCGTCTTACCACGAATAGCCAATAGCCCGTCCACCGCGACGCGCAGATAGTCCCTACAAAAAGGGGATATTATTCATGCGTCAAAGAATCACTGCGCTTTGCCTCAGCGTGGCCGTCTGCGCCATCTCACCCGTCGCTTCGGCGCAGAGTTCATCGACGGAAATGCGCCTGCAGGCACTCGAAGCGGAGATCGCCAGCCTGCGTGCCGAGTTGGCTGCCGAACGCGAACAGCGTCAGTCCGATGTCATTCTGCTGGATCAGAAAGTGCAGCAGCCCGTCCCCGTCGATGCGCCATCCGGGACCGTTGCGAAAGCGGGTTTCCAGGTCGGGGACACGACCTTCAAGATCGGAGGTTACGTTGATTTCGATGCCAGCCTCACCGACCTATCGGACGGAACGATTGGCTCATCCTCAATCGCCCGCGACTTCTATATTCCGAGCGTGACCCCCGTGGGCGGTGAGGGCTCGACAGTCACGGACTTCACTGCCCAGGCGACGCGTTTGTCCGTCGCCGCGCAACGGGATGTCGGCGGGAAAGCGGCAACCGGATACTTGGAAATGGATTTCCTCGGTTCTTTCCAGGGCAATGAGCGCGTCTCGAGTTCGTTTTCCCCGCGTCTTCGCCGGGCCTATCTCGACTATATGGGCGTCCGGATCGGGCAGGAATGGACGACGTTCCAAAACACCTCGGCCATTCCGGAGTCCGCGAGTTTTCTGGTGCTGTCGGACGGCATGGTTTTCAACCGGCAGCCTCTTGTCCGGCTTACGCGGGGCAACTTCCAATTCGCGCTCGAAAACCCCGATGCGACAGTCACCCCAGCTTCAGGCGCGGGCCGGATCGAGGCCGATGGCAACATCGTCCCGGATGTCGTGGCGCGCTACAATCTGAAGGGCGATTTCGGCAATCTGTCTCTCGCGGCGCTGGGCCGCCAGCTCAGGCTTGAAACGGGGGTCGTTGACGAGGCGACCTTCGGCTACGCCCTGTCCGCGTCCGGGCGCATCAATGTTGGGGAGCGCGACGACATCCGCTTCAACCTGGTCGGCGGGGAGGGAGCCGGACGCTATGTCGGCCTCAATGCGATTAACGGGGCAGCCATGGACCCACAAAGCGGTGACCTCGAAGCCATCGGCTCCTTTGGAGGCCTGATCGCGTGGCGGCACCCCTTTGGACAGACGGCGCGCCTCAATATCGGCTATAGCGGCCTCTGGGCGGACAATCCCGACTTTCTTACAGACCTCAATCCCTCGGCGACCGAGTCGGTCCAATCGACCTTTGCCGCCGTGCTCTGGGACATTGCACCCAAAGTCACAGTCGGGGTGGAAGGGCTCTATGGCGTGAAAGAACTCGAGAACGGTGATGACGGAAGCATCAGTCGCCTCACATTTTCCACCAAATACGGGTTCTAGTTCAATGCAAATCATGGATGACATAATGCGACAAGCGCCTGATCAGGTCACCGAGAGCCGGTCCTACCCCGTGCCTGACGAATTTGCGCGAAATGCCAATCTGTCACAGGAGCAGTATCGCGCCATGTATGCGGCCTCGATCGCGGATCCGGAAAACTTTTGGTCCGAGCAGGGGCAGCGAATTGCATGGATGAAACCCTATACGCGCGCAAAGGACGTTTCGCTGGAAGAGGGCGATTTCCGCATCAACTGGTATGCCGATGGCACACTCAATGTGACCGAATCCTGCCTCGATCGCCATCTCGAAACGCGCGGCGACAAGGCCGCCATCATCTGGGAGGGCGACGATCCATCAGACAGCAGGACGCTGAGCTACCGCGAGCTCCATGCCGAGGTCTGCCGTTTCGCCAATGCCATGAAGGCGCTGGGCGTGCGCAAGGGCGACCGGGTGACGCTCTACATGCCCATGATCGTTGAGGCCGCCGTGGCGATGCTGGCCTGCGCCCGTATCGGTGCCGTGCATTCCGTAGTGTTTGGCGGCTTCTCGCCCGAAGCCTTGGCGGGGCGGATCACCGATTGCGACTCGCGTTTCGTCATCACGGCGGATGAAGGTTTGCGCGGCGCGAAGACCATCCCGCTCAAGACCAATTGCGATGCCGCTTGCGACATCGCGGCCAATGTCGGAAACTCCGTCGATACTGTGCTCGTGGTACGACGCACGGGTGGCGACGTCGAGATGAGAACCGGGCGCGATGTCTGGCTCCATGACGCGCTGCAGGACGTGCCGGACGATTGCCCTGCCGAACCCATGAACGCGGAAGACCCGCTTTTCATCCTCTACACATCCGGCTCGACCGGAAAGCCCAAAGGCGTGCTTCACACCTGCGGAGGCTACCTTGTCTGGGCGAGCCTGACACATGAACTGGTCTTCGATCTCAAGGACGACGACGTCTATTGGTGCACGGCCGATGTCGGCTGGGTCACCGGACACACATACATCACCTATGGCCCGCTCGCGAATGGAGCCACGACCGTGATGTTCGAGGGGGTGCCGACCTATCCGAATGCGAGCCGTTTCTGGCAGGTCGTGGACAAGCATCAGGTCACGCTATTCTATACCGCACCGACAGCAATACGCGCCCTCATGCGTGAAGGGGAGAGCTATGTAACCGCCACGGATCGGAGCAGCCTCCGCCTGCTGGGTACCGTTGGCGAACCGATCAACCCGGAAGCGTGGGAATGGTATTTCCACACAGTGGGTGAGGGTCGCTGCCCCATCGTGGACACGTG
>JBCCCX010000150.1:0-8387 GCA_039033275.1 Pseudomonadota bacterium | reverse complement strand
GTCGAGGTCTCAAGCGTCATCCGCGCCTCGGACACGAGCTTCCGCGTCGCCTGGATCGAGCGCCGCTATGAAAACGGCCAACTCGCTGCCACCGAACGCTGGACCGCCATCCTCAGCGTCGTGGTCCAGCCGCCGCGCGATGCCGAGCGTCTGCGAGCCAACCCGCTCGGCGTCTTTGTCCATTCCATCAACTGGTCGAGGGAGAGCGCCCAATGAGCCGATTGCCGTCCATTCCCGTTGTTCTCCTCGCAGCCACCGCGCTGACCGCCTGCACGGGACAACGGCCGCCCGAAATCGCCTATGACGATCAGGTCCCGGCCCTTGCACCGCCGCCGGCTCCGCCCCCGGCCGAAGGACCACCTCGCCCGGTCCACACGCCGCCTCCATGGACGCCCTCCCGTGGTGGTGATCCGGATACGGACACACCGGAAGCGCGCATCATCGCCGCTAATGCCGCCGCCAGGGTCGAGCCCCGACAGCAGGGCTACTACAACGCGATGCAGATCTTTCCGTGGAGCGAGGGCGCGCTCTACCAGGTCTATGCCGCACCCGGGCAGATCACGAATATCGCACTCGAGCCCGGCGAACGCCTGACCGGTCCCGGCCCGATCGCGGCCGGCGACACCACGCGCTGGATCATCGGCGACACCACCAGCGGGTCGGGCCGTACCGAGCGCGTCCATATCCTCGTCAAGCCCACGCGCCCAGACATCGACACCAACCTCGTCGTCAACACAGACCGACGCAGCTATCACATCGAATTGCACGCGGACGAGGAGACCTGGATGCCTAGCGTTGCTTGGGCCTACCCGGAGGTGCGATCCACGCCACGCGCCCCGATCCTCCGACGTCCGGCGATCCCGCCCGAAGGCGATCGGCACTACCGCTATGGCCTGCAGGGCGACACGCCGCCCTGGCGGCCGGTCTCGGTCTTCGACGATGGACGGCGTGTCTATGTCGTCTTCCCGCCGGGCATCGCCCAGGGTGAAATGCCCCCGCTCTTCGTGATCAGCGCGGATGGGCGTGGCCAGATCGTCAACACCCGCGTGCTCGGCAACGTGCTGATCGTCGACCGGCTGTTCGGAGCGGCGGAGCTGCGCCTCGGCGAAAGGCAGCAACAGGTCGTACGGATCGTGAGGACGGGTGGCGTCCGACGCCAGCCGAACACCCCTCTGCCGGAGGCGGAGCAATGACACACCCACCCGAAATGCCCGAACACCCAAGAAGCGAGGAGGACATCACCCGCGAACTGCGCCTCAGACCCGACCCACCCCGGGTCATGCGTCTGTCCCGCCGGGTCATCGCGATTGCAACGGCAGTCGGCGGGCTCGGGCTCGGCGCAATCCTGATCGTGGCGCTGCAGAGCAATCGCATGGACGGAACTCAGACCGAGCTCTACTCCACGGAACGGATCCAGGCCGCCGAAGGGCTCTCGACGCTGCCACGCGACTATTCCGACATCCCGCGTCTCGGACCGCCTCTGCCCGGTGAGCTTGGCCGCGCCATCCTCGGCGCTCAGGATCGGGGTCAGCCAGTGCCTGCTCCGCCGCTCGCGGGTCCGGTCCCGACGACCGTCGATCCGGATGAACAACGCAGACTTCAGGAGATCGAGGCAGCCCGTCTGAGCGCCCTCTTTGCCGAGGCCCAGACTGTGTCGCGTGGCGGCACGCCGTCGGTCCCGTCCCTGCCTGCGACCGGCGCGCTGTTTCCCGCAAGCCCGAATACCGGGGCGGTCAACGACCCGGTCTCGAGCCGGGAAACATTCCTCATGCGAACCGGAGACACGGAAACTGTGAGCGCTGAACGTATCACGACACCGCCCAGCCCCTATATCCTGCAGGCCGGCACCGTCATCCCGGCTGCCCTCATCACCGGCCTTCGCTCCGACCTTCCCGGCCAGATCTCGGCGCAGGTGACCTCGAACGTCTATGACAGTCCTTCCGGTCGATACCTGCTAATCCCGCAAGGGGCACGGCTTCTGGGAGAATACGACAGCCGCATCGCGACCGGGCAAAGCCGCCTGCTCCTCGTCTGGACCCGCCTTATCCTTCCGGATGGTCGTTCCATTCTGCTGGAACGCGCGCCCGGCACGGACGGAACCGGCGCGTCAGGCCTCCAGGACCGCGTGAACTACCATTGGGGTCGCGTCTTCCTGGCCGCCGGCCTCGCAACGATCCTGAACCTCGGCCTGGAGGGTGGAGCCGACAGCGAGGATGACGTCGCCCGTGCCATCCGCGAGGCCGCACGGGACACGATCGGGCGGACCGGGGACGAGATCGTGCGACAGCAGCTCGTTGTCCCGCCGACACTGACCATCCGCCCGGGCTTCCCCGTCCGCGTCATGGTCACCCGCGACCTGATCCTCGAGCCTCTGGGAGAAGTGAGATGACGAAGCTGAAGCTCGGCCCGATCCATGACGACAAGCCGGTCAAGCTGACAGTGGAGCTTCCCGCCGACGTGCACCGCGACCTCTGCGACTACGCAACGGTGCTCGGTCACCAGACCGGACAGGACCTGGAGCCTGCGCGCCTCGTTGCCCCCATGCTCGCCCGCTTCATGTCAACCGACCGTGGCTTCGCCACAACCCGCAAAGGCGGGACGAGGGCGAGCCGTAAAAAGCCGCTGGATGCTAAAGCGCAACCCGATGGCGAGCAGGGTTGAGCATCTTTGGTCGCAGCCCTAAGGCGGATCTATTTGCACACGGATCGCACATCGGCGCGCCCTACCCGCATCAGGTCGCTACTGAGTCGGTCCGATCCTCTATCATATGCCGATACAAGCAAGGGCATTGTCGGCACACGCTGTGACCGAAACAAGATCGCAATAACAGGCAATGAGTAGAACTCCGACGACGGAACGCCCGGTGACCCTTCAAATGTCCCAATGAGGCTATACGCGAAACGCCCCGTTGGACAGTTCATCGACAGCACGCATGAGCTTTCGTGTCCGTCTACCGGGCAAATCGCTCACCGGCACGCTTTGATCACATCCCAAGTCAACGCGTTCGCCCCACGCCTGCCCGGGTAAGTCGCGGAGACAGACATCCAGATGGATGGCCGAATGATGAAACAAGTGCCGCAGCGCGCGCGGGGGCAGCGTCGTGGCGAGACTGATGTCCGGCAGGTCGTCCAGATGCGCTTCGGCATGCGGGCCTGAGCCAGAGGCACAAAGCGGTTCGAGCGCGAGCGCGAAACGCCGCGCCTCATAGCCCACTTCGGCGAGGATACGGGCCGGCGTCAGTCCGGGATCGCAGTCTGAGGGAACCAGCATCCGCGCATCGTCCAACTGCCCCATGATGCGCGCGAAATAAGCTGTCGCGTGACGCATCTTCAAAAGGTCAGCCGCCGGCGCCTCCGGCGCATCGTAGCGCGCGCCCTTGCCCTGCCGCTGCTGCAGCGCCTCGCGTGCCGAGGTCTGCGTCGCCGTAACTTTCACGCTCGCCCGACCTGATTCCGCATGAAGTTGAGCCGTTCCATGATCGGTGCATCCGAGAACCGGAACAGATCGAACCCCGTTTCCGCCTGCAACGACCAGGGCACCCAGGACGGGGCGACGAACATATCGCCCTTCTCCAACTTGTGGGTCTCTCCGCCCAAGACAACGCTGCCCTCCCCGTCGAAGACCTGAAACACGGTGGATCCGACATCGCGCCGTTCTGCTGTTTCCGTGCCTGGGCGAAGGCGGTGGAACTCGCACCGGATAGTTGGCATCACATCGCCGCCGGTGGTTGGATTGACATAGCGGATCGCGGCATGGCCGGGGCCTGCGGTGGCAGGGTGGCCTTCGTCTTCCAGCAGGAGCTGTTCGGTCAGGGCCCGGTCGGTGAACTCCCACCGGTAGGCGCCGATGGGTGACGCCACGGTGTCCTGCAATTGCGAAAGCGGGCGGAGGCCGGGGTGACACCAAAGCCGCTCGCCGCGCGAGAAATTGGGCGTCGCGTAATCGGTCACACGGTCCGATCCGAACTCGAAGAACCCGACATCCATCTGCTGGCTGAACGGAATATCGAGTCCGTCGATCCAAGCCATCGGCGAGTCAGTGTCATTGTGGTGCCCGTGGAAACACCAACCGGGCGTCAGCAGCAGATCGCCGCGCGACATGCGGACCGGATCGCCATTGACGACTGTCCAGACACCCTCGCCCTCCACAACAAACCGAAACGCATTTTGCGAATGGCGATGTTCCGGCGCGGTTTCGCGCGGGCCCAGATACTGGATCGCAGCCCAAAGCGTCGGGCTGACATAGGCGTTCCCGCCGAGGCCCGGATTGGCGAGCCCAATGGCCCGCCGCTCACCACCGCGGCCCACCGGCACCAGTTCCCCCGAGGCCTCGGCCAAAGGCAGCAGGGTCGACCATTTCCAAACATGCGACACCGCTTGCGGTTTCGGATGCATCGGCATCAGGTCGCCCGTTTGTGTCCAGAGTGGGTTCAGGTGATTATCCTTGAACCCTTTGTAAAGCGCGCGCAGCTCCGGGCTGTCGTCGGGCTGCATGCCGTGGGTAACGGTGTCATGGTCGAGCGTGTTGGCCATTGAAGGTCTCCTTTGATCCTGGTCGCGCCCATCAGGCCGCGTCGGGTTGGCGCGGCGGGGCGGCGTCGTGAAAGGCGGGCAGCTCATCGAGGGCAGCGTAGATGCGAGCGATGGTCGGCCATGGGTCGAGCGGGATGTCAAAGCGGCGGTTGTTCCAGACCTGCGCGTAGAGGGAGGTATCGGCCATCCCAGGCGTATCGCCGTAGCAATAGAGGCCGGTCTGATCGCTGCCGGATAGCTCGGCCTCGAGCGCATCGAAGGTTGTGCTGACCCAATGGGTGAACCAGTCCTTCTGCGCTGAGTCATCTGCTCCGAACTGGTCGCGCAGCCGGAAAAGGACGCGCAGATTGTTGAGCGGGTGGATTTCACACGCGATCATCATGGAGAGGGCCCGAACCCGCGCCCGACCGAGCGGGTCCGAGGGCAGCAGTGGCGGTGTCGGGTGGGTCTCTTCAAGCCATTCCAGGATCGCGAGGGACTGCGTCAGCGTCGTGCCGTCCTCCAATTCCAGCGTCGGCACGAGACCTTGCCTGTTCATGGCAAGGTAATCCGGCGTGCGTGTTTCGCCGTTCCGAAGGACATAGGCTACGTAATCGTAATCCAGGCCTTTGAGATTCAGCGCCGCCCGTAGGCGGGTGGAGGTGGAAGATCGAAAGAAGTTATGCAAACGCAGCATCATACCGGGCGACCTTAATGAGACATGAAGACGGGTACGCGGGCGGTTTTCAGAACATCGTGCGTCACGCCGCCAAACACATCCTGAGAAAACTTGCTGTGCTCATAAGCGCCCATGACGATCAGGCGCGCGCCAACCTCGTCAGCCGTATCTTCGATGACCCGCGCGATCCCGCCTGTATTTGGCGGCTTATGGACGTGTTGCGCGTCGATCCCGTGACGGTCCAGATGTTGCAAGAGGCTGCCGACGATCAACGTCTCGGGCCGCGCGGCCCCAACGGTCAGGACCGTGACACGCCGTTTACCTTCCAGGATCTGCATCGCGTCACCAAGCGCCCGCGCGGCGGAGCGTTCGCCGTCCCATGCCACCAGCGCATGATCGGACAGGGTCGAGGCTTTGTAAGTATCCGGCACCACCAGGATGGGTCGCCCGCTTTTCAGCGCGATCATGTCGGGGCTGACGACATGATGTTCCTCTGCGGGCAGATCTGATTGAAACCCGGTGATGATTAGATCGTAATGCCGGGCAAACGCGCTCGGCAGCGTTGGGCCTAACCGGTCGGGGTGGATGAATTCGGCTCGTGCCGACAGCCCGGCCTCCGCGACGGCCGCATCGAATTGCGCAATGGTGTCTTTCGTGTCGGCATTCTCCACTTCGCTCAGCTGTGCGCGCAGGTGCTCGGGCAGCCCGGCGCCGAGGCGGTCGAAGACGGAAGCCCCGTTGCGCATGATCGCCGTCAGCCAGGCGTCATGGTATTGGGCAAGCTTGATCGCGTGGGCGAGGCTGGCCTTGAAGGCCGCTTCGCCGCTGAAGGCCAGAAGTAGGTTCTTGAACCCCATGTGGTCCTCCGGCCCCCTGCCCTTAGTCCCGCGGCCCGATGCGGGTTTCGATCTGGCCAAGGCCTGCGATCTCAACCCGGCAGACATCGCCCGGCACCAGTGGGCCAACACCGGCGGGTGTACCGGTCATGATCAGATCGCCGGGCTTCAACTCCATTGAGCGCGATAGGATCGCCACGACCTCGGGCACCGACCAGATCAGTTCATTTAGATCAGCGTCTTGTTTATTTTCCCCATTTACGGACAACCGGATCGAGCCCTCAGACGGGTGCCCCACCTCATTCGCGGGATGCACCGGCCCAATGACAGCGGAGCGGTCGAAGGCCTTACCCCAATCCCAAGGGCGCCCTTGTTCGCGCGCCTTCAGTTGCAGGTCGCGCCGGGTCAGGTCGTTGCCGATGGCATAACCCCAAACGTGGGTCAGCGCGTCGGCCTCCGCTATGTTGCGGCCGCCCTGACCGATCACCGCGACCAACTCGGCCTCATAATGCAGGTTCTCCGTCTCGGGTGGGTATGCGATCAATTCCCCATCCATCACCACGGCGTCGGCTGGCTTCGTGAAGAAGAATGGCGGTTCCCGATCCGGGTCACGGCCCATTTCACGGGCATGGGCGGCGTAGTTTCGTCCGACGCAGAAGATGCGGCGCACGGCGATGCGGTCAGAACTGCGGGCGACGGCGACGGTCGGTTGGGCCGGGGGCGGGAAAACGAGGCTCATACTGCGGTCTTTCGTAAGGGGTTCGGACATGTTGCTAGCCCTGTTCATTGACGGGGACGGTGGGCGGCGTGGCGGGCGCGCGCCGGGCTGAGACCCAAAGCAGGACCAGCGCGGCCAAACCGATGCCGTTGATCAGGAGGGTCTGGTCTCCGCCAACGCCGGGCGGCAGCAGCAGGGCCAATCCGGCGACGCCGATCAAAACACGGCGGATCGCACCTTCAGGGCCTCGGAGCCAACCGACAAACGCCGCCGAGATCGCGTAGACGCCGATAACAGCCGTCGTGACCGCCGTCGCGATGTCCAGCGGGTCACCCATCAGCAAAAGCGCGGGGGAGAAGACGAACAGGAACGGAACGATATAGGCCGTCCAGCCGAACCGCATCGATTCCCACGCCGTGGCCATCGGCGGTGCTTTGGCGATGGCGGCTGCGAAGAACGCGCCGATGCCGATGGGCGGCTTCACCATCGACATCATACCGAGATAGAAGATGAAAAGATGCGCGGCGATGGGCTCGACCCCGGATTGGATCAGCGACGGCGCGATTAGCACGGCCAGGAGCAGGTAGACCCCCACAGTCGGCATGCCCATCCCGAGGACGAGGCAGACGACGGCTTTGCTGCTGATCGTCGAGACGCTGTTGCGGAAGTTCTTCCCACGCGAAACGGAGATCCCTTTCGGTGGGGATCATCCGCAATCCTACCGAGCGTCCCTTGGACAGCAGGAGGGGGCCGGGATAGTGGTAGTTCTTGGCCAACTCCAGGAAGTCGGCAGTGGGCTGGTGGGTGAGGTAGGACGTGGTGAAGATGTGGGGAACCGGCGTGCCGGCTTTCTCCGAAATGTGTCGTGACTTCGCGAGGTGGACTTCCACGAAGGAGCGGAAGCTTCCCTTGAAGGGCGCAAAGGGATTGAGCGCCTTGCAGGTGCCCGCGCCTCCGGTCCAGCGGGAGCCGGCGCCAGCCGCGAGGGAGACCACCGCCACTTCACCGTTTTGAAGGGCTCGCTCCCCGAGCGCGGTCGCTTCGGGGGATGTCCCAGAGGTCATGTCGGTGACATCGGCGGGTTCGACGTCCCGGATATCGGTGGTGGCTGGCAGGCGGTTTTGGGAAAGCCCCAGACGACCATTCCGCAGATCGTCGCGGACGGATTCATGGAGGTCGGAATCAAATCCGTTTTCCTCGAGGAGTGACTCCAGGGAGTCGTCCCCGGAAGACGCCTGGCCATTGTCCTTGGGAAGAACGTTGTCAAAGAGCTGGTGAATCGCCTTGCTGAAACGGGGATCCTGTTCGGTCGCTTCGCGGAACGAGAAGAGGTCCCGCTTTTGAATCCCGCTCAGGGAGTCGCGTCCCATTTTAAGAAGCTGGGGGACATGGATCTGATAGTAGTTCGGCGGGAAGACATTTCCGGGCGAGGACAAGAGGTCCGCGAAGGTTCCCTTGGAGTTGATCGAGAAGTCGTAGACCACTGGGTCCATCGCAAAGGGCAGCGCCTTTTCCAGCCGTCGTTTTTCATGGAGCATGATCTCGCCGAGCTTTTGTTGGGCTTCCGCCTTGCGATGAGGGGCGAAGATGAACCCCATTCCTCCCCCGGACATGCCGCCGAGCATCCAGAATCCCCAAAAGTC
>JBCCCX010000149.1:0-8418 GCA_039033275.1 Pseudomonadota bacterium | reverse complement strand
GGAGGTCGGCCTCGATGCCGCGCCGATCGTCGCCGTCCTGTCCTTCGCCATCGGTGCAGTCATCGCCTATATGGGAGCGAACCTGCTCGGCCAGCTCGGCTTTTCCGTCTTCATGGTCGATCTCGTCGGTTTCTCCATGCTGCGGGAACTCGCCGTGGTCATCACGGCCATCCTGATCGCAGGGCGGTCGGCGTCCGCGTTTACCGCGCAGATCGGCGCGATGAAGATGCGCCAAGAGGTGGATGCGATGACCGTGATGGGCCTGGAGACCTACGAAACGCTGGTCGTGCCGCGCGCCATCGCCTGCCTTCTGACCCTGCCTATCCTGACGTTCCTCGCCATGATGAGCGGCGTACTCGGGGGGTTGATCGTGGCGTGGGTCACGCCGAGCCAGATTTCGCCCGTCCTCTTTCTCAACCGGATGCAGGAGATGGTCGGAATCCAGCATTTCTGGGTTGGCATGGTCAAGGCGCCTTTCTTCGCAATTGTCATTGCCGTGATCGGCTGCAGGCAGGGTCTGGCCGTCACCGGATCGGTCGAGAGCCTGGGCGCGCGAGTAACGACCTCGGTCGTACAGGCCATTTTCGCCGTGATCTTCATTGACGCGCTATTCGCGGTCTTCTTCTTCCAGTTGGGCGTCTAGCCATGGAGACCAGAGGCGAGTCGCTCATCTCCGCGCGCAACATTCTGACGCAATTTGGGCCGAACGTGATCCATAAGGACCTCGACTTCGACGTGCGCCGCGGGGAAATCGTCGGTCTCGTCGGCGGGTCGGGATCGGGCAAGTCGGTGCTGATGAACACATTGCTGGGCCTCAAGGCGCCAGAAGGCGGCGAAATACGCTATTTCGGCAAAAGACGCTCCGACCTCGACCCGCAGGAGGAAGCGCGGCTGAGGAACGAGATCGGCGTGCTGTTCCAGGGCGGAGCGTTGTTCTCATCGCTCACTGTTCGCGAGAACATCATGGTTCCCCTAATCGAACATCTGGATATGCCCAAAAAGCTCATGCGCGAGCTGGCGGACATGAAAATCCACATGGTCGGCCTGCCGCCCGAAAGCGCCGTGCTCTACCCATCTGATTTGTCAGGGGGCATGAAGAAACGCGCCGGACTGGCCCGGTCCCTGTCTCTCGACCCGCAAATCCTGTTCCTTGATGAACCGACAGCGGGTCTGGACCCCGTCGGAGCGGACGCGTTCGACCAGCTCATATTATCGCTGCGCGAGGCGATGAACCTGACCGTGCTGATGATCACGCATGATCTGGACAGTCTTTACGCGATTTGCGACCGGGTCGCCGTTCTGGTGGACAAGCGCATCGGCGTCTATGATAGGCTGGACGTGGTTGAACGCTTCGATCATCCGTGGGTGCAGGAGTATTTCGGCGGGCCGCGATCCCGGTCCGAAGCGGCGCGATCGGGTTCCGCGCGGCCGAATGCGGCAGCGGCAGAGCGTTAGGGCGCAGGGCGGTAGGGCATGGAAAACAAGGCAAATTACGCCCTGATCGGGACTTTTGTGCTGGTCGCTCTTGCGGCTACCCTCGGCTTCATTCTGTGGCTGACTGGATCGGAATTCGACCAGCAGTTCGACGAATACCAGGTTGCATTCCAAGGGCCGGTGAGGGGTTTGTCGCCGGGCTCGGAAGTGCGCTTTAACGGCATCGGTGTGGGCGAGGTCACGACCATCCGCCTCGACCGCGAGGATCCCAACACGGTGCTGGCCAATGTCCGGATCGACTCGAACACACCCGTCGACACCAACAGCTACGCGCAGCTTGAACCTCTCGGCCTGACAGGCTTGAACTATCTGCAAATCTTCGCCGGGGGTGAAGAGTATCCGCTCATCAAGGATATGCCGGGCGCGGGCGACGCACCCCGGATCGAGGGGCGAGCCGATCAGCTTTCCGCCATCATCGAGGGGGGCGGGTCTGCCGTGGAGCAGGCCCAGCTTGCGCTTGCCCAGGTCAACAAGCTGTTCAGCGACGAGGCCGTAGCCGACGTTCACGGCATTCTCGACAATGTGAATCGCATCACTGCCGAGCTCGATGTGTCGGAGTTCGACATGGCCAATGTCAACGGGCTGGTCAGCGAGTTCCGCACTACTGTGCGCGATGTCGGCCAGCTCGCCCGCTCCGCGCAGGACACGGTGGGCCTCGCCAATGCGGTCATCGGCGAGGACATTCCGGCCATCGCGGACCGTATCCAGCTCACGCTGGGCGAGGTCGACGAAACCCTCAACGCCATCGAGAGTACGGCTTCGGGCGCAGACGAGCTGGTCGTGGATGTGCGCGATGCGGTGAACCGTTTGTCCAATAGCGGCTTGACCGACCTCGAAGAGACGGTGGACGCGATCCGCCGGCTCGTCCTTTCGCTGGGCCGCGTGGCCGACGCGCTCGAACAGAGCCCGCTGGAGTTCATTTCCGGCACCCAGTCCGATGTGGTGGAGCTTCCGCAATGATCCGATATGCCGCCATTGCGGCCGGCGCGTTTTTCGTGGCGGCCTGCAGTATTCTTCCCGATCCCGCTCCGGCGAATATTGTTTACCGCCTCGCATTGAGCGGAGAAGGGGTCATGCCTGCGCCGGGTGCGACCGTGATCCGTGTAGACCGGCCCTCCGCCAGCAGCGTTTTCAACGGCAAGTCGATCGTCATCTCTCCCGACGGGCGACGCCTATCGCGCGCCGCTCAGGCGGAATGGACAGAAGGCACGCCGACTATGTTGCAGGAGACCCTGGTCGATGCCTTTTCACGCGTGCCGGGCATCATCGCCGTGCTGCCGCAATCCGGCACGCGCACCGACACGCGCATCCATATGACCATCAAGAACTTCGAAGCGCAGTTCGACCGGGGCGAGGACGCCGCACCACTCGCCGTGGTGCGTTACAATGTGACCTTGGCGAATGCGACCGATCGCAGGCTGATCGACACATTCAGCACGCTGCACGAGGTGCGGGCCGATGCGGCGCGTGTGTCTTCCATCGTGCTGGCGCTGGAGGATGCCAACGAAGCGGCAATGCGCGACATCGTGCAATGGGTTGTCGATGTCGACCAGCGCGGCATGATCGAGGACGTCACCGAGCTTCCGTCCTAGGTCCCTTCGCTGTCGCGCTTGCGCGAACGACGCACCCACAGCGCGATGACGGCCACGCCGGCCACCATGACGGCGATGGTGGAGACGATCATTTCGATCCGGTCGCCGAACAGCTCGCCCAACCCGTGGCAGATCGCGAAGATGACAACGCAGTAGAAAAGCGCCGTTGCGAAGATAATGGCGCAAAAGCGTGCATAGCTGACCTTAAAATAGCCGCAGGCCACATAAACGGGAATCCGGGCCAGCGGCAGAAAGCGGGCGGTCAGCAATGTGAGGAAAAGGTTGCGGCGCACTTTGCCGCGAAACTCCGTCACATGCTCGCGCTCCGCATAGGCACGAGCGCGAGACGATGTGTGCGCTGCGCGGCCGATCCAGTATTTCCATATGTCCGACAGAAACAGCCCCGTCAGAATGACGGCGAAAATGACCGGGAAATGCGCAGAGTCGGCGGCGGAGAGGGACGCAGCGGCGATGACCGCAGCGTCTTCCTGGACGAAGGGTCCGAGGAAGATGCCGAGATAGAGAATCCAGCTGGGGTCCATCATGTGCGCGCTATGGCGGATGGAGGGGGAGCGTGTCTTGCGAAAAACGGCCCAAGCCGCGCGCGAAGCGCATGAAATTTGCCGGGGCGTTCATGTTGAAACCGCGCGCGGCGCGTGGCATAGGCGCGCGAACTTCAATCCGAGCCCGGCAGACAACGACCACCGGCCTCCACCGGGCGCGCTCGCAATGCCCGCAGACTAGTCAGAGACAAAGATGGACATCAAGGAACTCGAAGCGGACGGCCTGACGAAGAAGTACCAAGTCACGGTGCCCAAGGAAGACCTCGAACAGAAGCTCGACGCCAAGATCAAAGAGATGCAGCCCGAAGTCTCCCTCAAGGGCTTCCGTCCCGGCAAGGTGCCCGTGTCCCACATCCGCAAGATGTTCGGCCAGAGCATCATGAAGGACGTGGTCGAGGAAGTGCTCAACGAGAGCAGCCAGAAAGCCATCAACGACAATAAGCTTCGCCCTGCCGGCCAACCTCAGATCGACCTGCGCGCCAATGGCGAGGAGGTGACGAAGGGCAAGGCCGACCTCGACTATTACATGACGGTCGAAAGCATCCCCGAGTTCGAAGCCGTCGATCCGACGACGCTGAAGTTCACGCGCCTCAAGACCGAGCTTGCGGATGAAGAGGTCGATGCGCGTCTCGAAGAACTCGCCAAGGGTCAGAAGACCTACAAGAAGAAAGCCAAGACAGCCAAGGCCAAGAAAGGCGACGCCGTTCTGATCGACTTCGTCGGCTCGATCGACGGTGAGCCGTTCGAGGGCGGCGCCATGGAAGGCCACCAGCTCGTTCTGGGTTCCGGCACTTTCATTCCCGGCTTCGAGGATGGCTTGATCGGCGCCAAGGCCGGTGAGGAGAAGGACGTCGTCGTGACGTTCCCGGAGGACTATCAGGCCGCCGAGCTGGCCGGCAAGGAAGCCGTCTTCAAGACCACCATCCACGAAGTGCAGGGCGAGAAGGACGCAGTAATCGACGACGAGCTTGCCAAGAAATTCGGCATGGACGACCTCGACGCCCTCAAGACGGCTGTGCGCGAGCAGATGGATGCGGAGCTGGAAGGCCAGTCGCGCATGAAGCTTAAGCGCGCCATTCTCGACATGCTGGACAGCAAGCATGATTTTGAACTGCCCAAGGGCATGGTCGAGACGGAGTTCACGAACATCTGGAACCAGGTGAAGGCTGAAAAGGATGCGGGCCAGCTCGACGAGGAGGATGCCGCCAAGTCCGACGAAGACCTCGAAGCCGACTACCGCAAGATCGCCGAGCGCCGTGTGCGCCTCGGCCTCGTGCTGGCCGAAATGGGCCAGAAGGAGAATATCGAGATCTCGAACGAGGAGCTGCAAGGCGCATTGATTGCAGAAGCCCGCCGCTATCCCGGCCAGGAGCAGCAGGTCATCGAATTTTATCAAAAGAACCCACAAGCCCTCGCGCAGCTTCGCGCGCCGATTTACGAGGAAAAGGTCGTGGACCTGATCACCGAGAAGGCGACCGTGAAGGACAAGAAAGTGGACCGCGATACGCTGTTCGAAGACGATCCGATGATCTGACGGATCGCGTAAGAATCACAAAGCCGCTCCTCGGGGCGGCTTTTTCTTTACGGTCTCGGAGTTATGCAGTGCGCCCGCTGCAAGCCGTTGCAGGGGCTTGCGAAGCGGGTGAGGCATCGCAATATACGATCAAACGGCGTCGGCCTTTTCGCCGCCTTAAAATCAGACTGAAAGTTGTAAATGCACGATCCGATCGACACGCTGAACCATGTCACCAACTATCTTATTCCGACCGTCGTCGAGCAGTCGTCCCGCGGGGAGCGGGCCTTCGACATCTACTCGCGCCTGCTACGCGACCGTATCATTTTCCTGACGGGTCCGGTTGAGGACAACATGTCCGCATCCATCTGCGCCCAGCTGCTCTTCCTGGAGTCCGAGAACCCCAAGAAGGAAATCAGCATGTATATCAATTCGCCGGGCGGCGTGGTCACGGCCGGCATGGCGATCTACGACACGATGCAGTATATCCGTTGCCCTGTCAGCACAGTGTGTATCGGCCAGGCCGCATCGATGGGGTCGCTGCTGTTGGCGGCCGGGGATGCGGACATGCGCGTCGCGCTCCCCAATGCGCGAATCATGGTCCACCAGCCGTCCGGCGGTTTCCGCGGCCAGGCGTCCGACATCGAGCGCCACGCCCAGGATATCCTGGCCATGAAGAAGCGCCTGAACGAAATCTACGTCAAGCATACGGGCAAGAAGTATGCGACCATCGAAAAAACGCTGGACCGCGACCACTTCATGACGGCCGAGGAAGCCAAGGATTTCGGTCTGGTCGATCATGTCTACGTCAAGCGCGGCGAAGACGCTTAACCCGCTTTAAGGCCGGTTCAGCCTCGATGAGTCGGGGCTGCCGCAAACGCATATCCGGGCTTGCACAAGCCCGGATATCGGTGTCGTATGGGGAATCGAAAGGCGGTGTTTACACAAACCCGTCATAAAACCGGTGACCGGACCGTCGTCCGGCATCGGGATTGCAGGGAGCCAAGTCGATAAAGGCCGGGCTGGAAAGAGTATGAGCAAGTCGACGACTGAGAGCAAGAACACGCTGTACTGCTCGTTCTGCGGCAAGAGCCAACACGAGGTGCGCAAGCTCATCGCGGGACCAACCGTGTTCATCTGCGACGAATGCGTCGAACTCTGCATGGACATCATCAAGGAGGAAGGGACGTCATCCTTGTCCAAGGGACAAGAGGGCGTTCCGACCCCGCAGGAAATCTGCAACATTCTGGATGATTATGTGATCGGCCAGGACTACGCCAAGCGCGTTCTCTCGGTCGCCGTGCACAACCACTATAAGCGCCTGAACCACGCCGCGACCAATCCGGACGTGGAGCTGGCAAAGTCCAACATCCTGCTCGTCGGTCCGACGGGTTGCGGCAAGACGCTGCTGGCCCAGACATTGGCGCGCATCCTGGACGTGCCGTTCACCATGGCGGACGCGACCACGCTGACGGAAGCCGGCTATGTCGGCGAGGATGTGGAAAACATCATCCTGAAACTGCTCCAGGCGTCCGACTACAATGTCGAGCGCGCCCAGCGCGGCATCGTCTATATCGACGAAGTCGACAAGATCAGCCGCAAATCCGACAACCCATCCATCACCCGCGACGTGTCGGGCGAGGGCGTGCAGCAGGCGCTGCTGAAGATCATGGAGGGCACGGTCGCGTCCGTGCCGCCGCAGGGCGGTCGCAAGCATCCGCAACAGGAATTCCTGCAGGTGGACACGACCAATATCCTGTTCGTAGTCGGCGGTGCGTTTGCAGGCCTGCACAAGGTCATCGCGAATCGCGGCGACCAAGCCTCCATCGGTTTTGGCGCAAAGGTCCGCGACGAAGACGAGCGGAGCGTCGGCGACATTCTGCGCGGCGTTCAGCCGGAAGACCTGCAGAAGTTTGGCCTGATACCGGAATTCATCGGCCGTCTGCCCGTCATCGCGACGCTGACGGATCTGGACGAGGAGGCACTCGTCACGATCCTCACGGAGCCGAAGAACGCGTTGGTCAAGCAGTACCAGACACTATTTTCGATGGAGGAGGTGAAGCTGACCTTCACCGAGGATGCGCTGAACGCCATCGCCAAAAAGGCTCTTGCCCGCAAGACGGGCGCGCGCGGTCTGCGATCGATCATGGAGGGAATCCTGCTCGACTCGATGTACGACCTGCCGTCCTACCAAGGCGTGACGGAAGTGGTCATCAACAGCGATGTGGTCGAGGGTGGGGGCGATGCCACGCCGCTGCTGATCTACGCCGACCCGCCGGCCGAGAAAGCCAGCTAGGCACCAGCTAGCCAAGCGATTGGGCGGGTTCGGTGGACCCGCCTTTTTTCATGTCCGCATCGGGCATCTCAAGCTGCGTTCCGGCTGTGCGGAAATTTGTGAAAAATGCCGTGAACTGATAGGTTTAGCGCATACCGGGCCGCCGAATCGCGACGTCGTTCCTGGCGTCGTTCACGGAGTGGCCGGATCGAGGATTTCACGTGAGCGACGAGACCGAAGATACGGACGGAACGACCCCTGAAAAGGAAGAAGGCGTATCGCCCGTGACCATCGAGGAGGAGATGAAACGCTCCTACCTCGACTATGCGATGAGCGTCATCGTCAGCCGCGCGATACCGGACGTTAGGGACGGGCTGAAGCCGGTTCACCGCCGTATCCTCTACTCCATGCATGAAAACGGCTTTACCCGTGACAAGCCCTACAAGAAGTCGGCCCGCGTCGTCGGCGATGTGATCGGTAAATACCACCCGCATGGCGATAGCGCCGTCTATGACGCGCTGGTGCGCATGGCGCAGGATTTCTCGATGCGGCTGCCTTTGCTGGACGGCCAAGGCAATTTCGGATCGGTCGACGGCGACCCGCCGGCCGCCATGCGCTACACCGAAGTGCGCATGGACAATCCGGCCGCGCAGCTTCTGGCCGATATCGAAAAGAACACCGTCAACTTTCAGGACAATTACGACGCGTCGGAGTCCGAACCCGTCGTCCTGCCCGCGCGATTTCCCAACATTCTCGTCAACGGGGCAGGCGGCATCGCGGTCGGCATGGCGACCAACATCGCCCCGCACAATCTGGGCGAGGTCTGCGACGCGGCCATGGCGCTGCTGGACAATGGCGCTCTGAGCGACGCGGAGTTGCTGGACATCATTCCGGGTCCGGACTTCCCGACCGGGGCTCTCATCATGGGTCGCGGCGGCGCGAAGCAGGGTGTGCTGACAGGGCGCGGCACCGTCACCATGC
>JBCCCX010000148.1:0-8419 GCA_039033275.1 Pseudomonadota bacterium | reverse complement strand
GTGCCGCGGAAGACGATGTTGGCGATGGCGTCGAACCCGCGGATCGACAGATCCTCTGTGCGCGAAATAAAGTTTCCGGCCGCATTGTTGACCAAGCCGGTCAAAGGGCCATGCGCGGACCAGATCTTGTCGTTCATTTCATATATCGCGTCCGGCACGCGGATATCGCACGCGTGGGTGTGGACATGGCCGCCGCCAGACGATTTCGGATGACGCTCCATCAACGCCTTGGCCGTCTCCTCCAGCACGCCGCCGCGCCGCCCGCAAATGTGGACGTCCGCACCGAGGCTCAGAAAGCCTTCCGCCATTTCCTTGCCGAGCCCGGTCCCGCCGCCGGTCACGAGGATGCGTTGCCCTTCCATTAGCCCGGGCCGGAACATCATCTTCGTCATATCCATCGTCGTGTCCTCCAAAAGGCTTGTTACGAACGAAGCAGCATAAAAGCGTCAGTGCTGACGGTATATCCGTCACATGATCGCTGTCGAGCCCGCGGCTTGAGGATATGGCGGACAGGCCGTCAGTCTTCGGTGTCTTCGCCCCTGCGGTAGACGCGCTCCACGATGCGGGCCGTGACGGGGTCGGGGATCAAGCGTGCCAAGGCAGCGGACATTCGGTTCGACCGCCCGGGCACGCGCAGGGGCCTGTCGGACCGCAGGAAAGCGAGTAGCTCGTTTGCGACCTGGTCCGCATCCGCCAGCATGTTCTGCAGGTGGGACAGCGCCTCGATATCGGTCATTTCGGTCCGGATGCCGCCCGGCTCGAACACGCCGACGCTGATCCGCCCGCGCCATTCCGCGTGAAGCGCCAGACCGAAATTGTGCAGGAACGCCTTGGTGCCGGAATAAACGGCTTGGTAGGGGGTCGGGACCTGCCCGGCCATCGATCCGACGAAGACGAGCCGCCCGCCTTGCAGCGGCCGCTCCAGCCCGCGCGCGAGCCGGACATTGGCCGTGACGTTGGTTTCGATCATGTCGGCGTCCGACGCGTTCCGGCCATCCGAGAATGGGCCGACCTGCGTCACGCCCGCATTCAGCACCGCACCGGTCAGCGGGCCGATATGCGCGCAGAGCCGGTCCACGCCGTCCCTGTCCATCAGGTCGAGAATTTCCGTCTCAACGCCGGGATGGCGTTCGGCCAGCTCGTCCAGCGGCTCTTGACGGCGCGCGGTGGCGACCACGCGGGCGCCCGCATCCGCGAGCCGCACGGACAGCGCCCGGCCGAGGCCGGAGCTTGCCCCGGTGACGAGGACGCGCTGTCCCGTCAGAGCCATCAAGCCTGCGGATTGACGAGGAATTTCTCCCCCGTCTTCTTGGCGTTGTAGCGTGCGACGATATCCGCATCGAGCGCGTCGGCCAAGCCGATTTCGTCCGTATAGTGAGACGCGAAAGTGGTCGTTAGCTCGTCCGCCACGCGCTGACGCAGGCGGAGCACGGTCTCCATGCCCAACTTCGGCAGCAGGTTGGGCAGCAGCCATCCCCCCACGCCCCACGCCATGCCATAGCCCCTTGTGAGCACGGTTGGCGACGTGTCCAGCCCGCCATAGAGGTAGACCTGTTTGTGGTGAGTGGACCCATAGATGCTGTAAGCCCCCGGCGTGCGGGCGGCCGCGCCTTCCATGGCGGTGAGAATGTCGGACGCCAGCTTGCCGCCGCCCGTCGCGTCGAACGCCAGCGTCGCGCCTGTCTCCAGAATGGCTTCGATCAGCTGAGGAATGAAGTCATTGTCCGCGCTGTTGACGATATGGGTTGCGCCGATCCCCTTCAGAATGTCCACCTGCGCCTGGCGACGCACGATATTGACCAGTGGAATGCCGTCGGCCTTGCAGATCTTGACCAGCATTTGACCGAGATTGGACGCGGCCGCCGTATGCACCAGCGCGCTGTGGCCTTCCCGGCGCATCGTTTCGGGAAAGCAGAGCGCCGTCATCGGATTGACGAAGCAGGACGCCCCATCGCGCGCCGTGTGGCCGTCATGAAGCGGTAGGACCTGCATGACCGGCACGGCGCGGTATTGCGCATACATGCCGCCGCCCATCGTCGCGACGGTCTTGCCCATCAGCGCCTGTGCCGCCGGGCTGGACCCGGCGGCCACGACCGTACCCGCACCCTCATTCCCGATCGGCAAAGGCTGGCCGACCCGGCCTTTCATCATGCGCATTCCAGCCTCTGGCACGGGCGCAACGAGCGCCCCGCCTTCATTGACGGCCTTGGACATATCGGACCAGCCGAACATGACGCCATGGTCGGATGGGTTGATCGGTGCGGCTTCCACACGGATCACCACCTGGTCGTCCTTCGGGGTCGGCATGGGCTTTTCGACCGTTTCCATGCGCAAGTGCCCATCCTCCGTCACGGTGGAGACAAGGGCTTTGTAGCTGTCTGGCAAGGTCATGTCGGAAAGGGTCATGGGCGGATCGGTCCTGATGAGTGTGTGCGATCGTCAGCCTAGCCCGTTCGCGCCCTACCCTCCACCCCCTTGATAGCCGCGTAAAAGCGGCCGGGGTCGACGTTTCCTGGCGTTGGTTCAGGGATCCACGGCATCGAAACCGTAAAGCCAATCGAGACGCCGTCTCACCAGCCGGGGCGCGAACCGTCCGGCCAGATGCATCGGCCCATAGGTCGCAAGCTGGCTGAGGAGCGTGCGGCGGTGAAAGGTCGTCATATTGGCGCGCGAGGCCGCCTGGACCTTGGCGGAGCGTGGCAGGCGGGCGGCTTCGTATGCCGCCAAAGCCTCCGGCACGGGCACGTCACGGCTGAGTTCCCGCGCCAGAACCCACGCATCTTCCGTCGCCATGGCGGCGCCCTGGGCCATGAAAGGCAGCATGGGATGGGCCGCATCGCCCAGAAGCGTCACGCGACCCCGGCTCCAGAACGGCAGGGGCTTGCGGTCATAGAGCGGCCAGCGGAACAGCGCGCCGTTGGGGACTGCCTCCAGGATGCGCCGCACCGTTGGATGCCAGCCCTTGAAGTCGGACAGCGCGTCCGCTTTGTCTCCGGCTTGCATCCAGCCCTCGCGCGGGCTCTGGCCGAACCGTCCGACCTCGACCACACCGACCAGATTGGCCATTGCGCCGCCGCGCAGACGGTAGGTGACGGCATGCCGCCCGGCTCCGACCCAGACGCAGGCGGCGGCTTCCGGTGCGTCGCCTTCAAGCTGCGCCGCAGGCACGGTCGCTCGCCAAGCCATATTGCCCGTATATATCGGACTGTCATCACCATGCAGCCAGTCGCGCACGACGGAGTGCAGCCCGTCCGCGCCCACGATGACGTCGCCCGTCACCTGCATGCCGTCCGCCAGTCGCAGGCTCGCGCACGCCTCAGTGCTCGCCAGACCCGTGACGGAATGGCCCAGGTGAAGCGTGATGCCCGGCGTTCCGGCCACGAGGTCGCGCAACGCCTCAATATAGTCCGCGCGGTGGATATGCAGATAGGGCGCGCCCCAGCGCCGCTCCGCCGCCGCGCCCAAAGGCACGTCGAAGACGAACCGACCGGATTGGCCGAAGCGCATCTGCAAGGCGGTCGGCCGGACCGCATCGCGCGACACGCGGCCCGCCGCGCCCAGCGCGCGCAGCACCTTCATCGCGTTGGGCGGGATTTGCAAACCCGCCCCGACCTCTCCAAATTCCAGCGCGCGTTCGAACAGCTCGACCTGCATCCCGGCGCGCGCGCAGGCCAGCGCGGCGGTCAGCCCGCCAATACCGCCCCCGACGATCAATACTTTCGACGCACCTGCCATGGGCATGGCCTATCGGGACGGGCGCAAATGCGATAGTCTGGGGACATGGATATCGCTTCCCTTCCCCGACGGACCGCCCCGACCAACAGCGCGACGACCTACGGATCGGTGGAACGCGCGCTCCACTGGGCGGTGGCGGCGTTGCTGATCACGGGCGGGGTGCTGGGCAAGGTCGCCTATGAGTGGCCCTACGACACGGCGGCCGGGCTCTCGACAAAAGCCACGTTGTTTTCGGCCCACAAGACGATCGGCGTCACGGTCTTCTTCCTCGCCGTGATCCGCATCGGCTGGGCCGTGATGCAGCCTCGGCCCAAGCCGCTGCATCCGGACCGCCGGGCCGAGACCCTGCTGGGCGCCACCGTCCACTGGACGCTCTATGGCAGCCTCGTGCTCGTGCCGCTCACGGGCTGGGCGCACCATGCGGCCAGCGCGGGATTCGCGCCCATCTGGTGGCCGTTCGGGCAGGGCCTGCCCTTCGTGCCCAAGGATCCCGCGCTGAGCGCCACGCTGGGCGAACTGCACGAGCTTTTCGTCAAGGTGCTGATCGCGTCGCTGCTCCTGCACGTGGCGGGCACGCTCAAACACGTCTTCATCGACCGCGACCTGACCCTGCCACGCATGTGGTCGGGGCGCGATCCGGGGACCTTGCCGCCGGAGCCGAAGACGCTTCTGCCCGTGCTCGCCGCCGGAGCGATCTGGGCGGGCGCGCTGGGTGTGGGCGTGGCCGTCAGCGGACCCGCCGAGGCGCCCGCAACCGTCGCGCAAACCCTCGAAGCCCCCAAAGTGCAAGCGGCGTCTGGCAACTGGACCGTGACGGACGGCACCTTGTCCATCGGCGTGCTGCAGATGGACCAGAATGTGCGCGGCACCTTCTCCGACTGGACGGCGGACATCACCTTCGACGAGACGATCCAAGCCGGAACGGCCGGGTCGGTCACGGTCCGGGTCGGTACGGGTTCGCTGAGCCTGGGGTCGGTGTCGTCCGACGCCATGGGGGCGGACTTTCTGGATGCCGCCGGATATCCCGTTGCCACATTCACCGCCGACATCGTGCGCGAGGACGGCGCCTATGTCGCCGACGGCACGCTATCGCTGCGGGGCACGGACGTGCCGGTCCGCTTGCCTTTCACGCTGGATGTTGCGGATGACACGGCCACCATGCAGGGGCGGGTCGCGCTCGACCGGCGCGATTTCGGCATCGGTGCGGCCTATTCCGACGAAGCCGATGTGGGCTTCGGCGTTACCGTGGAAGTGGACCTGACCGCGCGTAAAACGGGCTGAATCCTGCTGTCGGAAACGTGTCTTGAGACCGGAGCCCGCTTGCGGCAGGATCGAGGGGCCTCTTCACAACCTTCACGGAGTCCACCCATGCGCCTAACCCATTCCGCGCTCCTCGCCTTGCCCGCCATCGCCCTGCTCGCAGCCTGCGGCGCTGCCAATGCCGAAACCGAAACGCCCGCGCCTGCACCGCAGGCGGCCGAAGCCCAGCCCGCCGCCCAGACGACTGCGATGGCAGAGGCAGAAACCCCGGCGCTGAACTTGCCGGCCGGAACCTATGTGTCGGATCTCAGCCACTCTTCCATCATCTGGAAAGTCGATCATCTGGGCCTGTCGGACTATACGGCGCGTTTCAACGATTTCGAAGCCACGCTCGATATCGACCCCAACGATCCGGAAAGCGCCTCGCTGACCGTCACCATCGATCCGGCCTCCGTTTCCACCGGCTATCCCTTTACGGATCAGACAGATTTCGACGCCAAGGTTGGCGGCGACGAGCGCCTTCTCAATAGCGGCGCTTTCCCCGAAATCACCTTTGTGTCGACCGATGTCGACGTCACGGGCCCGGACACGGCCTCTGTGACGGGCGATCTGACCATGCTGGGCACGACCCTGCCGTTGACCCTCGACGTGACCTTCAACGGCGCGCTGGAATCCCATCCCTTCAGCAAGCGACCGATGCTGGGCTTTTCGGCCACGGGCGCGCTCGATCGCACGGATTTCGGCATGACCTACCTGTCCAGCGACGGCGTCGGCATCGGCGATGAGGTCCAGATCGTCGTCCAGGCCGAGTTCGGCACCGACCCGGTCGCCGAAGAGTAGATTTCTCCCACAACCCTTCTTCTGGCCCGCGCAACTCATGCGCGGGCCTTTTTCATGGCCGCACCGATGACGCTGGACTCCAAGACGATACAGGACGCGCTCGACGCCAAGACCAAGCCGCCCGGCGCGCTGGGCCGGATCGAGACTCTGGCCGCGCGCATCGCCGCGCTGCAAGGCACGCTGACGCCCCGCATGGACACATGCAGCTTGTTTATCTTCGCCGCCGACCACGGCATCGCGCAGGACGGTGTGTCGGCCTTTCCGCAATCCGTGACGCGCCAGATGGTCGCGAATTTCGCGGGCGGGGGCGCGGCGGCCAACGTCTTCGCCGACACGCTGGGCGTTGAGCTGCGCGTCGTGGATGCGGGCGTGGCGGGCGGACCGGTGGAGGGACCCGGCGTCATGGACCGGCGGCAGGGCGACGGCACCCGCAATTCGCGCCTGGAGCCGGCCATGACGGACACGCAGCGCGACGCCGCCCTGCAGGCCGGGGACGCGCTGGGACGCGAGGCGGGCACGGACGCTGTCTGCTTCGGCGAGATGGGTATCGGCAACACGTCGGCGGCGAGCCTCGTCCTGCACAAGCTGCTGGGACTGCCCCTCGACGTTCTGATCGGACGCGGGACGGGCGTGGACGATGCGGGCCTCCACCGCAAACGCGCCGTATTGGAAGAGGCCGCGCGCCGCACGGCCGACGTGCTGCCGCCCCTGAAGGCCCTGTCCGAATATAGCGGGTTTGAAATCGCCATGATGGCAGGCGGCATGATCGGCGCAGCCCGAGCAGGGCGGCTGGTCCTGGTAGACGGCTTCATCGCCACGGCCGCCGCCGCGGCCGCGCTGCGACATGCCCCGGACATCGAGCTGGCGCTGGTCTTCGCTCATCGCTCCGAGGAACGCGGCCACGGCGCCGTGCTGGACACGCTCAGCGCGGAGCCGCTGCTGGACCTCGGCCTGAGGCTTGGCGAGGGCACGGGCGCACTGCTGGCCTGGCCGCTCGTGCGGGCGGCAGCGGCCATGCTGCGCGACATGGCCACCTTCGAAAGCGCAGCCGTGAGCGGGCCTGCCGGACCATGAAGGGAGAGTTCGCGACATTCCTGCTGGCCGTCCAGTTCCTTACCCGCCTGCCCCTGCCGCGCGATGTGGGCTACACGCCCGCGCGCATGGCGGCATCGGTGCGCTATTACCCGCTGGTCGGCCTGGTCATCGGCGGGGTCGTCGCCGCAGCCTTCACAATCAGTGTCCATGTCTGGTCGTCGGTGGTCGCCGTCCCGCTCGCGCCCGGCCTGGGCCTGCTCCTGACCGGCGCGTTTCACGAAGACGGCTTGGCCGACACGTTCGACGGCATTGGCGGCGCGCCGGACCGCGAACGCAGCCTCGCCATCATGCGGGATTCGCGCATTGGGACCTACGGGACGTGCGCGCTCGTTCTGGCGCTTGCCGTGATGGCGGCCGCGCTGCTGTCCATGCCGCCCCCAGCGGCGGCGCTCGCTCTCGTCTCGGGACATGCCCTGTCGCGGCTGTCGGCCGTTCTGGTCATCGCGACCGGGCGGTATGCGCGTGACGAGGGAACCGGCAAGCCGGTGTCGGACGGGATCGGCGGGACTGGGCTAGTCGTCGCGCTGGCGACGGGACTGGCGGCCCTTCTGGTCCTTGCCTTCGGCCTGTCATGGCGGGTCGCGTTCGGCGCGATTGCCGGTCTTGTAGCGGGACATGCCTTCATCCGCCTGCTGTGCGAGCGGCGTCTTGGCGGCTATACGGGCGACACGTTGGGCGCGGTACAGCAATGCAGCACGGTCGGGCTCTATCTGGGGGTGTCGGCATGTCTCTAATCGCCTTGCGTCACACCACGCCGGACGTCGCGCCGGGCACGTGCTACGGACGCACGGACTTGAGCCTCGCCGACAGTTTCGAGGCGGAGTTCGCCGCGCTCCTGCCCGGCCTGCCCGACGCGGCGCGCATCGTGTCCAGCCCGCTGGCGCGCTGCCATATCCTGGCCGGGCGCATCGCTGAGCGTCGAGCGCAGCAAGTCGAAATCGACCCGCGCCTGATCGAGATGGTTTTCGGTGCGTGGGAGGGGTTGGACTGGTCCGATATACCGCGTGCCGAATTGGACGCCTGGGCGGCCGATTTCCTGCACGCGCGACCGCATGGCGGGGAGTCCGTGGCGCAGCTGCGCGACAGGGTCGGGTCCATCTTGTCCGATCTCCGCGCGGACGGGCGCACCCACCTGCTCGTCACTCATTCGGGCGTCGTCAAGGCCGCCTTGGCGACCGGCGACCGGGCGGAGGATTATGCCGCCTCGCTCGGCTTCGGTGAATGGATACATCTGCCACGCGCCGCGTAACTCGCAGTCCGCCACGGCCCGGACGAAGTTCCGAGAGGACATGCCCACTGCGCGACACTACCGCCGCGCACGAAAAACCCGCCGGAGGGACTCCGGCGGGCCTTGGAATGAACGGTGCGGGATGCGTCGCGCTAGAAGCGGCGCTGATAGGCCAACGAGACCGAGTCCAGATTGTTGTTCGGCCCGTCGATCTCGTAATTGGTATAGTCCAAACGCAGGGAATCGACTGGGCTGATCCTG
>JBCCCX010000147.1:0-8439 GCA_039033275.1 Pseudomonadota bacterium | reverse complement strand
CACCAACCACACGCTGCCGACTCGCAAGGCCGCGCGCTACACGGGCGGCCTCTGGGTCGGAAAATTCCTGAAGACCTGCACCTACCAGCGTGTCACGACGGATGAGGCCAGCGCTCTCATCGGCGAATATTGCAGCCGTCTCTGCGCGATGGAGGGGTTTGCGGGCCACGGCGAACAGGCCAATGTCCGCGTCCGTCGCTTCACGGGACAGAACGTTCCCTATGCCGGCCAAGCCACACCCACGCCTGCGACTGTCGCCAAGTAGCGGCCATGTCGGAGCCTTTGCCGAAAACGCCGAGTTTCCGCCTAACGGGTCGCCGGGCGCTGATCACGGGGGCCGGGCGGGGCATCGGCCGGGCCTGTGCCGCCGCTCTGGCGGATGCGGGCGCAGAGGTCGTGCTCGTGGCTCGCACGCATGGCGAGGTCGAGCAGGTCGCGGATGATATTCGATCACAAGGCGGCAAGGCTCAGGCCCACAAACTCGATGTAACCGACGTTGGTGCGGTGATAGCCTTCATGGAGGCGCAAGAGCCGTTCGAAATCCTCGTCAACAATGCGGGGACCAACCGTCCGAAGTCGATTTTCGATGTCGAAGCAGAGGATTACGACGCCGTATTCCAGCTCAATGTACGCAGCCTCGTTCTTCTGACCCGGCAATGTGCAATACGCTTGCGCGATGCGGGAAAGGCCGGGTCCTTCATCCATATCGGCAGCCAGATGGGCCATGTGGGCGGGCCGGAACGGACGCTGTACTGTGCTTCGAAATGGGCAGTGGAAGGCTTCAACAAGGCCTTGGCGCTCGATCTCGCACCCTATGGAATCCGTACGAATACAATTGCGCCGACATTCATAGAGACGCCGCTGACACGTCCCTATTTCGAGGATGCGGCGTTCCGGGAGGGTGTCCTTCACAAGATCAAGCTGGGGCGCCTCGGACAGGTCGAGGACATCATGGGAGCCGTCGTCTATCTCGCGTCGAATGCATCGTCGCTCGTCACGGGCACGAGTCTCATCGTCGACGGAGGCTGGACCGCGGATTGATCCATGGGCGTCCGGGAGGAAGACATTCGATGAAAAGCTGGGACCAGGATCCTGACGTTCTTTCCCCTGTCGGGAGGCCCATGCGCGAACTCTTGCAGGAGGGACCGCGGCGGCAGGCCCTGGACGGCTTCGAGGATGTTTACCGAGATATCGTGGACTACATCGTTCGGTGTACCCACCGGATCTGGGAAGAGAAGAATATCGGCCTATGCCGAACGCACTATAGCGACGACTGCGTCATGCACACGATGGCGGGCCCGTCGGTCGGTGCGGAAGTCGTCACGCAGAACACGATCGGCGCGCTGTCGAGCTATACCGACCGCGTCGTCCTGGCCGAAGACGTCATTTGGAGCGAGGACGCCCCGGGCGTTTTCTACAGTTCGCACCGCATCACGAGCCGCGGAACCCATATGGGCGATGAAGCACTTGTAGGCGGCGCGACCCTGCGCGGCTCCGGTGTGACTACGATTGCCGACTGCAAAGTCGTCGCCAACAAGATCGTCGAAGAGTGGCTTGTCCGGGATAACACGACCGCCCTCTGGCAGGTCGGGGTGGACCCTTGGAAGGTCGCCGCGGGATATGCCCAGCAGGACATGGAAGGCGATCAAGCCCGGCACGCGTGGCGTCGGGAGGCCATCGCGCAGACGCGGGCCGAAGGCGATGTGGAGATCGCTGAAAATCATCCTGCCGCTGCCCTGGCCCACATGCTTCGGCAGGCTTTGGTCGAAGATCTCTACGGCAAGGCAGCGGAAATCCTATCTCCAAGCGTGGAGGTGCGGTGGCCTTCCGGCCGGCGCGGCTTTGGGCGGGGCTTCTGGATCGGATGCCTATTGCAACTCTGCAACGCGCTTCATGGGCGCCAATTCAGGACCGAGCATGTCGCCGCGCGTCCGCTCCCCGGCGGAGATGTGGCAGTGGCCCTACGCTGGTCGCTTACGGGCACACACAAGGGTGACGGCGTCTGGAGAGCGCCCAGCGGCCGCGAGGTCCATCTCCTGGCCGTGTCACACTACCGGTTGCGCGCAGGTGCCGTGATCGAGGACGTGACCGTGTTCGACGAAGTGTCCGTGCTGCGGCAGATTATGGGAGGGCTGGGCCAATGACGGCACTGGAAAACCTCTCATCTCTCGCCGAAGGACACCGCCCGGAGAATGACGGTCTGCTCGGGTCGGCGCGTTACCAATGCAACGGCGTGGAGCATGTTGGCGAAGAGGAAATCCTCGCCGATTTCCGGCAGCATCCATTCGCCTTGGACGGTGTTGGACTTGATCTGTCTGTAACACGCTCCGCGGCACTGATTGCGGAAGACCGCGCGCTGTTTGCCGATCTTCACGGCGGACGCATCATGCGAGCATGGCGCGTTGGGGGAGGCCATTCCCCATCCCGGGACCTTCTCCCTCGCGTCGATGTGGCCTTCGACAACGATCTCCACCAGTCCCGTCGCGAGTGGCTGGCGTTCCGAAACGAAGATCACCCGGACCTTTCCCCCGCACTCGCGCAACCTCTGCTCGATCTCGGGGATGCACTTCTCTCCGACCTTCGCAAAGAGGTCTTGCGCACGCGCGGTTTCGTCGTCCGGGCCTTTTCCGATGGCGATCGCGCGGCCGCGCTCCTGTCGGTCTCCATTCTCGCGCGCGATCCGGAACGCCGGCCGTCATCGCGCTTCGCCGTGATCGGACTGTCCGGAGGGTCGAAGGCCTATTCCGTTATCGATCCGGTCGCCGAGTCCGACTGGTCGCCAAGGCTCTGACCCATGCCGGATTTCTCCAGACTGTCCCACACCCGCATCCGCCCGATTAAGGGCAAGGACTTGCAGGCTTTTGCAGCATTCGCCGAGATGGCGGGGGAGGGCATGACGACCATCCCGCGTGACGAGACGGCCCTCATCGCGAAAATCGAGCGGTCCGAGCGCAGTTTCTCAGGACAGGCCCGCGGCAAGGACGCGGAATATTTCATGGTGATGGAAGACCGCTCGGACGACCGTCTGATCGGGTGTGCCGCCGTCTACCCAGAGATCGGGATGGAGTTCGGCTTCTACTCTTTCAGACGACTTCGAGAGCATCGTCGCTCCAAGGAGTTCGACATCGTCGCGGAGTCCGATACACTTCATCTCACCAACGAGTTCACAGGTTGCACCGAAGTGGGGTCGCTCATCCTGCACCCCGACTGGCGTGGGACCGGCGCAGGCCGCATGCTGGCGCAAAGCCGCTATCTGCTCATGGCGCAATTCCCCGACCTCTTTGCCGACACGGTCATTGCGGAAATGAGGGGAAGCCAGGGTCCGGAGGGCGGCAGCCCGTTCTGGGACGCGGTCGGCCGGCGTTTCTTCGGGCTGAATTTCGCGGAAGCCGACCGGATCAGTGCCGTGCACGGCAACGAATTCATTGCGGACCTGATGCCCCGCTATCCGATCTACCTGCCTCTGCTTGGGCAGGAGATCGTGGATTTGGTCGGCGTTCCTCACGCCGATAGCGCGCCCGCCATGAGAATGTTGTTACGCGAAGGGTTCGTGTTCGATGGCTTCATCGACGTGTTCGATGCCGGACCACAGGTGATCGCGCGCCGCGCCAATATCGCAACAGTTCGGGCCTCACGACTTCTGACGCACGCGCAGCGCGACAAACCTCGCGAGCGGGCAGGAGCCTGGCTTTTTGCAACAACGTGCTTGTCCGACTTCGAGGTTCATTTCCGAGCAGATGTCGCAGACGATGCTCTGTGGAACGAAGATCAGCCCTTGCGTGCCGTGCCGTTTTGATCGGCAATAGAACTCAACGAAAACTCTTTTCAGAATATGTTGGCCATGGCCCACGGCAACCACCTCTTCGACTGCTACAATCCACTTGACATCGTCTTTGAACGCGGCGAAGGCGCGTATCTGTGTGACTTGCCCCCACACACTCGTCCATTTGTAGGGAATTCACTCAGGGACAGATCAAAAAAGCATAGGCAAGATCTTCAGATTTTTTGCCCCAAAAATCTCGAAATTCAATTCTGTCTATTCGAGACGTTCCCAAACAAACTCTTCCAAGGCGCTCTCATATCGTAAAGGCTCGGAGTCCGCTCCCGTAGCTCGTCCTACAGCTCCCCCACTCGAATACCAGAACGAAGCATCCGGCATGGTGTCGTCGCCGAAATATAGCCGGTATGGCAAAGCGTTATTGAAAGAAGACCGATCCAGAATGGTTTGCATTTCCCCTTTGACGAGTTTTGCTGATCGAGTGAGGGTAGTTCCGCATGTTTCTGCCGCCCGGCATTGAACGACTGACAAAAACATCTCCCCGCTACTACCTATGGACGCTGCCAGGTCTGCGATGGCGACAAGGTCACTTGGCATTCCTGTCAAAACGACCGTCGGGGCATCAAATGGAACACGGCTTTTGCTGACGCCGTCAAAGTTTGTTTGGATGGCATCAGGAGATATTAGTTGTGTGACCACTTGCCAGTTCTCTGCAGTCGATTGCCGCCAGCCCGTCATCACGTGGAATTCCTGTCCGTCTCGGACACTTAATGTCCCGACCCGGCCGTCGGAAGCGACAAACGGCATGACGCGGCTGTTGCTTAAGGTCGGGGCTCCATCCATGACAGCTTCCCGGCTGCGATAGGTCTGCGTCAAATCTGCAATCATGACGTCGAGGTCGGACCGGTCATACCATCGGCCCGCGACCATTGTCCCAAGTGGACGTTCCAATGCATCGAGGTCTTCAAGGGGGTTTCCGCCCAGAAGGATCAGATCGGCCTCAGCGCCTGCGGCGATCTTCCCCGCCGTCGCGCTGCGCCCGAGATAGGCGGCGGGCTCGATCACGGCAGACCGGAGCACGTCGGCCCGTGACAGACCGGCCTCTTCGAGCGTCCTCATCTCGTCGATGACGGAATAACCCCAATACATCCCCGGAACCGGAGCGTCCGTGCCAATCATCATCTTGGTCCCGGCGTCGTGCATTCGCTTTAGAGCCCGCATCCGGAGAGCGTATATCTCGTCCTCAGCACGCCGTGCATCCGCTGGCCAGTATTCGTTCCTGAATGCCCAGGACCGCTCCCACCCTTTCGTCATATCCTGGGGCAGCGCGCGGTGGGCGCGTGGTTTGATGCTGTGGGGACCCGAGCCGAAAGTCGTGAAGTTCTTCATGGCATGGGACGTCGGCACGAACCAGACGTCAGCCTTGGCCGCCGCCTCTCCAATGACGTCGATGCGGCCTTCGTCCACGACATCTGCGAGGCCGATTTCGCCTCGGCCGATCCTCTGCACATAGTCTGATACGTCCGGCCGGAGAAGGTATAGATCCAATCCCGGTGCATCCGGGTCAGTCACGAGCGCATCCGTCACACCCAGGAAATGCTCCATGGTCCGCATCCGGCCGTCGAGAACGCTTTCCAGCGGGACGGCATGGGGAAGGTGGCCGGATATCTCCATGCCATGCCGTTGGCCGGCCTCCAAAAGCGCATCGAAAACAGGAACAGTGAGGTTCGTATAGGTCTTGACGAAATCATATCCGAGGTCGGCCTGCGCCTTGACGAAGGCATCGGCGTCGGCAGGGTCCGTAATGACTCGCATCATATCAAAGGCGGGAGGCACGCCATCGACAATGCGTCCGGCCGTCGTTATTCTGGGACCGTCGACGTCTCCGCGCTCGACGGCCTGCTTCAGCTCGAGCGTTTGTTGCAAGCCCCAGAGGTTCCGGATGCGCGTGACGCCCGCATCGAGGTAATAGACCAGCTGTTCGGCCCGGCTGACATGAGCGTGCATGTCGCTGAGGCCCGGCATGAGGTAGAGGCCCGACCCATCCACGATCCGGTGTGTCGCGGGCGGGCTTCCGGACGCGCCATCGAGGCGGGCGATACGGTCGCCCTCTATGTAAACGGTCTGGTCCGGAACGATCGTCCCCGACTGGACGTCAACGATATCGACCCCGACGAAAGCGATATCGGACAGACTTGGCGCCGGTGGCGAGACCGTGGTTCCGGCATCGCCGCACCCGGTCATCGCGATCGTGCTCGCCCAGAGAACCAGGCCGGTTCTTGCGAGCTTGCCCAATCCGTTAGGGGGCGCGAATTTCCTCCGCAGGTCGATCAAAAGTTCACCCGGCCCCGGACGCCATAGGTCCGCGGGTCGCCGACCGTGACAAGAGGTGGAAAGAAACTGGATGGCACGAGGCCTCCGGCGATGTAGCGCTCATCGAAGACATTGTCCGCGAAAAGGCCGATCTCGAACCGGTCGTTTTCCAAGCCGGCATAGATGTTGGCGAGAACGTAATCGTCGGCAATCGCCAAATTCGTGAGATCGATCGCCTGATCGCCCGTATAGCGGAAGTCGGACCTCATTCGCAGGTTCCATCCGTCCAGGGCTTCGGGAACGATGTACTGCGCTGTGCCGGACACGGCGACTTCAGGCGCGTTGATCAGTCGGTTGCCCGAAAGGTCGGGGCCGATGCCGAGTGCGGGCGTGTCTACGACGTTGATGAACTCGTCGAACTCCGCCTCTTGAACCGTTCCAGCGATCGAGAGGGTGAGGTTCTCCACCGGTTCCACGGAAAGAGATGCTTCGATTCCGAACACGTGGGACTCGCCTGCATTTGTAATGTAAGTGTTGACGCCCACTTGTGGTGCTGTTTGTTGTACTTGCTGGTCGAGCCAATCGAGATAGTAGGCGGAGAATTCGTAGCGCAGACGCCCCTCCATAGCCTGTCCCTTGACGCCCACTTCGTAGTTCCAGACAAATTCCGGGTCGTATGTGAGGACGGGCGAGCTGACGGGATTCGTACCGCCCGCATGATAGCCGCGGGATATCGTGCCGTAGAAGGTTGTGTCCGAACTCGGCTGGTATGTGGCGGTGAACTTCGGGAGCCAGACATTAGCGTCCGTGTCACGGGTTTCCCCGTTTAGCAGGCTCTCGAATTGGTTTTCTTCATAATCGTAGCGAAGTCCAAAACCCAAGGTCAGCGCGTCGGTCACACTATAGTCTACATTCAGGAATGCCGCGGCGTTGGTGATATCCGTGACCGTGCTGTCGATGGCGTTGGGAAGGAAAGCGGAGAAGAACAGGAGCCGTTCGAGATCGGCTTCATAGTAATAGGTTCCAACAAGCCACTGGAACGGACCAGGCGTGTCGGACGTCAGGCGGAATTCCGTGCTCCACCCTTCATTCTCGCGGGTCAGGTCGAAGAAGTCGCCGAACGGCCCGCTGTCGGCCTGACGCTCCACGTCCACGACGATCCGGCTGTCGGAGTTGGCCCAACCCGTTACATTGTTGAGCAAGACCGGGCCCAGGTCCCACTCGACATTCATCACCGCCGTGACCTCATCACGGTCCTGCCCACCCGGAAAGTTCTGTGAGGTCACGAGTTCCGGCGAGTTGAAGTCGATGAGGCCCGCGCCAATGTCGAGATAGGATTGCGGGTTAAAACGGTTTCCAAAGCCTCTCGGGACGAAGGAACAGTCGCCACAGGCATCTTCTGATTCCGCATAGTTTAGTGTGAAGTTCACTTCCAAATTCTCATTCGGAGTCAGGCGAAGGTTGCCATTCAAAAGGATATCTTCTTCATCATTGATGTTCTCGGACCCGTCGAACTCGTTATCAATGAAGCCTCCAAAATTCCGGTAGCTTCCCGATAGTTTGGCGAACACCTTGTCTTCGACGATAGGCCCTCCCACGCTGGCCGTAAGGACTTGCGTGTCGTAATTCGCGATCTCGGCCTTCACATAGCCCTCGAATGCGTCGCCAGGCTTTTTGGTGATGTAGTTGATGACGCCGCCGAGCGCGTTACGTCCGTAGAGCGTCGCCTGGGGGCCTTTGAGCACCTCGATGCGTTCCAGATCGAACAGCGCGGCATTGTTTCCGGTCCGGGTGAACCCCAGGGTGAATCCATCCACGAACACCAACACGGTCGGGTCGGAGAAGGCGAATGGAGAGATGCCCCGGATCGCGGGCGTGCCGGTCTGGCGACCGATGCTTTCCGCGAACTGGAGGCCCGGCGTTAGAAGGACAATGTCGGAGATTTCCTCGATATCGGCGTTCTTGATCGCCACGGCGTCGAACGCATCGATACTCAGTGGCACGTCTTGCAAGCGTTCGGCACGCTTGGTCGCCGTGACGATGACTTCATCAATTCCGTCATCGCCGGCAGCCTGCGCGTTCGCAGGTGCTGCGGACCCCGCCCAGAGTGACGTCATCAGCACCGATGTAAGCGCAACGCTCGTCTGTAAACGGTTCCGCATAATTTTCCCCTCGCAAGAAATTGGACGCAGTATGTAACGTCGTCTTGCATGAGGAGGGGATTTCAATGGCTAGTGCCCCAAAACGTCGTTTTTCGATAGAATTAGGTCCGATTGACTATACCTTAAGCTGACGGGAAGGGTTGGCATGCACAATCAAAGTGGCATGAGAAAAATTTCCAATCTGCT
>JBCCCX010000146.1:0-8521 GCA_039033275.1 Pseudomonadota bacterium | reverse complement strand
CGATCCGGCACTCAAGGAAGCCGCCGCCATCGACGGCTGCAACGAATGGCAGACCTTCCGACGGGTCACCTTCCCGTCGCTCAAGCCGGTGACCGTCGTGATCATCGTCATCACCGTCATCGAAGCGCTGCGCATCTTCGACATCATCGATGTGCTCAACAACCCGATCGGCACGGACGTGTTGTCGATCCTGGTCACCGAGTCGATTCTCGGTGAGTCCGGCAACGTCGGTCGTGGCTCCGCCTACGGCGTCATCTTGTTGCTGCTGTGCCTGACCTTCGTCGTCTGGTACCTGCGCAGCACCTTCCGAGACGAGGAGGCCGCATGATCACGAGCAAGCGAAACCAGGTCGTCGCTCAGGTGTTCCTGATCGTCCTGGCCTTCTTGTGGCTCGTGCCGATGATCGGCATGGTCATGGCGTCGTTCCGGCCCTTCAGCGACACTGCGACACGCCCTGTTCGGCCATGGTGACGCCGAACAGCCGGTCCATCCGGCTCATCGTGACGGGATTGTGCGTGATGGCGATGAACTTGGTGTCGGTCAGGCGGGACATCTCGTCCAGAACGTCGCAATAGCGGCCGACATTGAAGTCGTCCAAAGGCGCATCGACCTCGTCCAGCACACAGACCGGGGCGGGGTTGGACAGGAATACGGCGAAGATCAGCGCCGTGGCGGTCAGCGCCTGCTCACCGCCGGATAGCAGGCTCATCGGCTTCTGGGTTTTTCCGGGCGGCCGGGCGAAGACTTCGAGGCCAGCCTCCAGCGGATCGTCCGATTCGGTCAGGGCCAGAGACGCCTCGCCGCCGCTGAAGAGCGTGACGAAGAGCTTGGAGAAATGGCCATTCACCACGTCGAACGCGGCTAGTAGCTTCTGCCGGCCTTCCGTGTTCAACTCGTCTATGCCCTCGCGTAGCTTGGCGATCGCCTGGATCAGATCCTCGCGCTCCGCTGTCATGGTGGCGAGCGTTTCCTCCTGTTCGGCCGCTTCCTCATCGGCGCGAAGATTGACGCTGCCCAGCCGCTCGCGCTCGGCGGCGAGCCGCTCCAGTTTCCGCTCGATATCGTTCTCCGAGAGGTTCGAGTCCGGATCGAGCTTGCCAAGATGCTCGTCCAGGCCGGACGGATCGCATTGCAGTGTTTCGTTGATGCGGGCCTTGGTCTCGCCGATCCGTTCCTTCGCGGCGGCCAGCCGTGCGTCGGCACCGGCACGGGCCTCGCGGGCCTCTCCAGCGAGCCTTTCGAGGTCACGCGCATTGATTTCGGCCTCGCGCAACGTCGCCTCCGCGCCGGCCAATGCGTCGGCGGCGGCGTCGCGCCTGGTTTCTGCGTCCTCCAGCTGGGCGAACAAGTCCCGGCGGCGGTCTTCGAAACGGTCTGGTCCTTCCGTCGCGCTCTGCAGATTGATCTGCGCGGCGTCGCGGCGGCCCTGCAGCGTGGCGACGCGGTCTGCGGCCTGGGTCCGACGGCGCTGCCAGTCGGCCCGCTCCGTCTCCACGGCCTTGAGACGCGCGGCGCGGGCTGCGATCTCGTTGTGCAACGTGCGATAGGTCGTGTTCTTCTCATCCGCTTCGGCTCGCGCCTGAGCCAGCTCTTCGGAAAGGGCTTCTCTTTTCGGTCCGAGGGTTTCGTCATGGTCCGCCCCGTCCACGGCGGCACGAGCTGTATCGCGCTGGATTGTCAGCTCAGCGATCTCCGCTGTCAGGCGCTCGATCCGCTCCTCCAGAGAGCGTTTCTGTGCGGTCTCCCGCGCCACATCGGTCTCATATTGCGACAGAGCGGCCTGCGCGGCGCGTTCCTTGCGCTCGAGATCGGGCAGAGCGGCCCGGGCGCGTTGCGCCTTGTCCTTGGCGGCTTCGCGATGGGCGCGCGCAGCCTCGAACGCTGCCTGCGCATCTGCGACACCGATTTCCGCCGCATCGATCTCTGCGACCATGTCCTTGAGGCGGCCCTGCTGCTTGAGCTTCACGGAGGCGGCGGTTTCTGCGCCGGCTTCCATGACGAACCCGTCCCAACGTACGACATGGCCGTCGCGCGTCACAAGCCGTTGTCCAGGCTTGAGTTCGGATACCAGATCGGCCGCGCTGTCCGTCACGCCGATCTGGGACAGGCGCGCCGTCATCTCGGCCGGGCCGCTGACGAGTTGCGATAGCGGGGTCGCGCCGGACGGCAGGCGCTGCTCCACCTCGGCCGCGCCGGTCCAGCGCAGCGAGGCCGAACCGGCCACACCAGCGTCCAGATCTTCGCCCAGCGCGGCCGCAAGCGCCTGTTCGTAACCTTTGGCGACCGTGATGCGCGACAGGGCGGTCTCGTGGCCGCCCCCGTTACGATTCACGATACGTTCCAGCGCGGCGCGTTCGGATGTCAGCGTATTCAGCGCGCCCTTGGCGTCGGAAAGAGCTTCGCGGGCCGCCTGGTCGGCTTCGTCCGCTTCGTTGCGGGCGGCGACGGCGTCCCGCTCGGCCTCTTTCGCCGCCTGCAATGCATCCAGCGCGTCGGAGGCAGAGGCCGCGAACAGGCTGGCCGATGCCCCGCCGTCCGAAGACATGGCCGCGAGTTTGCCTTTCGCATCGTCCAGCTCACGCATGCGGGAAGACAGGCGGCGCCCCGATTGCTCCAACTCCCGCGCGGCGCTTTCCGCGCGGGCGGCCTGCCCGGCGATAAGAGTGGTCAGCTCGCCCATCGCAGTGTCCAGCCGGTTGCGTTCCTTCAGCGCGGCTTCCGCCTCGTCGCGCGCCGCATCCAGAGCCGCGGATTGGTCTCCGGCGGAGACCAGCGTGTCCTGCTCGATGCCGAGCCGGGCTTCGGCTTCGGTCGCGTCTTCGACGATCCCGCTCTCACGCTCGATGTCCGAAGCGAGTTGTTCGATCTGGGCTTGCAGCTTGCGGATCTCCGACGTGGCCGCGGCTTCGTCGGCTTCCAACGCCTCTTTCGCCGCGTTGAGCCGAGCCAGCACAGCAGCCGCGATAAGCTGCTCTTCCTGCTTGGGTTTGATATCGCCGGATAGTTCGCCGGCCAGACGGACTGCCTCCG
Organism: Pseudomonadota bacterium; assembly: GCA_039033275.1. Classification (GTDB taxonomy): domain Bacteria; phylum Pseudomonadota; class Alphaproteobacteria; order Caulobacterales; family Maricaulaceae; genus Litorimonas. Next base: position 5,491 of record JBCCCX010000146.1, on the reverse strand, counting down.
ACGCCTTCAGCGCCGTGTCCTGCACCTGCGCTTCGACGGCCTTCAGAGCGTCCTGCGCGCCGGCCAGCGTGTCCAGCGCGGCGACCCAGCGCTTGCGCCAAAGAAGAGCGCGGTATTCGTGAATTTCGCCCGCGAGCCGCTTGTAGCGCTGGGCCTGGCGCGATTGGCGGCGCAGGGACAGGAGCTGGCTTTCGATCTGCGCGGTCAGGTCTTCCACCCGGTCGAGATTATTCTCCGCGGCGCGCAGCCGCAGTTCAGCCTCGTGCCGCCGCGAGTGAAGGCCGCTGATCCCGGCCGCTTCCTCCAGCACGCGGCGCCGATTGGACGGTTTGGCACTGATAAGCTCGCTGATCTGGTTCTGACGGACGAGGGCAGGGGAGTTGGCGCCGGTGGATGCGTCGGCGAAGAGGAGCTGCACGTCCTTGGCCCGGACAGTCCGGCCGTTGATCTTGTAGGTCGATCCCTTGCCCTTGGTGATGACCCGCATGACTTCCAGCTGGTCGGAGTCATTGAAGGCGGCGGGCGCAACGCGCGCGCTATTGTCGATATGCAGCGTGACATGCGCCTGGTTGCGGCCGGGCCGCTGGCGCGTGCCGGAGAAGATGACATCCTCCATCTGCGATCCGCGCATGGCCTTGGCGCTGTTGGCGCCCATGACCCAGCGTATGGCTTCCAGCAGGTTCGACTTTCCGCAGCCATTCGGCCCGACCACGCCGGTCAGTCCGGGCTCTATCAGAAAGTCGGTGGGCTCGACGAAGCTCTTGAAGCCCGTCAGCGTGATCTTGTCGAAGACAAGTCCGCCCATGGATTACTCGGCCGGCTCTTGGGCAGGCTTTTGTACGGGTTCTTCGGCAGGCGTGTCTTCTGTTGCAGGCGCTTCAGGTGTTTCGCCGAGCAGTTCGCCCAGCACCCGGTCCATGTCCTCGACCGTGCCGATGCGCGCCGTTTCGCCATTGATGAAGAAGGCCGGCGTGCCCTGGACGCCTTCGTCGAAGCCCTGCTCCATCTTACTCATGATGGTGGCGCGGTGGTCCTCATTGGCCAGGCAGGCCGCGAACTCTTCCTCCGTCAGGCCCGACGCCTTGGCGAGGTTCACATAGGCCGCGCGGGCATTGCCGTTCTGGGCCATCTGCATGATTTGCGGCAAACGGTCGAACTGCAGCTTGATATTGGTAAAATAGTCGTCCGGATCGGCGCAGAGCGCGATCTTGAAACCCGCTTCGGCCAGATCTGGCGCGCCGGTCAGGAACTCGCGAAAGACATAACGGACCTTGCCGGTGTCGATGTAGCGCGCCTTGAATTCCGGGTAGACGTTCTGATGCCAGAAGGCGCAGCCCGGGCAGGTCACCGAGGCGTATTCGACGACCGTCAGCGGCGCATCGACACGGCCGATCGCATGATCGTCGGGTCGCTCATAAGCAGTGCGTTCCGTGGTCGAGACTGCTTCGGCCGTGCTGGCCGGTGCCTCGGTGGCCGCATTGCCGCACGCTGAAAACAGTGCGGCCGCGCCAAGAAGCAGGGAGGTGCGAATCATAGTGGTCATGCCGGAACATCCTGAATCGTGACGGTGAGTTCAAGGCGCGCCCGCACGGCCGTGCGGGCGCAAACGCCCTATCTTGTGGGTGGTTCAGCCGGGTGCGTCGTCCGAAGTGCCGGCACCGGCGAGCCAGCGAGCCACATCTTCCGCATCGTGCGCGCCGCCCATCACTTCGCCATTGAGAATGAAGGTCGGTATCCCGTTGATGTTGGCTGCCTGGGCACGGCGGGTGGCCCGTTCGACGGCCGCGAAGGCATTGTCGTCGGCCAGACAGGCTTCGAGGCTCTCCATGTCCTCCAGGCCCGCCATCTTCGCCATGTTCTCGAATTCGGTGCGGGCCACGTCGGGGCTTTGCGATTCGAGGATCGTGGCTTGGCGCGCGAATTGATCCTCGATGACCGCCATGTAAGTGTCGGCGGGCGCGCATTCGGCCAGCGTGAAAGCGGCAACGGAATAGCGGATCGGCGCGGACGGAAGAGGGCGGAACACGAAGCGCAGCCTGCCGGTTTCGACGAGGTCGCGCTTCACCGTGGGCCATTCCTTCGTGAACCAATCACCGCAATGCGGGCACATGTTCGACGCGTAGACGATCAGCGTATCCGGCGCATCGGGATTGCCGATTGCGTGATCGTCCGGGGCCTCCGTCATCAGGTGCGTCGGCTGATAGGTGATCGGGCTCTGGTTTTCGGGCGCCGTCTGAGCGGTCGCGGTACCGAGGGCGGCGACGGACAGGAAGGCTGCGGCCAAGCTGCTACGGACGATGTTGAGCATGTTCGGTGACCTATCGCTGATTCTTCAGGACTTCGCGGCCGAGCCGCTCCAACACATCCTTTAGCCGCTCGTTGCGCACAGTTGTAAGGCCCTGATGCAGTGAACGCTCCTCTGACGGGGTCAAGCCACGCGTCGCGGCCATTGGTGGATCGGCGCGCTCGGGTGCGGCCTGCACGACCTTGATGGCGCAAACCGATCCCGTTCCCAGATGCGCGTTCAGCCGCTCCACTATCTGTTGGGACGCCGCCAGTATAAGCGCGGCCGCGGGGCCTGGGGCGCTGATGAGCAATGTCCGACCGTCTGGACCGCCGCGGAACCGGACGGGCGCACTTATCTTGGACCAGCGCGGCCCCATGATCTCCGGCCAAACCTCCATAAGCGCCCGCGCGGAGCTGCCGCGCTTCCGGCCCTTGCCCGCCAGCGGTCGCATGACGCGGTTCACGGCCATGCCCGCCTTGGGCAGGGGCCGGGCCTGAGGCCGCGCTCGCCGGGCTTCCAGATAACGCTCGACAGTGGCGCGTTCGGATGGATTGAGACGACGGTCTGTCACAGGACGACCATCCGCCATTGCGCGCGCCAGGTAAAGCGCACAGGTGAGACGGCCTATGCGGACCGATGGCGAAATCAAAACGATGCGCGCCGCTCTGCTCGCCTGGTACGACCGGGAAGGGCGGAGCCTGCCATGGCGCGTCCGCCCGGAAGACCGCGCGCGCGGCATCAAGCCGGACCCCTATGCGGTCTGGCTGTCCGAGATCATGCTCCAGCAAACGACAGTGCCGCACGGCACGCCTTATTGGCACAAATTCCTATCGCTCTACCCGACCGTCGCAGACCTCGCCGCCGCCCCGCTCGACGATGTGCTGACCCATTGGGCCGGACTCGGCTACTATGCGCGCGCCCGTAACCTGCACAAATGCGCGCGGACGATCGTCGAAGATCATGCCGGCCGCTTTCCGGCAACAAGAGCCGAATTGTTGAAGCTGCCGGGAATCGGCGACTACACCGCCTCCACCATTGCCGCGATCTGCTTCGATGAGCCGACGACCATCGTGGACGGCAATGTGGAACGCGTCATCGCGCGCCTCCACCTCGTCCAGATACCGCTTCCCAAGGCGAAGCGGGACATCAAGACGCTTGCAAGCGCCCTGTCCGACCCGGACCGTCCTGGTGATTACGGCCAGGCGGTCATGGATCTGGGGGCCACGGTCTGCACGCCGCGCAGCCCCTCCTGCCTGCTCTGTCCTTGGAAGGAATGGTGCGATGCCTTCGCGGCGGGTGACCAGACGGACTATCCGAAGAAAGCGCCGAAGAAGGCGCAACCCGTCCGGTACGGACAAGCTTACACGTACATTCAGGATAACGCAGTCTGGCTGCGCCGCCGCCCGGAGAACGGCTTGCTCGGCGGCATGATGGAGGTTCCGGGCACGGCATGGACGGATGCGCCCGTAACGTCGGAACCGCCGGACGGCTGGGACTGGACCCGCGCCGCCGCGCCGGTCCGGCATGTCTTCACACACTTCGAGCTAAAGTTGGACGTGTTCAAGACCCAGACGCAAGACGACCCACCCGGCGAGGGCCGGTGGGTCGCGGTGGATGCGCTGGACCGGGAAGCGTTGCCGAGCCTGTTCAATAAGGTTCTCAAAGTGGCGGGCGTTTACCCGATCCTCGCCCCGGAAAGTAGATATACGTCCCCGGCAATAAATGCCGGGGACGGGCGTTCGGTTCTTACGCCGCCTGGCTCTCGTCGCTGTCGGACGAATCGTTCGACGCCGTCTCGCTCTGCGTCGGCAGCGTCTTGTGGGCCGTGCCGATTTCGATGCGGCGGGACTGTGGCTGGGTCTCTTCAGTCTTGGGTAGGGTCAGCTCCAGCACGCCGTCCTCGAACGTGGCTTCGATCGCGTCTTCGTTAACGCCTTCGGGCAAGGGCAGCACGCGCTGGAAGCGGCCGTAACGCGTTTCCGTGGAGCTGCGCCCGTCTTCTTCCTGCTGGTAACGGGACTTCTTCTCTCCGGAGATCCGGATTTGTCCGTTTTCGATGCTGACATCGACGTCATCGCGCTTCACGCCCGGCAGTTCGAGCGACAGACGCAATTCCCCGTCCGTCTCGTGATGGTCGATTGCGGGCGAGAAGAAGCTGCCGCTCTGCTCGGCTTGGTCCTGGTCGATCAGGCTCTGCGCGCGGTTGAACATGTCGGACGTTTCGCGCTGCATGTGGTCGAAGATCGAATAGCCTGACTGCGGCTGCGAGACGCGCGCACGCGGCGTGGAACGGTAGCGGTAGAGGATGGGATAGTTGGCCATGTTGGGTCTCCTTTCGAGCGTTTGAGTGAGGCGGTCTGGCACGACCGACGCGGAATCAACGATGAAGGGAAGGTGAGGTTGCGAGCCTGAGGGGATTGTAATGGTTGGGCGTTTTGGGGTGTGAAAAAGTCGGAAGTGCTGCAAGCCGGATTGTCTTCTCCCCGCGGCGCGGGGGGGAAGTGGGCCGGGCATCGCTTGCGATGACCGGGTCGATGGGGGGGGAGCTGTCGGCGGTAGCGATGTGGCCAGGGTGCGTGCCTTGTGGTCATTCAAGGTGGGACCGTTGGCGATCTGCGACGACAATGCTAAAGTCCGCCGTCGTCATATCCATTTGAGAGAAGCCCCCCATCCGCCCCTTCGGGGCACCTTCCCCCCGCTCCGCGGGGAGAAGGAAGTTTTAACTCGAATTGGAGGTTTCTGCGCGCCTCTACGCCCCCGCCATCTCCCGCCGGATTTCCGCTCGGATCGTGTCGATGGCGGTCAGACCCTTCGGGCCCATGAAGTGCCAGAAGGTCCAGCCATTGCAGGAGGGTGAGTCCGTGACGTGGGCTCCGACCTTGTGGATGGACCCTTCGAACCCGTCATCCGTCGCGAGGCTGCCATCCGCGCGCACGCGGGCCGAAAGCTTGCCCTTGGCGGAGTAGAGCTTTGTGCCGATGTCGATCAGGCCGCGCTCGACCAGCGTGGCGAAGGGCACGCGCGGTTCCGACCGCTTGGAGCGCGTGATCTTGATGGCTTCGGTTCCGGCGGGGCGGACCTTGGCGATGCGTTTTCGGGCGTGCGCGATGTAATCGGCTTCGCGCTCAAAGCCGATATAGTTGCGGCCCAGCTTCTTGGCCACCGCGCCCGTCGTGCCCGTTCCAAAGAAGGGATCGAGAATGG
>JBCCCX010000145.1:0-8528 GCA_039033275.1 Pseudomonadota bacterium | reverse complement strand
TCCTGTCCGGCGTCTTCCACGTCGCGGAAGGCGTCCACGACGCCGCCCTGGTCGGGGGCGTCGGCCTTCTGGAGCTGGACCTCCACGACGCGCACGCCGGCTTTGTATTCGTCCAGCGTCTCCTGCATCAGGTCTCGCACGGCCGTGGTGATGGCCAGGCGGTCGGTGGTGATGATTCGTTGCAGCTCGTTGCGGCCGACCACTTCGCGCATGGCGGACTCAGCCACGGCGCGCACGGCCTGTGCCGGATCGTCTACCTCAAAATAGTAGTTGGCGAGATCGTTGATGCGCCACAGCACGGTGAAGTCGATATCCACGATATTCTCGTCGCCCGTCAGCATTAGAGAGGAGAAATCGTTCCCGCCGATCGCGTCGCGACGGATGATCTCGGTCTCCTGCTTGTAGGTCGTCTCGATCGGGTTGGGCAGCTTGAAGTTAAGCCCCGGCTCGGCTGTGCGGGCATAATCGCCGAACCGCAGCACGAGGGCACGCTCCGTCTGATCGACCGTATAGACGGATGTGGACAGCAGCAGCACGGCGCCGACAGCGAGCGCAATGCCCAGAGGGCCGAGCGGCCCGATGCGGATATCCCCGAAATTGCCGCCACCGCCGCCGGATGACGGACGACGCGGTCCGCCCGGACCTCCGGGCTTCTTCACACGCGTTTTGAACCCCTCAATCACATTATCGAGGTCGGGCGAACGGTCCGAGCCCTTGCCGCCCGGTTTGTTGTTCCCCCAGGGCGAACCGCCCTTGTCGCCAGAGCCCTTCGGGCCCCAGGGTGAATTATTGTCAGCCATTCAAGGTCTCCAATCGAATCCGCGTCTATGTGGCGAAGGCGGCGGAGGCTTTCAAGGCAAGTCGGGGGTGGAGGCTATCGAAAAGCTGCGGCGTTCCAGCACGCGCGTGACGAAATCGTGGTCGTCGCCCTTGCCGGCCGCGTGAAAGACCTCGTTGCGAACGGCCCAGTCATGCGAATCCAGTTCCGGAAAATAAGCGTCGCCCTCGATCTCCGTCTGGACGATCGTTTCGTAGATGCGGCCCGTGCGTGGCAGCAGGGCGCGGTAGAGCTGCTCCCCGCCGATCACCATGACTTCCGTGACTCCGAGCCACTCCGCATGTTCGGTGCCAATCGCGACGAGCGAATCGAGCGATGTCGCCAGCTCGCCGCCTTCGACATCGAGACCGGCGTTGCGGGAAAGGACCAGATTGGGACGCCCCGGCAACGCGCCGGGCAGGCTCTGCCAGGTCTTGCGACCCATCAGGCAGGGCTTGCCCAGAGTGACGCGCTTGAAGTGCCTCAGGTCGGAACGCAACCGCCACGGCAAGTCGCCGTCCCGACCGATCACCCCGTTGCGCGAACGTGCGACAATGGCGGAGAAAGTGATCGGTGTGGCGGCATCCTTCATGGACGAAGGGTTACAGCCCGCGCGGAGCCGCGTATAGGGCGCTCATGTCCACCTATGCCGAGAAAGAGCCTTTCGCCGCACCCACGCGCGCCGTCATCGTCACGCTGGTCTACGTGCTGCTCATCCCCTTCATAAACTGGAGCTTCACCTGGGCACCCATGGTCGAACTGCCGGGGCTGGGCTGGGCGTTCAATCCGGTCACGGTCGTTACCGGGCTTGTGCTCGTCGCGCGAGACTTCGCCCAGCGCGAAATCGGCCATTGGGTGCTGCTCGCCATGGCGGTGGCGCTGGGTCTGACCTGGGCGACGAGCGGCGGGGAGCTTGCATTGGCGTCGGGCGTGGCGTTCGCCGTGTCGGAAATGGTGGACTGGGCCGTCTTCACCTTCACCAAACTGAAGCTTTCCACGCGCGTCCTTCTGTCGTCCGCCCTCGCCGCACCCGTCGACACCACGGTTTTCCTTATCGGAGCCGAAGCCATCCGCGACGGGCAGCTCACCCTGCCCAACATAGTGATGAGCATTGGCGGAAAGATGCTGGGCGCGCTCGTCATCTGGTGGCTGATTCGGCGCACCATGGAGCGCGACGTCGGCGAGCGTCACATGGAAGCCGTGGACGCCGCATGAGCCGCCCTCTCATCCTCGACGTGGACGGCACGCTCATAAAGAGCGACCTGACACACGAAATGATTCTCGCCGCCATCCTGCGCGATCCGTGGCGCGCCCTGCGCTATCTCCGCCTCGGCCTGACGGACAAGCCGCAGATGAAGCAGGAGATGGTAGCGCGCATCGGCGACCGGCTGGCGGTAGATGTCGTGCCGCTGGAGTCGGAGATCATCGGCCTGGCACAGGAAGCCGTGGCGTCGGGCCGCAACGTCCATCTCTGTTCCGGCTCCGAACAATCGCTGGTCGACAGGCTCGGCGAGCGGTTGGACTTCGTGTCCGAAACCTACGGCACCTCGCCGACCTACAATATGACGAGCGGCAATAAGGCGGCCTTCCTGGAGGATCGTTTCCCGAACGGGTTCGACTATGCCGGCAACAGCACGCAGGATTATGCAGTCTGGGAGGCCGCGCAACTGGGCTACGGCGTCCGGCCGCCGAGCGACACGGAGCACACGCGCACGGCAGCCGATCTGCCCGTGGAAATCCTGGTCGATCGCCCCACCCTGTCGGAAAAGCTCCCGGCCGCGCTCTGGGGCTTCGAAATCTGGACGGTTCCGGCCATCCTCGTCCCCGTGCTGATCGTCTGCGTGCTGATCGGTATGCAGGGACTGGACATGCTCGCCCTGTCGCTCGGCATCGCCGCGCTGCTGCTTGCGGGTAATGTGGAATGTATGCTCCGGAACGTGCAGGACGACCGGCGCAGGGGCGGCCTGCGGCTGCGCGACAATCCGGTCGCGTCAGGCGACCTGTCCGTGCCGCTGGCGCTGTTCGCCTATCTTGCGCTGGGCACGGCCGGGCTATTCCTGCTGGCGACGCTGACACCCTGGCTGGCGGTGCTCGTCGTCTCGATACGCGTTCTCGTGGCCTTGTTCCGACGTGTACCGCGCACGCAATCGGTCTGACGCAAAACCATTACCGATTCCACTCCCGTCCCCAACGTTTACTTACTTCCGTCCCCGGCATTTATTGCCGGGGTCTGCCGTCGGACTTCTTCATAAGACGAGAAGACCCTCTCGCCCTCCTCTTGTGAGCGTCAACGAGACCAGGCCCCGGCAATAAATGCCGGGGACGGCGGAGGTGAAGATCCATCCGCGTTTATCCGGCTAAGAAGGCGTCCATTTCCAACGGCTTGCTAGAAAGTCCCGCAAATCAATCCCCGTCTGCCGTTTTCGTGCTTTCTTACCTCCCGTACCTTCCGGGCAGCGGAGGCGGGCGAGCGCTACTCGTCTTTCGTCGCGGAAGGTCGGGGCCTTGGGGCGCGTGGGCTTAGCACGCCGGCGCGCACCGCAGGACGAAACCGGGCGGGGCCGCACGAAGGGCGGTCCACGGTAAGCGCCCGGGGGACTCCGGTCGGGGCCTCGCCGCGGATCGGGCGGCTCGCGTCGCCCTTCCCTTACGGCTAGCCGATAGCCGAAACGCCATCGGCCGTGACGACACGGCCCCCCGGTCCGCGGACGCCTCCGCACATTCGCCGTAAGCCCACGGTCGCACGATGACGCTTGCACCAACGAAAAGGCAGCGCGTGCAGCGAAGCGAACCCGGTATCTTTTGTTGCCCGCGCAAAGCGCGGCGAGCGGCAGCGAGAGCCCGCTCAATGAGAGAGTCATATTCAATCCACACCTCCCGCTCATCCCCGCGCACGCGGGGATCCAGTCCTTGCCATCACGCCATAGCTAATGCTTGGTTGGTCACTTGACTGAGGACACAGTGATCCACTGGATTCCCGCGTGCGCGGGAATGAGCGGGAAATGGGAAGGCCCTAAAGTCTTGAGACAGCCCTAGACCGCCACCTTCCCCGCAATGTGAGGATGCGCGGTGTAGCCGACTAGCTTCACATCCGCATAGGTGAAGTCCGTGATCTCCTTCACCTCCGGGTTCAGCTCCAGACGCGGCAGCGGATACGGCTCGCGCGTCAGTTGCTCGCGGACCTGGTCGAAATGATTATGGTAGATGTGCGCGTCGCCGAACGTATGGACGAAATCGCCCGGTTCCAGGCCCGTCACCTGCGCGACCATGTGGGTCAGTAGCGCGTAGCTGGCGATATTGAACGGCACGCCGAGAAAGATGTCCGCGCTGCGCTGGTAGAGCTGGCAGGACAGGCGGCCGTCTGCGACGAAGAACTGGAACATGGTGTGGCAGGGCGGCAAGGCCATCTCGTCCACGTCGGCCGGGTTCCAGGCCGACACGATATGCCGGCGCGAATAGGGGTTAGTCCGGATCTGCGCGATGACTTTGGTCAGCTGGTCGATGACCTCCCCGTCCGGCCCTTCCCAGCGGCGCCACTGCCTGCCGTAGACCGGGCCGAGATCGCCGCTTTCGTCCGCCCATTCGTCCCAGATCCGAACGCCGTTCTCCTGCAAGTAACGAACGTTCGTGTCGCCCGCGATGAACCAGAGCAGCTCGTGAACGATGGATTTGCGGTGAAGCTTCTTGGTTGTGACCATGGGGAAGCCGTCAGCCAGATCGAATCGCATCTGATGGCCGAAAACGCCGCGCGTGCCCGTCCCCGTCCGGTCCATCCGGTCTGTGCCGGTGTCCATCACGTGGCGCAAAAGGTCGAGATACTGATGCATGGCGCGCGTCTAGCCGGAGTCTGAGCGCTTGCCGAGTCGGGGTGGGGGTAAGTGGGGGTGAGCGGAGTCGTGTTGAAGCAAGATGTACGCATCCACCTAATCCGCTCATCCCGTGCTCCGACACGGGATCCAGCACATCTGCCAGCGCAAAGCGCTGTCCTTAAATGGGACGGATTCTCGCTGCCGCTCGGCGCGCTGGAGTTGTGCGCTGGCGACAAAAAGACATCATGCTCGCTTTGCTGCGCGTGTTGCCTTTTTGCCGGTAGGAGAGCTTTGGAGCTAGCGTTTATCTTTGCCGAACAGCGCCATGGCGCTCAGCGTCATCACTTCCGTTCCGGCCCTGATGGACGCTTCGGGTTCGACCTTGAACAGGGGCGAGTGGTGCCCGGCCGCCGTGTCCAACTCCTCCGCCGGCGTTCCGCCGACGAACATATAGACACCTTCTACCCCGTGCTGGGGCTCGACTAGCGAGGCGAAATCCTCAGCACCCATCCCCTCTCGTACGGGTTCCGTCATGAAGCGTTCCGGCAATCGCGCAGAGATGACTTGCGCGAGATAGGCCGCCGTCTCCGCATCGTTGACGCCCGGGCCGGAGCTTTCGTCCAGATAGGTCAGGGTCGGCAGGCGGTTCTCCGGCACGTCGTAGGCCAGAGCCGTATTGCGCACGATCCGTTCGATCGAATCGAGCAGGGTCTTCCGGGTCTCGAAATCGTCGGACCGCACCGTCAGCTCCATCTTGACGTTCTCGCCGATGATATTGTGCTTGGTGCCACCATGAATGGACCCGACCGTGACGACCGCGGGCCGGCGCGGGCCGATCCGACGTGACACTATGGTCTGGAGGTTCATGACGATGGCGGCGGACAGCACGACGGGATCGATGCCGAGATGCGGCGACGCGCCGTGCGTGCCGACCCCAAAGACGGTCAGGTCGATGACGTCGTCGCTGGAGAAGGCGGCGGCTGCGGGAACGACGATCCGGCCAGCCTCCAACTCGGAGGCGACGTGGAAGGCAATCGCGTAGTCCGGCTTCGGAAAATCGGTATAGAGTCCGTCCGCGATCATGGCCTTGGCGCCAAGCCCGGTTTCCTCTGCCGGTTGGACGATCAGGACCAACGTGCCCGACCAGTCCGCATGGCGGTCCTGCATCTGCTTGGCAGTGCCGAGAAGCGACGTGATGTGAACGTCATGGCCGCACGCATGCATGACAGGCTGGTCCGTACCGTCCATCATCCGTTGCGTATGACGCGACGCATAAGGCAGCCCCGTCTCCTCCAGGAGCGGCAAGCCGTCCATGTCGGCCCGGATCAAGACCGTCGGACCTTGGCCGTTCTCCAACACAGCGACCACGCCCGTGCGACCGATGCCGCGCGTCACCTCGTAGCCAAGAGCTTCGAGCTCGTCGGCCATGCGCTCCGCCGTGCGGCTTTCCCTGAAGGACAGCTCCGGCATGGCGTGGAAATCCTTGAACGCCGCTTCGAGCCGGGCATCGTAATCCGCCGCGACCGCGCGTTCCAGATCCTGCACTTCAGATTCGGACATGGGTGCGGCCAGGACCGGGGCGCAGAGCGCCGACGCGACCAAGACCGCGGTGGATAGTTTCATGGTCATGGCCTACCCCTTGCCGAACAGCGCCATGGCGCTCAGCGTCATCGCTTCCGTTCCCGCCGTCACGCTCGGCTCGGGCGAGACCTTGAAGAACGGCGAATGGTGGGAGGCAACGCCTTCCAGCTCGTCGGCGGGCGTGCCGCCGACCGCCATATAGACGCCTTTCACACCCAAGTCCGGCGAGATCAGCTCCGCAAAGTCCTCGGCGCCCATGCCGCTGCGTGCGGCGTCGATGATCGAACCCTCCGGCATGGCCTTCACAAGATGCGCGCGCAGGAAGTCGGCGGTCTCGTGGTCGTTCTTGAGGGGAGGCGTATTCTGATCGAGGCGCGTGACCGTTGGCAGAAGCTCCTCCGGCACGCCGTAGGCCAGCGCCGTGCCGCGCGCGACGCGTTCGATGGATGTGAGCAGCGTTTCGCGCACCTCCGGATCGTCGGAGCGAACGGTCAGCTTCAGTTCCGCACTGTCGCCGATAATGTTGTTCTTGGTGCCTGCCTGGAACTGGCCGACCGTGATGACGCCGGGCTGCAGCGGGTTGATGGTGCGAGACACAATGGATTGCAGGTTCACGACGATGGCGCTGGCGACCAGCACGGGGTCGATGCCCATATGGGGCGCCGCGCCGTGCGTGCCGACGCCCCGGACCGTAATGTCCACGCTATCGGAACTGCTGTAAGCCAGGCCGCCCGGCACCATCACCTTGCCCGCCTCCACCGGCGACCAGACGTGGAACCCGATCGCGTAGTCCGGCTTGGGGAAACGCGTGTAGAGACCATCCTCGATCATGGCGCGCGCGCCGGAGATGATCTCCTCCGCCGGCTGGCCGATCAGCACGAGCGTTCCAGACCAGTCGTCCTTCAGGCGCATGAGCTGCCGGGCCGTGCCGACGAGAGACGTCATATGAACGTCGTGGCCGCAGGCATGCATGACGGGCAAAACCTTGCCGACCACGTTGGCCTGCGTCGCCGTCGACGCATAGGGCAGTCCCGAATCTTCCTTGACTGGCAGGCCGTCCATGTCGGCCCGAATCAGGACTGTCGGGCCGGGTCCGTTCTCCAGCACGGCGACCACGACGGTGCGCCCCACGCCGGTCGTCACCTCGTAACCCAGCGCGCTCAGTTCGGAAGCGATACGCTTCGACGTCTCGAATTCCCTGAAGGAAAGCTCCGGATTTTCATGAAGGTGAACGAAAAGCGACTCCAGATTGGCCTCGTAATCGGCCTGGATGGCGTCGCGCAACGCGTCCGATGCCGCAGCCGGCCCCGCCATCAATCCCGCCGCCATCGCCGCAAATAGGGCAGTCCCCAGCAGTTTCGTCTTCATGATCTCTCCCTCTCCAATGACGCTTTTATGTCCTCATCGGACCGTCCGGCGCAATGGCAAAGGTTAAGGCCGCGCCACCAGAATGTTTACCAGTCCTAATTTCCGTTAACCGACCGTTTTAACACGGCATTTACCCTCACCGCCCAGCCCTGACCCGATAAGAGACATTTGCCTGCGTCAGGACCACCATGAGCCATCTTCGCGTCGTTGCCGACAATTCCTTCCCCGCCAAGGGCAGCGCCAGTGATGGTTTTGCGCCCAGTGTCGAAGATGCCGAGTTGCCCCTGAACCAAATCGTGCAGGGCGACTGCGTCGACCTGATGAACAGCCTGCCCGCCGGGTCGGTCGACCTCGTCTTCGCCGACCCGCCCTACAACCTACAGCTCGGCGGCGATCTCTCGCGTCCCGACAATTCCGTCGTCGACGGCGTGACCGAGCATTGGGACCAATACGACACGATGGATGCCTACGACCTGTTCAGCCACGATTGGCTGCAGGCGTCGCGGCGCGTGCTCAAGGATGACGGCTCCATCTGGGTCATGGGTAGCTACCACAACATCTTCCGTGTCGGCACGGTGCTGCAGGACCAGCAGTTCTGGATTCAGAACGACATCATCTGGCGCAAGACGAACCCGATGCCGAACTTTCGCGGCACGCGCTTCACCAATGCGCACGAGACGCTGATCTGGGCGACCAAGAGCGAGGATTCGCGACCGACCTTCCATTATGACGCAATGAAGATGATGAATGACGGGGTGCAGATGCGCTCCGACTGGACCCTGCCCATCTGCACAGGCCACGAGCGGCTGAAGACCGAAGGCGGCGGCAAGGCGCATCCGACCCAGAAGCCCGAAAGCCTGCTGCACCGGGTGATCCTGTCCACATCCAATCCGGGCGACACCATTCTCGATCCCTTCTTTGGAACGGGCACGACGGGCGCGGTGGCCAAGAAG
>JBCCCX010000144.1:0-8573 GCA_039033275.1 Pseudomonadota bacterium | reverse complement strand
GACTGTGTCGTCCGTCTCCAACTACCGAGAGTTCGACAGCTCCGAAGTGTTCGACCCGGACGGCTTCGCCCTGCCTCTGTTCGCCTTTGCCGAAGATGCGGAAGGCGAGCAATTCTTCCAGGAGCTGCGAATCGGCTGGAACGCCGACCGCCTGTCCGGCTTCGTCGGCGGATCGGTGTTCGACGAGCAGGGCTCCCAGAGTGTGCCGCTCGGCTACGATCTGCGCGCGGTGCAGGGCCTGTTTGCCGGACTGCTCTTCTCCGCCCCTCCGGGCGTGGCGCAAGTACCGCCCACCCTGGCCTCGCTGCCGCAAACTAACGCGCAAGGCCTGCCGCTCGGATTTTTCGAGGAGAACTTTACCAATTCCGGCGACACGACCTCCTGGGACGTGTTCGGCGACCTGACCTATGCGCTCACCGACCGGCTCGATGTCACGGCGGGCATTCGCTACACATATGACGATAAGCGTTCGGGCTACAGCGCGGATGCGCCGGGCGGGCCGTCCCTGCTGACGGGCGCGGGCGTGTTCGTCGGTGCCAATGTGTTCAATGGCGGCAACCCGGTATTCGTGGAAGACACGTTCGACGGGCTGACCTACCGGGCGGCGCTGAACTACGATCTGTCGGACACGTCCAGCGTCTTCGCCAATTACGGCCATGGTCGCCGCCCCGAAGTCCTGACCTACGCCGCCGTCACGTCGCAACCCGACGTCCAGGCGGAGAACTTCACGGTGGTCGATGCGGAGGAAACGGACGCCTTCGAGATCGGCTATCGCGGCGAGAGCTTCGACGGGCGCGTGCGGGTGGACGCGGTCGGCTACTACTACATGTACGAGAATTTCCAGACGACCGTGCTCGACGCCGCCGGGACGCCCGTGCCCGTCAATGGCGGGAACGCGTCGGGTTTCGGCTTCGAGGGTTCCGCGCAGATCCAGCTCAACGATTACGTTCTGGCCTTCGGCAACTACGCCTATAACGGCATCGAATTCGATGACGAGGACGGGGACGGCAACCCGCAGACCCGGGCCGGCAACCGCTTCCGCCTGTCGCCGGAACATACGGTGACGCTGGGCGCGGTCGTCGACCACGATTTCGACTGGGGCTATGTGGCCTTCTCGCCCATCCTCGCCTGGAAGGACGATGTCTTCTTCGACGACGACAATGACCGCCCGGACCTGCAACCGCCCAACGGCACCAATCCCGTCGGCGACCTGTTCCAGGACGAACTGCAGGAGGATTACGGCCTGATCGACCTACGCCTGACGGTTGAACCCACCGCGATCGAGGGACTGACGCTCGAACTGTTCGTGGAAAACGCCACGGACCGCGAATTCCTGCTCGATGCGGGCAATACGGGAGACGCGTTCGGCATCCCGACCTTCATCGCAGGACCGCCGCGCACATACGGCTTTTACGTCGCCAAGACGTTCTAGGAAGACCAAGGCCGCCCGTCTGGGGGACCGCCCGTCTGGCATCCCCGGCCATGATTGCCGGGGACATTACCAGGGACATGGGCGCCTGATTTCTCTCAGCCGCCTAAACGGTGCGAAGCGATAGCGACTCGCCCGCGCGCTGTATATCGAAGCGCGTTCTAACCGTGGCCGTATAGTCCGTGGCCAGAACCGTATCGACCGAGACGAAATCGGCCCGGGCTCCGTCCCGGGTCAGTAAGAGGTCCATATAGCCCTTGCCGTCCGGATCATGGTGGCGGACCATCGGGTTGCGTTCGCGCAGTAGGCGGGAATAGGTCTGCCCTTCCGGCCCGAAATAGGTCGATGCGCCCGGCGAGGTGACCGCGTTGGTGCCCAGCTCCACGCCCATGCGGCGGCCCGCGCGGTCGCGTAATTCGTTGGCCCACCATTCATGCGTGTCGCCGGTCAGCACGATCAGGTCGGTCGCGCCCGCCTCCCGCATGGCGGCGTAGAAGCGCTCCCGCGCCGCCGGGTAGCCGTCCCACGCATCCGTGTTGAGCGGTATGTCCAGCGTCGAGAGGGCGATGAAGTCGCGAATGGGTGGAAAGACCTTTTCGATTTCCGCAATGGCAGGCGAGGCGGCGATAGGCGTGAGGTCCGGCGCCGTGACCTCGGCCATGATGATCTGGTTTGCGATGACCCGCCAGCGCGCGCCGGTGGCAACGGAGGCTTCCATCGTATCCGTCAGCCGGTCGATCTGCGGACGGCCCAGCAGCTCCCGGCGTTCGTCCACCAGATCGACCGTCTTGAACTGCGCCAACCCTCCCGGCGTGGCGAGGGTCGGTCCGATCAGGGCGTAGTCGAGCTGTTCGGACCGGGCCATGAGCCGCGTCTCCAGCGTCGCCAGCGTGACGAGATCGCCCCATCGGTAGTCGCGCAGCAAGTCTTCCGCCGCGCGGCCCGGCGCGGGGTCGCGCACGGGCATCCATTCGTAATAGGCGCGCAAGGCCGCGGCGCGCCGTTCGTCCCAATCGCCCTCTCCCAGATCCGGGTCGTGATTCTCCGCCCCGCCTTCCCAGCTATTGTTGGTGGTCTCGTGATCGTCCCAGACCGGGATCAGCGGATGGGCGGCATGCATGGCCTGGCTGCCGGGATCGGATTTGTACTGGGCGTGGCGCGTCCGGTAGTCGGCCAGGGTCACGATCTCCTTGTCCGGCACGTGCTCGCGGCCCAGGCGCTTGGAGACCTCGCCGCCATACCCGGCCGTGGAATATTCGTAGATATAGTCGCCCAGATGGATCACCGCGTCGATGTCGTCGCGGCGGGCGACGGCGTCGTAGACATTGAAATGGCCGAACGCGTAGTTGGAACATGACAGGGCGGCGAAGCGGACCGCATCCACGCGACCCTCCGGCAGGGTCCGCGACCGCCCGACCGGGGACACGGCGTCCAGCGTCCTGAACCGGTAATGGTAGCGGCGTCCCGGCTCCAATCCGCTCACCTCCGCCTTGACCGTCCAGTCGCGTGCGGCTCCGGTCCGCGCCGTGCCTCTTGCGACGATGTCTGAAAAGGCCGCATCCGCGGCGACCTCATAATCCAGACTGGCGGTCTTGGCCGCGCCGGACGGCGGCGTGACGCGGGTCCAGATCAGGAAACCCTCCGCTGCCGGCTCGCCGGATGCGACGCCGTGGTCGAAGCGAGCACCGCTTAGGCCGTCCGTGCCCGTCGTCACGCATGAGGCGAGGCCCCCCGCCACACTGCCGAACAGCGCGCTGCGCAATGCCCCGCGTCTTGATATCTTCATGGTGGGTCCCCCTGCTTCCGCCGGTCCGATCATCCCGGTGGACCCCCTATGTCCGTCTCGCGTGACGCGCGTATGTCAGAACCTAGCCGAAAGCGCCGCCCAATGAGCGCCAGGCCGCCGTGATGATGCCGTCGCGCTTTATGAAACCGTCCAGCTCCGCCAGGTCGGCCAGCGGATCGGCGGCAATGATGTCTTCCAGGCTCTCCCCGGCGTCCTTGCGCGTGCGGACTCGGTCGAGAATGTCGGCCAGCTGATCGCGCGCTGCCTGGAGACCCGCCTTGTCCGTGACCAGCCCGTGGCCTGGAATGATGACCGTGTCGTCGTCCGACAGGGCGAGAGCGGCGTCGTGCGCCGCGATCATGCCCGGCATGGACCCGCCGCTATCCACATCCACGAAGGGGAACATGCCGAGAAACAGATTGTCGCCCATGTGGATGGTGTTGGCTTCCTCGAAATGGATGATGGAATCGCCGTCCGTATGGGCGGTCGGGATATGGATCGCGCGCGCGGTCAGCCCGTTGAAGTGCAGGCTGGCTTCGTCCGTAAACGTCACGACGGGCCAGAAGCTCGCATCCACGGCGTCGACCGTGCGGCCGAACTGCTTGTTCTCATAGCTTGTGCCCATGCGGGTGCGGACGTTCTCGTGCGCCATGATCAGCGCGCCGGCTTCGGCCATTTCCGGATTGGAGCCCGTATGGTCGCCGTGCAGATGCGTGTTGATGACGAACAATAGCTCGGCGTCGGGTCCGGCGATCTGCTCCACGCGGTAGAGGATCTCTTCGGCGTTGCGGGAGAATTTGTCGTCCACCAGCACGACCCCGTCCTCGCCGGAGGACACGCCGATATTTCCGCCCGGCCCATAGAGCACATGCAGGCCTTCCGCGATCGTCACGACGGAGAGCTGCGGATCGGCCGGAGCGGGACGCGCGACAGTGTGCGAGTGCTGGTCGTGGGCGAAAGACGGCGCGGCCGTGCCTGCGAGCAGGGCGGCGGCGAACGCGGTGCGGATCAAGGCCATGTCTATATCCTCGTTGAAAGCCTCAGGACGCCAGGGATAGGCGCGCTCCCGGCGGCAGGACGCGGTCCGGGCAGGCGTGATTGTCGATATGCGCGCGGATGTTGATCAGGACCTTCTCGCCCATTTCCCTCCGGCTCTCATGCGTAGCCGATCCGATGTGCGGCGCGAGAATCACGTTTTCGAGACCCAGAAGCGCGGGATGCGGGCGCGGCTCGTCCTCATACACGTCCAGCCCGGCTCCGGCGAGGCGGCCCTGGGCGAGCGCGTCGGCCAGCGCGGCCTCGTCCACGACTTCGCCGCGCGACGTATTGATGAGGTAGCTGTCCGGCTTCATCAGGGCGAGGGTGCGCCCGTCGATCAGGTGCCGCGTGGCGGGCGTCAGCGGCGCGTTGATCGACAGTATGTCGATCTCGGCCAGCATATCCTCCAGCGTGTCGTGCCATTTCGCGTCCAGAGCACGCTCCAGCGTGTCCGGCGCGCGGTGCCGGTTGTGGTAGTGGACGGATAGGCCGAACGCATGGGCGCGGCGGGCCAGCGCACTGCCGATCCGGCCCATGCCGAGAATGCCCAGGCGCTTGCCGCGCACCCGGTGGCCCAGCATGTGCGTCGGGCTCCAGCCCTGGAACGCGCCGGCGCGCAACCGGCGGTCGCCCTCGACCAGACGGCGCGGCACGGCCAGGATCAGCGCCATGGCGAGGTCCGCCGTGTCTTCCGTCAACACGCCCGGCGTGTTGGATACGGTGATGCCGCTTTTGTGGGCGGCGGACACGTCGATATGGTCCGTCCCGGCCCCGAAATTGGCGATCAGGCTCAACCGCGGTCCGGCGGCGGCAACCACATCGGCATCGATCTCGTCCGTCACGGTCGGCACGAAGACGTCGCAATCCGCGATCGCGGCCCGGAGGTCGGCGGCGCTCATCGGCGCGTCGTCCACCCGCAACACCGCGTCGAACAGATCGGTCATGCGGGCTTCGACCGAAGGCGGCAGTTTGCGGGTCACGCAGACGCGCGGACGGAAGTGGGGGCCGAACCGGGCCGGTCCGGAATCGGTCGGAGAAGACGCCATGGTCGCCTTGTGGCGCGCGCCGGGGGGCGGACGCAAGCCCAGAAATCGGAAGGGCGTGTTTCTTCCTGCCAGGGCTGGGGGGTTGCAAGACCCGTGTTCCGGGCGCAGAACAGTCTCGCTTAACCGCGATTTAACGCTAGCTGGACGAAGGGTGAGGTCCATGCCGACGCGACCCATATATTATCCGGCCGGAGCCGAGCCGCCCCGAAAGCGCCGCTTCTGGCCGCCTTTGGCCGTGGCGGGCCTGCTGCTTGCCTGCGGCGTGGCGGCCATGGCTGCGGATCGCGGCTCCGCCCCTACCGGCCACCAGACGGATGCCGCCGAGCGCGCCCGGATTGCGAACGAGCCCGCGCCGGCCCGGCCGACAGCAGTGCCCAGCGTGCTGGACGGCCTCTATGCGGTCGCGCCGGACGAAACGCCGTCCGGCTTCGCCGTGCCGCGCTTCGTCAGCCTGAAATTCGGACGGGTCAACGCCCGGACGGGTCCGTCCCGCAACCATTCCATCGCCTACCAGTACCGTCGGCGCGGCTTGCCGCTGATCGTGGTGGCGGAGACGGAAATGTGGCGCAAGGTGCGGGACGTGGACGGCGATGAGGCCTGGGTGCGCAAGCCCGCCCTGTCCGGGGAGCGCTACGCCCTGTTCAGCACGGACCAGACCGTGCTGAGCCGGTCGGAGCCCGGCGCGCCCGCGGTCGCCCGCGTCGAGCGCGGCGCGCTCGTCAAGCTCGAGGATTGCAGCGCGCCCGATCATTGCCGCATCCGCACCGCCAACGGCCTCAAGGGCTTTGCGCCCAAATCCGCGCTCTGGGGCGCCGAATAGGGATCAGAAGCGCCGCAACAGGCGATCCAGATAATCCTGCTCCTGGGCGTCGCGCTCCGCATCGGCAGCCCGCCGCCGCAACTCTTCCAATATTTCGCGCGACCGTTCCGCATTGTCGCGCGGGTCTATATCGGATTCCGCATTGTCGGAATCCAGCCCGTCCAGGCCCCGCCCGAGCGGGTCGGTCCCGCCTTCGCCGTCCGTCTCGCGCTGCGCGGCGAGTTCACGCGACAGGGCATCGCCCGCATCGCGCAGGGCGGCGATGGCCTCTCCTTGCGCTTCGCGCGACTGTCCGAACGCGCCGCGTCCCAACGCGTCTTCCGATTCGCGCATCGCCTCCAGGGCGCGCTGGAAGGCATCGCCCGAGCCGCCGCCGCCTTCGCTTGTGCCGTCTTCGCCGGATGCGCCGCCCGCGCTTGCGTCGTCGCCCGCCTCGTTGCCGGAGCCTTCCGCGCCGGGTTCGCGGCCCGTCTGGTCACCCGACCCGCCGCCCGTCTGCGGTCCCGGCGCCCCGTCCTCGCCTGCCTCTCCGGGTGCGGCGCGTTCCGCCGTATCTGCGAGCTCCTCGCGCAGGCCATCGATCAGCTCCTGCAGCGCGGCCTGGCGATCGGCGAGTTCCTGCGCAGACGGCGTGTCGCCGCGCGTCTCGCCGCCAAACTCCCTCACCAGCTCGTCGCGCTCGGCTTGGCGCGTCTGGTCCTGCAGGTCGCGCTGCTCGCCCAGGCTTTCGGCCAGCTCTTCCAGCGCCTCGCGCATCTCCTCGGTCATCTCGTCCTCGCCGGAGCCTTCCCCGCCTCCGCCCGCGCCGGGCGTGATCTGCATCTGCATGTTCTCCAGCAGTTCGGCGAGCTGGGCCAAGGCGCGCCGCGCCCCTTCCGTATCGCCGACCCGATTGGCCTCCTCGATCGCGTCGAGCAGTGCCTGGATCTCGTCGGTAGAGCCCATCGACTCCCCGCCGCCGCCCGCGGCCGGATCGGTGATGGTCGCGCTCTTGAGAAGCTCTTCCATATAGGCGTCGACGGCCTGGTTGTAGCGCTCGAATAGCGTGTCGATTTCGCGCTGCGGCGCGCGCCGAGCGATGCCTTCGCGCAGGGCGGCCTCGGCCTCCTGCATCTCCTGCAGCGCAGTGCCCAGCACGCCGAATTCCGCGCGCATGGCCAGCGTCCACATATGGTCCGGCAGGCCGTGAAGTGCCTCGGCGGACCGGGCGTAGCGCAGTGTGTGGCCCACATGGCGCAGGCCCAGATAGACGACCGGGTCGTTGAAGACGGACGGGTCGGGCGCGTCTGTCACCGCCTCGACCAGTGCGACCGCGCGCTGAACGGGCGCGGGCGCGCGCCCCAGCCGCCACGCCGTCTGGTAGGTGTCGAACGTGCCGTCGGACGCATCATTGTCGGCCCGCTCCTGCGGCGGCAGCGCGTAGTCGTCCGCGCCGCTCAGCAGCAGCCCGCGCTGCTCGATGATCGCCTTGGCCAGCGGCTCCACGAAGATGCGGTCCGGCACCGTCGTGTAGAAGGGCGTGCTGACGCCCCGCTGCCCCGCCCCGTCCACGGCGACAAGCCGCGCCACGACCTTGCGTCCCGCCAGCGGATGGCGCGTCAGGTCCAACCTGAGCGCGCGCCCGGTCGCGTCCGTGAACCCGCCGGCTTGCGTGTCCACCTCGGCCGAACCGCTGTCGAAGGCGGTCGCCTCGACCAGCCCGTCCGTGAGTTCCACCATCTCCAGCCGGACCGCCTCGACGCCGTAATCGTCCGACGCGTCGAAGCGCAGCACCAGCCGGTCGCGCTTGTCGGTCTCGGGCGGGTCGAGCGATTCGATCTCGGGCGGCCGGTCGGGGCTGACGTCTATGGTGAACAGCTCGCGCCGGGGACCGATGCGCCATTCCAGCGTGCCGGACGCGTCCACGATCGTGCGGGCCTCAACGCTATTGCGGCCCAGCGACCGGGCCTCCAGAAAGCGTGCGCTTTCTTGCGTCGTATAGCGCGGGCGCGGCAAGGCAGGCGCTCCAGCCGCGCGCACGACCAGCGTGGATCCTTCCGGCGCCTGGATAGGGCCGTCCCCTTGCGCGTAGATGGGCGGGCGTCCCGTATAGTCGGGCGGGTCGACCCACGCCTCGAAAGCGAGGGAATAGGGATTGGTCGGCGGCAGCCATTCGGCCGACAGGGCGCGTCGCGTGCGTTCCACCGAAAACCCGAAGGCGACGATCAGGGCGAGGGCGAGCAGGAGCGGCGCGAAGACCCGCAGGCCGAACCGGTCGACGGATGACAGGGCCGGGACGCGTCCGACCCGGCGGATGCGGTTTGAATCGTCCCGTGCCTGGCGGAGATGGGCGGGCCAGAGGGCGGGCGACAGGGCGGGTGCGTCGCGCATCGCATCGAGCGGACGGTGGTCCAACCCGGCCGTGGCTTCCAGACGACGCAGCGCGTCGGACCGGGTGGGAAGGCGCAGGCGCCG
>JBCCCX010000143.1:0-8667 GCA_039033275.1 Pseudomonadota bacterium | reverse complement strand
GGTGTCCCCGTTCGAACCGAAGGGCGATCAGCCCAAGGCGATCAAGGAACTGGTCGAAGGCGTTTCCGAACGCGAGCGTGACCAGGTCCTGCTGGGCGTCACAGGGTCCGGCAAGACCTTCACCATGGCCAAGATCATCGAGCAGACGCAGCGCCCGGCCCTGATCATGGCGCCCAACAAGACGCTCGCCGCGCAGCTCTATTCGGAGTTCCGGTCCTTCTTCCCCGACAATGCGGTGGAGTATTTCGTCTCCTACTACGACTATTACCAGCCGGAAGCCTACGTCCCGCGCACCGACACTTTCATTGAGAAGGACTCATCGGTGAACGAGCAGATCGACCGGATGCGCCACGCCGCCACGCGGGCGATCCTGGAGCGGGACGACTGCATCATCGTGGCCTCGGTCTCCTGCATCTACGGCATCGGCTCGGTGGAGACCTACACGGCCATGACCATCGACCTGGCGCGTGGACAAGGCGTGGACCCGCGCCAGCTCATGGCGCAGCTGGTGGGGCTGCAATATCAGCGCAACGACGTGGCGTTCTCGCGCGGGACCTTCCGCGTGCGCGGCGACACGATCGAGCTGTTCCCCGCCCACTATGACGACACGGCCTGGCGCTTCGACTTCTTCGGCGACGAGATCGACAGCATTACCGAGTTCGACCCGCTGACCGGCAAGACCGGCCGGTCCATCGACAGCGTGCGCGTCTACGCCAACAGCCACTACGTCACGCCCAAGCCGACCGTGCAGTCGGCCATGAAGGGCATCAAGGCGGAGCTGGATGCCACGCTGAAACTGTTCGAAAGCGAGGGCAAGCTGCTGGAAGCGCAGCGCCTGCAGCAGCGCACCGAGTTCGATCTGGAAATGATGGCCGCCGCCGGCTTCTGCAACGGGATCGAGAATTATTCCCGCTACCTGACGGGACGTGCGCCCGGCGAACCGCCGCCCACCCTGTTCGAATATCTGCCCGAGGACGCGCTGCTCTTCATGGACGAGAGCCACGTCTCCGTCCCGCAGATCGGCGGCATGAGCCGGGGCGACTTCAACCGTAAGTCCACGCTGGCTGATCACGGCTTCCGCCTGCCCTCCTGCATCGACAACCGCCCGCTCAAGTTCGAGGAATGGGACGCGATGCGCCCGCAGACAGTCCACGTCTCCGCCACGCCCGCCGACTGGGAGATGGAGCGCACGGGCGGCGTGTTCGTGGAACAGGTCATCCGCCCGACGGGCCTGATCGACCCGCCGGTCGAGGTCCGTCCCGTCTCCGGCGAACATCACAACCAGGTGGACGACGTGGTGGACGAGGTCCGCAAGACGACGGCCAAGGGCTACCGCTCGCTCGTCACCACCCTGACCAAGAAGATGGCGGAGGACCTGACGGAATACATGGCCGACCAGGGCATCCGCGTGCGCTACATGCACTCCGACGTGGACACGCTGGAGCGCATCGAGCTGATCCGCGACCTGCGCCTCGGCACGTTCGACGTGCTGATCGGGATTAACCTGCTGCGCGAGGGTCTCGACATTCCGGAGTGCGCCTTTGTCGGCATTCTCGACGCCGACAAGGAAGGCTTCCTGCGCTCCGAGACCTCCATGATCCAGACCATCGGCCGCGCTGCCCGCAACTCAGAAGCCCATGTCGTGCTCTACGCCGACAAGATCACGGGCTCCATGAAACGCGCCATGGACGAAACCGAACGCCGCCGCGAACGCCAGATCGCCTACAATGAGGAACACGGCATCATCCCGCAAACCGTCCTGCGCGGCGTGGCCGACATGGTCGGCGACAGCGAAGCCGCCCAAGCGATCAAGGACGAACGCGACAGCTACACGCCCTCGGGCCGCAAGAAACAACGCGGCTCATCCAGCGCCGGCAAAGCCCGCCGCGGCGTCCTCGAAGCCGCCGAAGGCCAGGAACCCTATATGGGCGGCAACATGCAGGCCGTGGCGGCCGACTTGGAGAAGCGCATGTTCGAAGCGGCGGAGAATTTGGAGTTCGAGGAAGCGGCGCGGTTGCGGGATGAGTTGGTGAAGTTGAAGCAGTAAGCGCGACGGGCAGTTCAACCGTCGAGATCATCCAGCCAGCCGCGGACTGTCGCCGAGTTCGCAGACCCCATGGCGTCGAACAGCGCGAGGGCTTTCTCCCAGAGCGAGCGTGTCGCGGCAAGATCGCCGCGCTCCTTCTCCAAGGACCCCATATTGCTATATTGGATCGCTAGACCCTCCTTACGGTCTAGTTCTTTCTCAATAACTAGTGCCTGCTCGTAGTAGGTCATCGCCCCGTCCAAATTGCCTCGCGTTTGCGCTACGATGCCCATATTACCGTACTGGGTGGCTATGCCCTCCTTCCGGCCCAATTCTTTGTTGAGCGCCAGCGACTGCTCGTAAAAGCGCACCGCCCCATCCAGGTCGCCTTTAAAACGCGCCATTTCTCCCATGTTACCAAAGTTATTGGCCATGCCTTTCTTGTGGCCTAGCTCTTTGTTGAGCGTTAGCGACTGCTTGTAGTATCGCATGCCCCTGTCCAGATCGCCGCGCGTTTGCGCTAAGATGCCCATGTTGCCATAAGCATTAGCCATACCTTCCTTATCACCCAGCTCTTCATTCAGCGCCAAAGACTGCATGTGGAAAACTATCGCCCCATCCAGATCACCGCGCATTTGTGCCACAATGCCCATATTTCCATAGATGCTGGCAATGCCTTCCTTGCGGTCCAGCTCCATTTCTACTTCCAGTGACCGCTTGTAGTAGGCCATAGCTCCGTCCAGATCTCCGCGTGTCCGCGCCACTTCTCCCATGTTCACATAATGGGGGGACATGCACTCCTTGCGGCCTAGCTCTTCGTCGAGCGCAAGCGCTATCTCGTGAAAGCGCATCGCCCCATCCAAGTCACCACGTGTGAGCGCAACGTTACCTATGTTGCCGTAGGCGACAGCGCGAATCTTATTGCTATTGACTAAATCCGCGATCCGCTCGACGTGTCTAAACGCTTCAAGGGCATCGGCGAGATCACCCAATCGGTGGCGCAATATTCCAAGTCGGTTCCAACTATCGAAATGATCTGGATGAACTTGTGTGACGCGCTCCAGCGCCGCCAGGGCCCGGGCGACATCCACATATTGCGCGGCCGCCGCGATCTCCAGCTGCGTCTCCACGAGAGCGTCCCGCGCGCGGACGAAATCGTCTTCCTCCGCTGCCGCACGCTGGTCGAGCGCGCGCAACACGGCTCGCAAGTCGGGTTCGTCCATGAGGAGGTAGTTGGCCGCCTGCCGTTCGGCTTCGCCTTCCGGCGCTTCGATGACGCGCACGAGCGGGCGCAGGCTTTCAGCGTTCGTGGCGACATCCGCATCCAGCGCGCCGCGTTGCTGCTGGAGCGTGATGTTCTCCGCCAGCAAGCGTTCGACCTCACCCCGGAGGCGATCGAGATCGCCGCGCAGGGCGGCATTGTCGGCGCGCAAGCCTGACTCAAGATCGCGTGCAACCTCGCGAAGCTCTTCCGCCGCCGTGCGGATGTCGCGCAGATAGACCCGCACTTCGTCCATCGCCGCTTCCAGCGTTTCAAGCCGGGCAGGCAAAGTCTCCAGCTTGCGTATGCCGCGCACCGCTTCGCCCGTCAGTTCCAGTTGGGTCATCATCGCTTCGGGCTGGAGCGTTTCCACATAGGTGCGTTCCTCCAAACCTGCCTGAAGCGCAGCTTTGATGACGGCATGAGCGTAAGGGGTTCGAGCAAGTGCACGTAGCTCGGCCGAGGACAGAGCCATGTCGATGCGCTCCATCACGTGGTTGGCCACGGCGTCAGGAAATCCGTCCTGGTCTTCTGCCGCGAGCGCGACCAGCTTCTTGGGCACGGGCCAATGGCGGGCGATGGCCAGCGGGAGCTCTTCGTCGGCCAGGACCTGCTGTTCCGCCGTCAGCGGAGGAATGTCGCTGCGGCCCCGCAAGGTTGCGTTTATACGTTCCTGCACCCGTCGCACGGCGCGTTCACTGTCGGGATCGTTGCGCATGAGGCGGTCGAGCCACGGCTTCATCCGCAAGCCAAACAAACCAACCACGGGTGCGGCGAAAACACCGAATCCCGTGACAGCAGCGCCTCCGACGACCACACAGGCCGTGCCCGTCGCGAGAAGGGCGAGCTGTTCGCAGGCGGGAGCGCTGATCCGCAGAGTCACACGCCGAACCTAGCGCGCGCCGTGCGTCAGACAAGACATGCGGAGCCAAAAACGTGGAAGCTTTTCAATAAGTCGGCGCGCGGAGGATGGTTGGACCGGAATGGCTCGAATAATCGACCCATACGCGGATATCGTTCCACGCGCCCGGCCCCAACCGCTTGCTTTCCCAAGCCTTTCAAAGAAACTCCAGAAAACTAATCCTCCCCGTCCCAACCCATGCCATTCTCCTCTTCGTCCGCTGCGGGCACGGGGAGGTGCATAGACCCTTGGCGCAGCGGGCCGGAGCGAGGGCTCCGATCGGGTTGCGGGGAAACGTCCCGCTGCGGCCGGAGACGGTCGGGAGTGCCGGAGGGCGGAGGTGACGCTCCGCCCGCAAGGCCGATCGGGTCGGGGCGGTGGACCGGCGTCGGGACTATGCCCCCGATGTGCGCCCTCTCGGTCTGGTGGACCCGTTCGGAGCCGTGCGCTTCGGATGACCCGCGCGCGCCTTGGATGGCGGAGGGGACGTAAGCCTCCCGAGCCTGAGACCGTGGGACCCATCCGAACAGGCGGCACCGGCGGAAGCACCGGTCCGAGCCGAGCTTCGTCGCGCGGGCCCTGCCCAAGCGTAAAACGGTATTTGTTTATCTCTATCCATCGCTGGGTAGGGCCCGCGCCCCGTGCCACCCGATATGGAAGGTGGACCGGACACTGCGAGATTTGCCGGGTCAGGCCACCCGGTCGCACGATGACGGCTGTCGTCTTGGCTATTGGCGCTCTTAGCGCGGGGCTGCGACGTCCCGCGGCTCGCTTCGTTCTCCCAATTCGCACTCCAGCGCGTCCCGGTCCCAGCCGCCGAGATCGGCTGCGGCGGCGTAGGTTTCGGACAGGAAGTCGAGCAGCGTCTGGTCCGGGTCTTCGGCCGCGCGGACCGCATCGTAGGGCAGGATGAACTCGCCGAGATCGTCATGCCAAAAGGCGTCCTCGTGGCTGAGCGGCGCGT
Source organism: Pseudomonadota bacterium (assembly GCA_039033275.1). Classification (GTDB taxonomy): domain Bacteria; phylum Pseudomonadota; class Alphaproteobacteria; order Caulobacterales; family Maricaulaceae; genus Litorimonas. Next base: position 3,515 of record JBCCCX010000143.1, on the reverse strand, counting down.
CCTTGAAGCCGTCGGGCGACGGATAGGCGTAGCTGTAGAAGGCGGGATAGTCGACGCCGCCCCCGCCGGCCCAGAAACCGGCGGAGCTGACCTCGTGGCTGTAGGCTTCGCGCGTCACATCGTCCGGCAGGTTGGAAATGCCGCCGGGATGCAATGGCGCGGTGCGGCCCGAAAAGCGCGTCACGGCCATATCCAGGCTGCCCCAGAAGAGGTGCGCCGGGCTGACCTTGCCGAGAAAGGACGTGCTGAACCGGCTGAATACGTTGCGGGTCGCGACGAGCGCCCTCCAGAAATCGTGCGCGGCGTCCGGATCGTAGGTTCCGGCGTCCGTTTGCCGCGAAAAGGGCGTGGCGTACGGCAGCTCGTTCGGCGCGCCGTGAAAATCGTGCGAGGCGCCGACGGCCTTCAGCATGGCGACAAAGCGGTCGTGGAACTCCGCTACTGACATGGCGCTAAGGGACAGCGTTTCCGTGCGCCCGGACGTGGCGTGGACGCGCAGCGCGTTATCGAGGAAATCGAACGCGACCTCGTAACTGTCCCGGCCGCCAGGAATCAGCCCGGTCGAAAGGCCCCGCGCCGTAACATAGAGCGTAGCGTGCCAGGAATGGTTCATCCACGGCGTCTGGGCGAGCCGGAACTTGCCGACGATCTGCAGCCACATATGCAACGCCTCGCCGGTCGGCTTCCATCGCGCGAAAGGGATGTCCGGCCAGTGCTGCATCGTGGTGTCCCTAGCTGAAATCGAAGAAGCAGAGCTTGTTGCCGTCCGGGTCGCGGACATAGCTGCCGTAGAACTGGCCCGGTATGCGCGAGCCCGGTTCGCCTTCGCAGGTCGCGCCGAGTTCCAGCGCTTTGGCGTGCAGCGTGTGGCAGGCCTCCTGCGATCCGGCCCGGAAGGCGACCATGACGCCGTTGCCGGGTGCGGGATCGCCTTCGTCATAGGGTGTGCAGACCGCAACCATGGGCTCCCCCATGCTGTCGCCGATAAAGGCGATGCGCTCGCCTTCGAACAGCACCTTCGCGTCCAGCAGGTCTGTGTAGAATGCCTTGGCGGCGCTCATGTCGCTGACGCCGAGTGTTGTGTAGCCGATCTTCATGGAATGTCCTTCTCTGCGGGAACGGTGAGGTCTTCGGAATACAGTCAGGACCGGGCCTAGCCTCGGGGCGCGCCGCATCCAAGCTAAAAGCGGGACCGGAAGCCGGGATGCCCGTAACGGAATCGAAACGGCTCCCCGCTAACGGTCCCGCTCGATCTTCGAAGGCGTGGGTGCATGGCGGTAGAGACAATGACGGCGGTGTTCGAGGCGTTCGGGGAGTCCGTCGCGGCTTTCGTGCGCGAACCCGTCAATACGGGATCGCGCCTGTTCGTCGCCTATCTCCTGCTCTCGCTCATAGCGGCCTATGCGATCTATCGGGTGCGGCGCGTGGGCGGCGGTTTCTTCCGCTTTCTGTTCCCGGAGCATGTCTGGTCGCACCCCCATGCCTGGCTGGATCTGCGCTATTTCGTCTTCCACCGGATCATTGGCGGCGTCATCAAGACCGGGGCGGCCACGGCGATCGGGCTGGGCATAATCCTGGTGGCGGGCAGCCAGACCGACGTGCCCCCACTGACAATGGAGACTGCGCCCGGCGGGGCGTTGGCGGCGCTGCTGATCGGCGTGGTCTATCTGAGCCTGATCATGCTGGGCGACTTCGCGACCTTCTACATCCACTATCTTCAACACAAAATCCCGCTGCTGTGGCAATTTCACAAGGTGCATCACGCGGGCGAGGTGATGCATCCCATCTCCAACTACCGCGAACACCCCATCGACATCGTCGTCTACGACATCGGGACCGGGTTCGTGCACGGTCTGGCGCTGGGTCTCGCCATGCGGGTGATCGGATACCAGCCCGGAAGTGTGGACGTGCTCGGCATTTCCGTCGCAGTCCTGCTCTTCAACGGCGCGGCCTACAGCTTGCGGCACTCCCACATCTGGCTGCGCTGGCCGGGGCGCTGGTCGGCCGTGTTCGGCAGCCCGGCCCATCACCAGGTCCACCATTCGCGCCATCCGGACCATCTGGACAAGAATTTCGCCTTCATGTTCCCGGTCTGGGACGTGCTGTTCGGCACTTACTGCATGCCGGACGACAATCGCGACGTGGAGTTCGGGATCGTGGAGGATTCCAGCGAGCTCAACAGCTGCATCAACCTCTATGCCATTCCGTTCCGCGATGCCTGGCGGGTGCTGCGGTCTGGCCAGTCCGAGCCGTTCCCGTCCACGCTGGCCGCGGCCGCCCGCGCACCGGACGCGGCGGAGTAACGCCGCCCTGGAGTCTGCCGAAACGGGCTCGGACGAAAAATCTTGCGACTTTTCAGCGACACGACCGGTCGCATCGCTATACCGGGTCACCCGACGGATTGAGCCGGGTGTTGAGCGGATTGCACCATGAACGACAGGACGGCTGCGACGCACAAGCCGAAACGCAACGCTTTCACCCGCTTCCTCGACGGGGTGGAATGGCTGGGGAACCTCCTGCCTCATCCGGTCACGCTGTTCTTCTATCTCGCCGTATTGATCGTCCTCGTTTCGGGCCTTGCAGGTTGGGCCGGGCTGGCCGTGGCCGACCCCAGACCGGCCGGTACGCCAGGCGTCGCGGAAGACGGGATGATCCGGGCCGTAAGCCTTATGAACGGCGACGGGCTGCGCCGCATCTTCGTCAATATCGTGGACAATTTCACCAATTTCGCGCCGCTGGGCGTGGTCCTCGTCGCCATGATCGGGGTCGGCGTGGCGGAGAAGTCGGGCCTCTTGTCGGCGGCCGTGCGCAGCCTCGTGCTCGGTGCGCCCAAACATCTGGTCACGGTCGCCATCGTGTTTGCAGGCATCATCTCCAATACGGCGTCGGAAGTCGGCTATGTGGTGCTGATTCCGTTGGCAGCGGCGATCTTCTACGCGCTGGATCGGCATCCGCTGGCCGGTATGGCGGCGGCGTTCGCGGGCGTGTCCGGCGGTTATAGCGCCAACCTGCTGATCGGGACCATCGACCCGCTGCTGGCCGGCATCACGGAGGAAGCCGCGCAGCTGATCGACCCCAGCTATACGGTGATCGCGACCGACAACTACTTCTTCATGGCCGCGTCGGTGCTCCTGATTACCACCATCGGCTCCCTGGTGACGATATTTATCGTGGAGCCGCAACTGGGCGATTATGACAGCACGCGCGCGGATGCCTCCGTGCTCGACAAGAGCATGATGGACGCCGTCACGCCGCTGGAACGCAAGGGACTGCGCTGGACGGGCGTGGCGCTGCTCGGCGTGCTGGGGCTGATGGCGCTGACGCTCATTCCGGAATGGGGTGTGTTCCGCAATCCGGACACGGGTGACCGGATGGACAGCCCGTTCTTCGACGGCTTCGTCGTGTGGATCCTGATCTTCTTCATGGTGCTGGGCTATACCTATGGTCGCGTCACGGGCACGATGAAGACGGACCGCGACGTGATCGACGGCATGGCGGACGCGCTGTCCTCCCTG
>JBCCCX010000142.1:0-8683 GCA_039033275.1 Pseudomonadota bacterium | reverse complement strand
GGCCAACAAACAAATATCGCTTTCGTTGGCGGACATCAAGCAACATCTGCTGTCGCTACTGACGGCCGTTGCCGCATGTCACGATCGATGGATATATTCATTGCAGACTGCAAACTTTCCAGATGTGGGCGGCCAATGGCCGTTATGCCAGCCCCAGTGTCGAGCTTGCACTCCATATACTTGAACTGGTTGACGAGGACAGTCTTTCCAGGAGATCCTTCCGCCGCCAACAAGTGCAATTCAGCCTCTTCGCCTACCGGCCTTACCTCGAGAGAATGAAGGTTCCTCTGACCCCGTTGCTTTGACGGATCAGAGGGGGAAAGACCGTGCTCCTTTAACAGCCTCTCTACTTGCTCCGCTGATGCCTGCTTGCCCGCCATTGCCCAGAACCCGCCCTTCGGCGGCGTCGAGCGCAGGATCGCCATGCGCTACCTGCGGGCGCGCAAGAGTCAGGGCGGTGTCGGTTTCATCGCCGTCATCAGCTTCACCTGCATCATGCTGGCGATCGCGGCGATGATCACCATCATGTCCATCATGAACGGGTTCCGGGCCGACATGATCCGGCTGACCATCGGCAGCGAAGGACATATCTATGTCCAGCCCACCCAGCCGGATATCAGCCCGGCGCAGATAGATGACCTCGAAGCCCGGATGCAGGCTGTGCCGGGTGTCGAGAACGCGTTTCAGTTCACCCAACATTTCACCGGCGTCCAGGCCAACGGCCAGTTTGCGCTCGCTCAAGTCATTGGAATTTCCAAGGAAGATTTGCTGGATTTCGAGCTGATTGCGGACGGCGTGGTGCAAGGCGATCTAAGATCGCTGGGCGAAGGCGAGGGAACGGATCAGGCCATTGCCATCGGTTCGGCCATGGCGTTGGGCCTCGGCATCCGTGTGGGTGACAAGCTGCTCGTCTATTCGCCGCGGACGCGCCAGACCATTTCCGGTGCCGTGCCGGTCCGCAAGACCTACACGATCGGGGCCATCTTCGACGTCGGCCTGTTCCTGACCAACAACACCTACATCTATATGGACCTGGAAGAGGCCACCTTGTTGTTCGAAGGCGGGCGCATTCAGGGCGATGTCCAGTTGAGGCTCGAAGATCCGGACGAGATCACGTCGCTGCGGCAAACCATTTTCGAAGCCGCCGGACAGCCCGTCCGCCAGATGACATGGAAAGACCGCAACCAATCCACGGCCAGCGCCTTGCGGGTGGAGCAGGTGGCGATGCGCCTGATCTTCATGATCGTCGTGGTCATCGCGGCCTTCCCGGTTCTCGCCTCCATGATCATGCTGGTGAAGAACAAGTCGCGCGACATCGCCATACTGCGCACCATCGGCACGACGCGGGCAGGCATATTGCGCATTTTCCTGATGAGCGGGGCGACCGTGGGCATACTCGGAACGCTGGTCGGCTTGATCGTCGGCGTGCTGTTCTGCCTGAACCTCTATCCGATCCAGCTCTTCATCGAGGGGATCACGGGGGTGCAGCTCTTCCCGCAAGATGTCTACCAACTCACGGACCGCATCCCCGTGAAAATTGTCTGGTCGGAAGTCACGTCGGTCGCCTTGTGGGGCTTCCTGATCTCCGCATTGGCTGTCTTCTGGCCGGCTTGGCAGGCCTCCAAGATCGATCCGGTCGAGGCGCTACGCTATGACTAGGCCGGTCCTTTCCGTCCGCAACCTCCACCGCGCTTACAAGTCCGGAGACGGGCTGCTGAAAGTGCTGGCCGGGGCGGACATCGACATCTTCCCGGGTGAAATGGTCGGCCTGATCGGCCCGTCAGGGTCGGGCAAGTCAACGCTGCTTCACGCGGCGGGACTGTTGGAGAAGCCCAATGCGGGCGAGGTCTTCATCAATGGCCGGGAATGCCTGAAACTGTCCGACGAAGAACGCACCGCCATCCGCCGCGAACGGATCGGCATGGTCTACCAGTTCCACCATTTGCAGAAAGAGTTCACGGCCGAGGAAAACGTGATGATCCCGCAGATGATTGCGGGCCGCACGCAAAAGGACAGCCGCGCGGAGGCCCAACGCCTACTCAGCGCGATGGGTCTGGCGGAACGCATGACGCACAGACCGAGCGAAATGTCCGGCGGGGAACAGCAGCGCGTCGCCATAGCCCGGGCTTTGTCGAACCGCCCCCAGGTTCTTCTAGCCGATGAGCCCACGGGCAATCTCGACCCGGCGACCAGCTCCGCCGTCTTCGATCAGCTCTACCGCCTGACGCGGCAGGAGGGCGTTGCTGCGCTCGTGGCGACGCACAACATGCAGCTGGCGAGCTACATGGACCGGTTGCTGACGGTCAGGGAAGGGATGATCGTCCCGTTCAACCCCGCCCCAGCTTCCTACTGACGACGTAGAAGAGCAGCCCGGCCGCGATCAGGACTAGGCCGGCGACGACCGTGCCGGGCGCCGTGGCTGCGATGTAGATTAATGTGAAGCCCGTGATCGCGAGATAGACAAGCGGTAGGACGGGATAGAGCGGCACATGGAACGCAATGTCGCTGACGCCTTGTTTCCGGCGCAGGACGAAAAGTCCCAGCACGGCCAAAAGGCTGTTGAAGGCCAGCAGGCTGCCCGCGAAGACGATGATGGTCTCGAACGTCTGCGTCATCACGAAGAATGCGGCGATCAGTGTCTGCGTCCAGACGGCGTTGACGGGGACGGCATCCTTGTTGGTCCTGGACAGCCAGCTGAGCGCGCGGAAATCCTGTCCGATGGCTTGCAGGGCGCGCGGTCCGGCCAGCGTCATGGCGGACACGGTGCTGATCAGAAGGAGCGCCAGCATGCCGCCCGCTATGCGCCCGCCGCCGTCGCCGAATATTCCGCGCGCAGCGATATAGCCGATCTCGACCTCCCCACGCATGGCCTCCATCGGCGCGGCCCGCAGGAAGACGATATGCAGCAAAATATATAGGGCCGCGACGACGAGCGTACCGGTCATGAGAATGATAGGCAGCGATTTCTGCGGGGTTTCCAACTCGCCCGTGATGTAGGTCGCCGCATTCCATCCCGTATAGGCGTAGGAGACGTAGATCAGCGACACGGCGAAGGCCGGGGAGAGCAGGGCGGCCATGTCGCCTTCCTGCGGCAGGAAAGAGACGTTCTGGGGCGTTTTGACCAAGGTCAGCCCCGCAATGCAGAACAGCAGGATCAGCACGAGCTTGACGGCGGTGAACGCGGTCTGGGATCCGCCGGACAGACGGTGGGAGCGTGTGTGCAGCAGGCTCATCGACAGCACTAGGGCGAGTGCGACGGCTGTCTTCGTGGTCTCGTGGCCGAGAGCGGGGAAGACTGCGCCTGAGTAGTCGGAGAAGGCGAGGGCGACCGCCGCGATGGGTGCGGCGAAGCCGATGGTCGCCGAAACCCATCCCGACACGAAGCCTGCGGCAGGGTGATAGATCTGGCCCAGGAAATTATACTCGCCGCCAGAGCGCGGCAGTCGCGTACCAAGCTCCGCATAGCTCAGCGCCCCGCACAGAGCCGCGACGCCCCCGACGAACCAGAGCATCAGGATCGGAAAGCCCGTGCCGATATCCATCAGCTGGAAGCCGAGCGAGGTGAAGACGCCGGTCCCGATCATGTTCGCCACGATCAGCGCGGTGGCGGTGCGCGGCCTGTAGACACTTTGGGACACGCTGCATCCTGTGATGCGCTTACCAAGCCGATGCAAGGCCGTCTCCGTTTATCCACAAGCCCGACGCGAATCGGGGAAAGTATTCCCAGCGCCTTGACTCCGGAACAAACGCGGAACAGAACAAAGTGGCAACATCATGTATCTTTGAAGGGGATAACCATGCTCAAGCAGTTCGCACAGGATATCGGAGCCGCTATCGTTCTGGCAGCATTCGTGACGATGATGTCGGTCTGGATGATGGTGATTGGGGGATAGGCAATGGCGATGGTCCGGGACTTCGTACACCTGCGCATGCGCTCCCCCTATTCCATGCTGGAAGGCGCGCTGAAGCTGAAGGAAACGGCGTCGCGCCTATCGCAATATCGCCAGCCCGCCATCGCGCTGACGGACCGGAACAATCTCTGCGGTGCGCTTGAGTTCTCGGAGACGATGAGCGGGGCTGGTTTGCAGCCCATTATCGGCGTGACCCTCTTGGTCGATCTTGGTGGAGAGCGGCAACCGGGCAAGCTCCGACACGACCCCGACGGCACACTCGTCCTGCTGGCTCAGGACGAAACCGGCTACAATAACCTCATGGCCCTGTCCTCCATGGCGTTCCTCGACGCGGACCCGATGGAGGAGCCGCACGTCAAGGCCGATGCGCTCGTAGAATATTCGGACGGGGTCATCGCGCTGACGGGCGGCTTGGATGGTGCGTTGGACAGATTGATCGCGGAAGGACGGAAGGAGGAGGCGGAGCGCTGGCTGCTGCGACTCGCCGCTCTCTATCCCGACCGGCTCTATGTCGAGCTGCAACGTCATGGTCTGCCGCAGCAAAGCGTGACGGAAGCCGTGCTTCTTGAATTGGCCTACAAGCACGCCTTGCCATTGGTCGCGACGAACGATCCTTATTTCCTAGGTCCCGAAATGTACGAGGCCCACGACACGCTCCTGGCCATGAGCGAGGGGTCCTATGTCTTGGAGGAAGACCGCCGGAAGCTGACGCCGAAGCACTATTTGAAGTCATCCGAAGAAATGCTCGACCTATTTGAGGACTTGCCCGAAGCGATCGAAAACACGCTCATCGTCGCGCAGCGCTGCGCTTTCAAATCCAGCAAACGCGATCCGATCCTGCCGCATTTCGGCGACGGGTCCCAGTCCGAGGCCGAAATCCTTGCCGAGCAGGCCCGCGACGGATTGGAAGCGCGGCTGGCGCAGATCGAGCTGGCCGAACCGCGCGAGGCTTATTTCGAAAGGCTCGACTACGAGCTCGGTATCATCACGCAGATGGGTTTTCCGGGCTATTTCCTGATCGTCTCGGACTTCATCAAATGGGCCAAGGAGCAGGATATCCCCGTCGGGCCGGGCCGGGGGTCCGGCGCGGGTTCAGTCGTGGCCTGGGCGCTGACCATCACCGACCTCGACCCGTTGCGCTACGGCTTGCTGTTCGAGCGCTTCCTCAATCCCGAACGCGTGTCCATGCCCGATTTCGATATCGACTTCTGCCAGGAACGCCGCGGCGAGGTCATCGACTATGTCCGCCGCAAATATGGCGACGGGCAGGTCGCGATGATCATCACGTTCGGCACGCTGCAGGCCCGCGCCGTGGTGCGCGATGTAGGGCGTGTCATGCAGATGCCATTGGGGCAGGTGGATAGGCTCGCCAAGCTCGTGCCCAACAATCCCGCCAATCCCGTAACGCTGCAGCAGGCGATCAACATGGAGTCCTCCTTGCAGGAGGCCCGGCGTTCCGATCCAAAGGTCCGGCGCCTGCTCGATACGGCGCTCTCATTGGAGGGTCTTTATCGCAATGCATCGACCCATGCGGCCGGTGTCGTCATCGGCGACCGCCCTTTGACCGAGCTGGTCCCGCTCTACCGCGATCCGCGGTCCGAAATCCCCGCCACGCAATTCACGATGAAATGGGCGGAAAAAGCCGGTCTCGTGAAGTTCGACTTCCTTGGCTTGAAGACCCTGACTGTGATCGACCGTTGTCTGCGCCTGCTCCGCAAGGACGGGATCGAGGTCGACATCGACTCCGTCAGCACATCCACGCCCGAGGCTTACAAGCCATTGGCGCAGGGGCTAACCGCCGGCGTCTTCCAGCTCGAAAGCTCGGGCATGCGCGATGCGCTGCGTAAGCTGGAGCCGGACTCGATCGAGGAGCTGACCGCCATCATCTCGCTCTATCGTCCGGGTCCCATGCGCAACATTCCGGACTTCATCGAACGCAAGTTCGGGCGGCAGGACATCTCCTACCCGCACCCGAAGCTCGAAGCGTTGCTGAAAGAGACTTACGGCATCATCATCTACCAAGAACAGGTGATGGAGATCGCAAAGATCCTGTCGGGTTTCTCGTTGGGCGATGCCGACCTGCTGCGCCGCGCCATGGGCAAGAAGGACCAGGCAGAAATGGACCGCCAGAAGGACAAGTTCATCGACGGCGCGGTCGAACGCGGCACCGACCGGGAACACGCCGCCTCCATCTTCGATCTGGTCAACGAGTTTGCGGGCTATGGTTTCAACAAGTCGCACGCGGCCGCCTACGCGCTCATCTCCTTCCAGACAGCCTATCTGAAGGCGCTCCATCCATCGCATTTCATGGCGGCGATCATGAGCCTCGATCTCAGCGTTGCCGAAAAGCTCGCTTTCTTCTTCCAGGAGTCCAAGCGGATCGGCGTCGAAATCCTGCCGCCTTGCGTGAACCGGTCTATGGCCGATTTCGATGTGCAGGACGGCAAGGTCCTCTACGCGCTGGGCGCACTGAAGAATGTCGGGCTGGAAGCCATGAAGCATCTTGTCGATGTGCGCGAGCGTGGCGGTCCGTTCTCCGACATCTACGACTTCGCCCGGCGCGTCGACATGCGCATTATCAACAAGCGGGCCGTCGAAAATCTCGCTCGCGCCGGTGCTTTCGATTGTCTCGGCGTGTCCCGCGCCACGGCTCTGGCGTCTGCCGAGATGCTGCAGAAAGTCGGTGCGCTGGCTGCGGAAGAGCGCGAGTCCGCTCAGGTCAACCTCTTCGGCGGCATCGAAGAGGCAACGCCCGATCCGGATCTCCACACGCGGCCCGACTGGTCCAATATCGAGGCGCTCGAACACGAATTGGGATCCGTTGGCTTCTATCTCGGCGGGCATCCGCTCGAAGACCATCTCGCCAATTCATCCGATAAAGTCGTGATGAGCGACAGGCTCGAAGACCTTGTCGCCAATGGACAGAAGAACTTCCGCGTCGCCGGCATCGTGCGCCGTCGCCAGGAACGCAGCTCCAAGCATGGCAAGCGGTTTGCCTATCTCGGCCTGTCCGACCCGTCCGGCGAGTTCGAACTGTTCGTTCGCGAGGACCTTTTGTTCTCCAAGCGCGATGTCATGACCGTCGGCAACGCGGTCATCTGCGACGCGCGTGTCGAGGGGGAGGGCGGGGACACACGTTTCTTCGCTCAATCCGTGAGACTGCTCTCGTCATCGGATGCCAGGGGAGACGATGCGCCGCCGCCCAAGGGCCTCCGCATACGTTTGCGCAACTCGGAGGCCGAAACCCTGGACGAACTCGAAACGCTGCTTTGCAAGCTGCGTGACACGCCGCACCTGCATTCGGGCGTGATCGAACTTGCCGCGCCGCTGGAGGGCGACCGCGAAGCGCGTTGGCTGTTGAAGGGCCATTGGGCGATCGACCCCGATGTGAGAAAAGCGCTGAAGGCGAACCGCTCCATCGAGACGATCGAGGAAATTGCCGCCTGACGGCACGCGCCTGGCCATTGCCCGGCCTGAAATTCGGACTTGCGGCGGCGGCGCGACCTGTTATGGCGCGCCGCATCAATTCGCGTGCGGGTTTTGGCCCTGTGCATATAGCGCAGATGTCAGTTCCGGTGAGGTCCCGAGTTCTCTTGGGCTTCTCAACCCCGCACATAGGCTAACCGGAAGAAGGAGATATCCAATGGCTCTTCCCGAATTTTCTATGCGCCAATTGCTCGAAGCAGGCGTGCACTTCGGTCACCAGACACATCGCTGGAACCCGAAAATGGCCCCGTACATCTTCGGTGCCCGTTCCAACATCCATATCATCGACCTGTCCCAGACCGTGCCCTTGCTGCACCAGGCACTGAAGGAAGTGCGCGATGTCGCCGCCAAGGGTGGCCGCGTGCTGTTCGTCGGCACGAAGCGCGCAGCGTCCGAGCCGATCGCCCAGGCCGCACAGCGTTGTGCCCAGTACTATGTCGACCATCGCTGGCTCGGCGGCATGCTGACCAACTGGCAGACCGTCTCCGGATCCATCGCCCGCCTGAAGCAGCTGGACGCGATGGACCCCAACGATGCGGGCCTGACCAAGAAGGAATTGCTCAACCTGGCGCGCGAGCGCGAGCGCTTGGACCGCACGCTGGGCGGCATCAAGGACATGGGCGGCAAACCCGACTTGATGTTCGTGATCGACACGAACAAGGAAAGCATCGCCATCAAGGAAGCCGCCGCTTGGGCATCCCGGTCGTCGCCGTGCTGGACACGAATTGCGATCCGTCCGAAGCCGATATTCCGATCCCGGGCAATGACGACGCCGCCCGCGCGATCCAGCTTTACTGCGAACTGGTCGCCGATGCGGTCCTGGACGGCATGACCGAAGCCGCCGCATCCGTCGGCGTCGATATCGGATCGGCTGAAAATCCTGAAGAAATGGCCCTGAACCTGGCCGATACCGTCCCGGCCGAGGAAGAGGCAGTCGCCGCCGAAATGGCCGAAGCCGCATCCGAGCCCGCGCCGAGCCCCGCCACGGAAGCGATCTCCACGGAACCCGCCACGTCCGTTCAGATGGCCGACGTCGCGCCGACGTTGCAGGACATCGCCCTGATCGACGGTATCGGTCCGGTCTATAAGGAGAAGCTGGAAGCGGCCGGCATCAACTCGCTGGAAGTCTTGGCCAACCTGTCCGACGTAAAAGTCGCCGAAATCGACGAAACGCTCGGCTTGAACGGCAAGCTCAAGGACGGCGACTTCCGCCAGCAGGCCAAGGACCTTCTGGCCGGCGGCACGCCGCGCGCCAAGGTGGACCAAGACGCGCTCGACGCCGCCAG
>JBCCCX010000141.1:0-8803 GCA_039033275.1 Pseudomonadota bacterium | reverse complement strand
TATCCGAGCTGGATGCCTCCGGCTTGATGGCACGCCTGGCCAACGATCTACGCGGCATAGCGGTGGAATTCAAGAAGGTGGACGACCCCGCCCATCTGGACAGCACGCTGATGCGGCTGGAGGAAGTCGGCACGGATTACCGCACGATCGCCGGTCTTTTGGAGAACGAGATCGAAGGCGGGGACGAGGCCGCCATCGCGGCCGTGGCGGCGGGCCGTGCCGAGGTGGAAGCCGCCTACCGGCAGCTCGTGGCCAACGGGGAAGCCGCCATCGCGGCCTATCCCCAAAAGGCGCGGGACGTTCGCGAAACGTTGGACAAGTTCGATTTCTGGCTTCTCGCCGACGATTGATGCGGTTTGTCGACCGATTGTCCCATCTGGGACATTGGGCGCACACGCTGGATGACTAGAGCCTGTCCCTCAATCTCGGAGGGACGACCCATGAAACGACTGATGATCTGCGCTATGGCGGGCGCGCTTGTGGCCTGCGGCGGAGGCGGCGGCGACGTAACTGCGGAGAACGCTGCCAGCGTGTCGCCCATGCGCCTGGCCGACGCCATCGTGTCCGACATGCGAGAGGCGGCCGACGTGGTGAACGGCATCCAGACCGTGTCCGACGCCGAAGCCGCAAAGCCCGTGCTCGCCGACATTGGCGGCCGGTACGAGGCGCAGATGTCGGCCATGCGCAATCTCGACCAGAGCCGCATCAAGGATCCGGAAGCCTTCATGGGCAAGCAGATGGAGTCCGCCGACGCGCTCGCCGGCTTCATGAACGCCATGAGCGAGCTGCAGAAACGCAATGTCGAGGCCGCCCAGACGATCATGCCGGAGTTGCAGGCTTTCCGCCCCGGATAAGGCTCGCAAAAGGGCCGGGAAGGGCGGTCCGCTTGTGTCCCCCTGGGCGGCGTCCTATGGACGGCCCATGACGAAACGATACGCCGCTCTGCTCTTCCCCATCTGCGCCGCCGTTTTGGCCGCCTGTTCAGGCGGCGGAGCCGACGATGAAGGCCCCGTCATCACGGCTGAAGCGGCCGCCGACATGTCCATGACCGACATGGCCGACCGGCTGATCGAGGATGGCCGCTCGCTGGGGACGCTGCTCAGCGGCGTCGACGGCGAAGCGTCGGCAGAAGCCGTTCGCCCGCAGGTCGAAGCCATGGTCGAGAATTACCGCGTGCTGGGCGAACGGTTCGAAGCGCTGGGCGAGCCGAGTTTTTCGGAAATGGCGGCACTGGCGTCGCGCCTTCCCGACATGGCACGGACCCAGGCCGGCGTCGTGGAACAGGTGCAGCGCATCTACAATGATCACCCGGAGGCCGCCGACATATTGCGCGATGCTTTGGACGATGCAGCCCGGGCCGCGCCCTAGGGCGCCGTCTCCGCGGAACTCCGGCCGGACATGGCAGATCCCATCGCCTGCGGCCGGGCCGCGCTGAAGGACTCGGCCCGTGTCGATTGGACGTGCGAGGCCCGTCCTGTCGATTACAACCAGGCGCTATCGCATATGGAAGCGCGCGCCGCCGCCGTCGCGTCCGGCGACGCGGCCGAGCAGGTCTGGCTGCTGGAGCATCCGCCCCTCTATACGGCCGGCACGAGCGCCGACCCGGCGGACCTCGTCGATCCGAACCGTTTTCCGGTCTACAAGGCCGGGCGGGGCGGACAGTATACCTATCACGGGCCGGGTCAGCGCGTGGCGTATCTGATGCTGGATTTGCGCGAGCGGGGACGGGACGTGCGTTGTTTCGTGTCGGGGGTGGAGCAGCTCGTGATCGATACGCTGAGCGGCTTCGGTGTCGAGAGCGGTCGGCGTGAGGGGCGGGTCGGCGTCTGGGTGGACATGCCGGACAGGTCGGAAGCCAAGATCGCGGCGATCGGCATCCGCATCCGCCGCTGGGTGAGCTTTCACGGCCTGTCGATCAATGTGGATCCCGACTTGTCCCATTTCGAGGGCATCGTGCCATGCGGCATCCGGGAACACGGCGTCACCTCACTGGCTGCGCTGGGTGTGGATGCGACCATGGCGGCGGTGGACGCCGCGCTACGCCGCAATTTCGAGGCGTTGTTCGGTCCCACGGCATGAAAAAGCCCGCGCGAGTGGCGGGCTTCTCTTCGAGGACTTTCGTACAAGCGCCTTAGGCGACCGGGACGGGTCCCCATTGATTGTCGCCCGCATCCTGCGGGTTGAACATGTTGACCAGAAAGCCCGTCACGAGCTGTCCGATGAAGCCGAGCACCACGCTGGCAATGACGTACATCGGACCCTCGACCGTTTCCGCCGCCGCTTCGGCCGCGTCGATATCCCCGCTGAACGCCGCGCCGAACACGTCGCCGAGGCTCACGCCTGTGACAAGACCGACCAGGAAAAGCGCCACTGCGCCGACACCGAAGGACAGAAGGATATGCGTCAGCACCATCCAGCCGGACTTGCCCGCATCGTGGGAGCGTTTGATGCCCAGCGCGATGAAGATGTAGAAGGTCACGAAACCGACGATCCCCAACGCGCCGAAGGCTGGGCTCAGTAGAGGCAGTACGCCCAGGATCGCCCCGATTATGGCGATCACGATGATACCCTTCATATAGGCGGACGGGCCGATGCGGCCGCTCGGCGAAAATAACAAATTCATCATGGTCACTCTCCCAACTTATAGTGGGTTAAGAGTGGCGGATTCTCGTCCGATTGCAAGCCAAATCGGGTAGAGGATTAGGCCTTAGCCGGGCGGCGGACCGTATTTGTTGGTCTGTGGATCGCCGCGCCGTAGTCCGACCCAAAGGGTGAAGGCCACGATCATGGCACCGATCGTTCCAGTTGTTATGGGTCCCGCCTCGGCCATGCGCGCCTCGTAGCGGGCATTGATCGCGGCGCGCACCTCCGGGTCGATCGTCGCCTTGCGCTCATACTGCGAATAGGCTTCGAAATATTCCGCGCCGCCGAAGGATAGCATGATGACGATCATCACGATCAGGATCGCGGCGATCAGCGTTATGATGGGCAGGACAGAACGGCCGAAATCCTTCAGGCGCTTGCCATATATGGCGAACAGGCCGCAAAACAGCATGGTCATCCAGATCAGGAAGCCCCAGAAATAGACTACGCCGGACGTGTCGTTCTGAAACAGGCCCCATTTGAACACCGTCACGAGCCCGGCGAAGGCGGCCAGGGTGATCCAGAAGGTCCGGCGGTCGGTGCGCCCCATCGGCACGAACAGGTGGTAGAGTGCGGTCTTCAGCATGGGCGCGCCCATAGCGAAGCTCGCGGCCGGGCGCCACATCGCGCGCACGCGTCCGGGCGCGTCTTGACGCCGCGCGCGCCGGCGTCCAAGCGCGCGGCTCGTCATACGAGGAACAGACATGCGACCTGTCATAAACGGCCTGGCCGTGGCCAGCGCCGGCATCGCCGCGCTTCTGGCGCTCAACCTGCTCATCGGTTTTACGTCCGGCACGTTTGCGCCCGATACGGGACGCTCCACCGCGAATATGCAGTGGCTCGCGCTTGTCGGCGCCGCACTGGCCATCGCGCTGGGCTTCATCGGGCGCATTCAGGACCGCCGCATGCCCCGCCCGGCCTCCAAACTGTCCGACGGCTCCATCGCCGTGGGCATGATCGCCGGGTTGCTCGTGCTCGCCCTGCCGTTCGTCTTCGGCTAATGCCGAGGCTCTGGATCGCGCTGAGTTGTCTGTTCCTCCTACCAGTTTTCGCTATGACGCTCGTGGCGGCCTGGGCTGCGGCGACCGGTCGCTATGCGAGCGACGTTTCGAACGGTTGGGGCCATACGATGAGCGGTTTCGTAGGCCTTTCGGCTATGCTGCTCCCGGCCGGCTTTGCGCTGAATATCCTCGCCCTCTACGAGGCTAAGGCCGCAGAACAAGCCGACAGTGCCGCGCGACTCGCCAAGCGGTTGATTCGGGCGTGCGGCGTTTGCCTCGCCATATTGCTGATCCTATATGTTGTAGGCGGCTGGCATGACATTCGGTACGAACCAGGCGGTTGAAGGAGCCAAGATGGGCAAGGAACTTCTCAATTGGGAAGACGGTAATTGGATCGGTCAGACGCTCGAAGTGCCGAACGGCGTCTGCGCTGTGCCGGGCAATGATCTGGACGGCTATCCGGAAGGCCTGCCCTACACGGACGAGGTCAAGGCCGCGACGGATCATCTCTATCCGAAGGTTGCCCATTTCATCCCGGAGTTCGAATGGCCCGCCTACGCGCCGCTCGTCCACGCGATTAATGTGCTTAAGACGCAGAAGAATGCGGTTGTGCTGGCGCACAATTATATGACGCCGGATATCTTCGCGCTGGTCGGCGACTATGTGGGCGACAGCTTGGGTCTGGCCATCGAGGCGACCAAGACCGACGCGGACATCATCATCCAGGGCGGCGTGCACTTCATGGCGGAAACGTCGAAGATCCTGTGCCCCGAAAAACGCGTCTTCATCCCGTCCATGCGTGCGGGTTGCAGCTTGGCCAGTTCGATCACGGGCGCGGACGTCCGCTTGATCAAGCAGCGCTATCCCGGCGTACCCATCGTCACCTACGTCAACACGTCCGCCGATGTGAAGGCGGAGAGCGACATTTGCTGCACCAGTTCCAACGCCGTCGCCATCGTGGAACACATCGCTTCTGAGTACGGCGTGGACAAGGTCATCATGCTGCCGGACGAATTCCTGGCCAAGAATGTGGCGCGCCAGACCGGGATCGAGGTGATCGCCTGGCACGGCCGCTGCGAGGTTCATGCCCGCTTCTCCGCCGAGGATGTGCGCGAGATGCGCGCCGCCAATCCGGGCGTCGTCGTGCTGGCCCACCCGGAATGCCCGCCCGAAGTGGTCGCAGAATCGGACTTCACCGGTTCCACCAAGGCGATGAGCGACTATGTGGGCGATCACAATCCGGCCAAGGTCATCCTGCTGACGGAATGTTCCATGTCCGACAATGTCGCCATGGACAATCCGGGCGTGGATTTTGTGCGGCCCTGCAATCTCTGCCCGCACATGAAGCGGATCACGCTGGAGAACCTCTATGAGTGCCTGCGCGACGAGACCAACGAAGTGCTGGTCTCCGAGCCCATGCGCGCACAGGCCTATGACGCGGTCATGCGCATGATCGAGGTCAGCGTCCCGAAGGAAAAAGGGTATTTCGACCCGGATAGCCCTATCAAGGACATCAAGGTCATCTAGCCGCCTCTGGCGGAGTCTTGCTCAACGTGTGCCTTGGCCGTCGTCGATCTTGATGACCGTGCCGGTCACGGCGTGGCTGGCCGGGTCCATCAGGTAGAGCAGTGTACTGTCGAGGAAGTCGGGCGTGGGGACGCGCCCGCGCGTCGTATGCACGGCGAACCCCTCCGCCGTGTCGCCCGCTTTCATGCGCTGCGCCATGCCGTCCGTCATTTCGGATTTCACGATGCCGGGGGCGATGGCGTTGACGTTAACGTGGAATTTCGCCCACTCCACGGCGAGCGTCTCGGTCATGCGGACGATGGCCGCCTTGGATGTGCTGTAGAGCGCCGCGCCGTTTCCGTCATAGCTGTAGGCCGCTACAGAGGCGATGTTGACGATGCGGCCCGGACGCTTGGCCTTGATAAGGCGCTTGGCGACCTCGCGCGCCAGCAGGAACGGCCCCGTCAGGTTGATGGCGATCAGCCGTTCCATGAAGGCTACGTCCATTTTTGTGGCGAGCTGGCCGTCCGCGATCCCGGCATTGTTGACCAGCAGGGTCGGCAGGCCGAGCCGGTCTTCCACGGTCGCGGCGATGGTCTCGACCTGGGCCATGTCGGACATGTCGGCCGGAACGGCCAAAGCGGTGCCGCCGGCCTCGGCGATCTCCTCGGCCAAGCTTTCCAGCCGGTCCGTGCGGCGACCGGAGATGGCAACAGAGGCTCCCTGCGCGGCCAACACCTTGGCGAAGCGCAAGCCCAGCCCGGCCGTTGCCCCTGTTACGATGGCGACTTCGCTGGACAGGTCGATGGTTCGTGGGATCGGGGCTTTGGACGGCATGGGCACGCTCGCTCGTTTGTGGAGCGCGCACCTTAGCGCGGCGGCATGGCCGCCGCTAGAGCGGCGGGATCAGCGGTCTGGCGCGGAGACCGGTGTGCTGCGACCTAGATAGTCGGCCGCGCTGCGCCGACCTCCTTGTGCCGGACGATCATCGCGCTCGCGCCGGATCCGCTCCAGCGGGCTGAGCGGTTCCGCATCGGTGGCTGCATCCGAGCCGTCCTGGGAGGAGGCGCCTTCGCCTCCCGATGTGCCCTCACCTTGGGAGTCGCCCATCCCGGCAACTTGCTCGGCCGTTGCGCCTTCCGTCTGACCGGACTTGATGGAGTCCATGATGTCCTGCAGCGAGCGCGCGGAGCCTCCGCGCGGCTGGCGGTCGGGCGAGGGCAGACCGACTGGGAGCGGGCCGCCGGGACTGCCGCCCTCGGAATCTTCATCTTGCCCGCCTGGCTGCCCGGAAGACGGGTTCGGTGCGGCGTTCCCGCCACCCCCGCTGCCTCCCGGCGGAGTGATCAGCTCGGCCCAGGCCTGCTGTTCGTCGCGCCGCAACGCCTCGTCGGACTGAGCGGCCTCGGACGGCTCGTAGGCGGCGTCGCTGAGGTCGCCGGTGTCGCTTTGGGCGATCGCCTTGGCGCGCTCGCGCATGAGGTGGCGGCGCGAGTCCTCGGGCAGCCGTTCGACCGCGGTGACGGGACGGTAGTCCACACCCCCTCCGCCTGCGCCGATGCGGGGACCAGGCCTGCGGGGGATGCCGCCCACGCTGCGCTTCTTGCGCGAGTTGCGCCAATCCTCTTCGGATTGGTCAGTCCGGTCCGTGGACGGGGCGGTCCGGGTCTGGGGTGCCTGGTCTTGAACAGTCTGATCTTGAACAGTCTGGTCTTGGCCATGGGCTATGCCCGGAACACCGGCCCCGAAGGCCAGCAGCAACGCCGCGATTGAGATCGTCCTCATCATGGCGGTGCCATAGCGCAAAGCGGCTGACGCTTCCATGAACGGCGTCATCCCTCCAGGCGGCGCACCACGCGGAATCCCGTGAAATCGTTGCTGTCGCCGCGCCGCAACATCATGCGCGCGCTGTAGCGCAACTCGTCCGGCCCGGCGAACCAGGACCCGCCGCGCACCGCCCGTTGCCCGCAGGATCCGCGCGCATCCGCACTGCCGTCGACAGGCGCGTCGCGCAGGTTCAGCGTGTTGCAGTCCAGCGTCCACTCCGCGACATTGCCGACCATGTCGCGCAGGCCGAAGCCGTTGGCCGACAGCGTCCCCACGGGAAGGGTTCGTCCGACACCGGGGTCCGTGCAGGCGGAATTGGCCCAAGCCACGGACGTTTCCGCAGACGCGCCGTTGGCGAAAGCGCACAGCGCTTCGAGCGATCCGCCCGGATAAACGTCGTCCGCGCCCGCGCGCGCCGCATATTCCCACTGCGCTTCCGTGGGGAGCGAATAGGAGAGGCCGGTTGTCTGGGACAGCCAGGCCGCATAGCTTTGCGCATCGGCGAAGGCGACATTGATGACCGGGCGCGATCCGCGTCCCCATCCGCCATCGTCCGGACGGGCGTTGCAGCCGCCCGCCGCCACGCAGGCGTCATATTGGGCGAACGTCACCTCGGTCACGCCCATGGCGAAGGGCGCGCCGATCGTGACGGGGCGCGCCGGCTTTTCGTTGGGCCGCGCGGCCTCGTCCGCTCCGGACGCGCCCAGCACATCGTTGCCGCCGGGCAGCACGGTCATGGACGGGCAGGCGTCGCAGTCTTTGAAAATCTTGCCGACGGCGGGCCGTAGGCGTTCCAGCGCGGCAATGGCCTGTGCCACATAGGCGCCTTGCGGAAAGCTCGTCAGATAGCGCTCATAGGCGTCCGCCGTGCCGGCCGCGTCGGCTGCCGCCCAGGCCGCATTGTCCGCCGCGCTGGCCTGCATGGCGGCGATGCGTGAGCGAGCCGTGCCCGCATTGGGTCCGGTCGGATGTTCGGCCAAATAGGCTTCGTAGCTCGCCACCGTGTTCTCGCGCGCGGCGCGTTCCCAATCCGCGCGCTCCCGTGCGGCGCGTTCGGCCGCGTCGGCGGCGGCGGCATCCCGCGCGGCTACCATGTCCGCCACGCGTTCACGGGCCTTGTCGGCGTGCAGCCCTTCGGGCCAGTTCTCGAGATAGTCCTCATACCCCGCGATCGTGTTGCGCTGTTCGGCCGTCGCCCAGTCGCGATTGTCGTAGACGTCGATCTGTTCCTGCGCCTTGTCCTTGAAGCGGCCATCCGGGAACGCGGCAAGGTAGTCGCGGTAGCCTTCCAGCGTGTCGCGCTCCAGCGCGCGCACCCAGGCGGCTTCGTCGGCGCCCATGGGAGGCGCTTCGCTCGCCGTCTCGGCCGGAAGGTCGATGCGGGGCTGATCCGGCACAGTGTCCGACACCACGACCTGCGAGGCGAGCCATATCCCGCCTGCCAGCACGGCGCCGAGCAGGACGAGATAGACGAGGTAGCGGCCCCAGGGTGCGCGCTCCTCGGCGACGGCGTAGTCGTCTGAAGGTGGACGCCAGTCGCTCATGCGGTCGTCTCCGGCGAGGGGGCAAGATTGACATAGCCTCGCGCGGTTTCGTCGCCGAGGCGCAGGATGAGATTGTCGATCGTGTACTGCCCGGCCGCGTTCAGGGCGCGCTCCTCCTTGGACTGGACCATGCTCTGGACCAACACCAGCACGGCGGACATGATGAGCGCCAGGAGGTCCGGGGAGGCATTGTGCTGTATTGTTCACAGCAGTGTGCTGTTTTGTTCACAGCAGTGTAGTCCCCCTTTTTTGTTGTCTCTTGTCTCTACCGTTTTTCCACCC
>JBCCCX010000140.1:0-8904 GCA_039033275.1 Pseudomonadota bacterium | reverse complement strand
GATGAGCAGGCGAGTTGGGGCGGCGGCGGACGGCCGGACTCCTCATCGCGCGGGCCCCGGCCCATCGCGTAAAATGGTAACCTCTTGCCTAGCTTCCATCGCGGGGGCCGGGCCCGCGCCTCGCGTCGCCCACAGGCGGCGAGACCCCAGCGCGCCGCCAGACTGCACGGCGGTGGGACAAAGGCGCGTGGGCGGAAGGCAGTATCCCCGGAGCGTCCAGCCAATCCATTGACCGCCGCTCTCATTTTCACTTCGTCGTCATCGGACCGCCACATCCGCTTGGCAGCGCAGCCGCACATCGTTATGCACGGCGAATTTTATCGAAAGAACAAGCAAGAAGAAGGGAAAACCCATATGACCGATTCTGAAACCCTGCCGCGCGAAGCCGTCGACCGGCTCGTCGAGCTCTACGACCAGCAGGTGGCGCTGTTGCGCGACCGGTTCGAGGCCTATGCGGACGGCCGCATCGACAGTCTGGAACCCGAACACGCCGTCTACCCGCAGATCACCGTGACCATTCCGGCCGAAGAAGCCGTGATGACCAGCAATCTGGCGCTGGGCCGGGTGGCGAGCCGCCATACCTTCTCCACCACCATTACCCAGCCCGCCCTGTTCCGCCCCTATCTGGAGCGCCAGATCGAGAAGGTGCTGCGCCAGTTCTCCGCCCGGGTGCAGGTCGGCCTGTCCGACAATCCGATCCCGCTCAACTTCGCGCTGGAATCGGCTACGGCGGGCCTAAGCCTGGAGATGCGGCAGAGCCTGCCGACCTATTTCTACACGCCCAATCTGGTCGCCACCAACGACCATATCGTGGACGGACGCCAGATTCTCGACCGCGACATCGACATGCCGCTGGCGCTCTTCACGGCCGAACGCACCGACTATTCGCTGCACCGCATCCGTCACTACACGGCGACGCGGCCCGAGGACTTCCAGGACTTCGTGCTGTTCACCAACTATCAGCGCTACGTGGACGAATTCGTCGATTGGGCGCTGGACGAGGTGAAGGCCGGGCGCGCCGAACGTCTGGTCGAGCCAGGCGGACGCGTCACCGGCCCGGACGGCGTGCCGTCCCAGGAGCCCATCGCCAAAATCCCGCAAATGCCGGCCTATCACCTCGTCATCGACGACCATCGCGGCGTCACGCTGGTCAATATCGGCGTCGGGCCGTCCAACGCCAAGACGATCACCGACCATCTGGCCGTGATGCGCCCGCATGTCTGGCTGATGATCGGCCATTGCGGCGCGCTGCGCCGGACCCAGCGCCTGGGCGACTACGTTCTCGCCCATGCCTACTTGCGCAAGGACAAGGTGCTGGACCATGTCCTGCCGCCGCACATCCCGCTGCCGACCCTGGCCGAAGTGCAGCTCTCCCTGTCCGAGGCCGTGAGCGACGTGTCGGGCGTGGGCGAGGACAAGGTCAAGGCGCTGCTGCGCACCGGCACGGTGGTGACGACGGACGACCGCAACTGGGAGCTCGCCTTCGAGGACTACGCCGTGGACCTGAACAAGAGCCGCGCCATAGCCATCGACATGGAGAGCGCCACCATCGCGGCGAACGGCTACCGCTACCGCGTGCCCTACGGCACGCTGCTCTGTGCGTCCGACCGACCGCTCCACGGCGAGATCAAGCTGCCGGGCATGGCGGACAATTTCTACCAGGAACGCGTCGGCCAGCACCTCCAGATCGGCCTGCGCGCCATCGAGATCCTGCGGCAAGAGTCGGATGCGGGCACGCTGCATTCCAGGAAGCTGAGAAGCTTCGACGAACCGCTGTTCCGGTGAGGGGGTATCCGGACGGTGCGGCGCGAACCGTCGTGTCTTCCCCCCGCGGCGCGGGGGGAAGTACCCGGAGCGAAGCGTAGGGGGATGGGGGGATTGTCTCCGACGTTCATCACGGCCGAGAACCGAAGCAGCGTGGTCGAAGATCGCCGACTGTCGCGTCCCAACACAACGTCGAGACGCACGCAGACCAAACGCTATTACCGCGCCGTTCCCCCCATCGACCTGGTCATCGCAAGCGATGCCCAGCCCACTTCCCCCCGCGCTGCGGGGGGAAGACGAACACTCCGCGACACGAAAGGTAGCGATGGGACAAAAAAGGCCGACGCATCAGCGTCGACCTTTCGAACATAGGCAAATCCGCAGGGACTAGTCGATGGACCGTCCGCGAGCGTTGACGATGTCCATTTCGTCGATGATGTGGTTCGCACCGTCGACCTTTTCCATCACCCAGAGCATGTAGCGGCTGTCGACGTGGATGGATCGCGTGGTCTTGGGGTCGAAGTCCCAGTCGGAGTTGACGCTCTCGAACGTGCCGTCGAACAGCAGGCCGACCAGTTCGCCGCGCGCGTTCAGCGTGGCCGAGCCGCTATTGCCGCCCGTCACGTCGAGGTCGGACAGGAAGTTGACCGGCACGCTGCCGATGCTGTCCAGTTCGTAGCGGCCGTAATCCCGGGCCGCGATCAGATCGAGCTGCCTTTGCGGGCTGTTGAACGGGTCTTCGCCCGTATCCTTCTCCACGATGCCTTCCAGCGTCGTAAACGGATCGTAGCGCATCCCGTCGCGGGGCGAGCCGCCCAGCACGTTGCCGTAGGTCACGCGCAAGGTCGAGTTGGCGTCCGGATAGACGGCATAGTCCTGGTCCTTCTGCCAGGCGATGATCGCTTCCATATATTCGGGCTGCAGCGTCGCGCGGCGGCCCGCCCGGTCCTTGGCGGCGGCCTCCATCGCCAGCTCGTGGTCGTAGAGCGCGGCGGCGAGGCGCATGAACGGATCCGCGCTGGCGTCCAGCGTCGCCGTGTCGGCCTCCATCAGTGCCAGGCGCGTGTCGAGATCGCCGAGCCGGGTGTCCGCGTAGTAGCGGTCCAGCACGGCCGACAGGGCGGCGTCGCTCATGCCGTCCGTCAGGCCCAGCGCCCTGTCCAGCGTCGGCACGCGCTCGGCCGCCGGCTGGGCGAGATAGCCGCGCAGGAAAACCATCCATTCGGCCTTGTCCACGGCGGGATCATAGCGGCGGTCCAGCGCCGTCAGCGACTCGCGCATCCGGTCCATGTCGCGCGCCTGGTAGCCGCTCTCTCGCTCGGCATCGGGGAGCACGCGTTCCTTGGACAGGCGGTAGAGACGCTGCGCCGCGCCCAAGAGCTGCGGACGCGTAGCCTGATTGTACCAGTAATTGGTGCGGGCGGCCTGCGCGGATTCTTCGGACAAGGCATCGAGCGCGGCGATGGCCTCGACGTAGCCCGCATCGGGCGCTTCGGCGGCGATCCAGGCGTCGAGCGCGGCTTCGCGCTGCGCCCGGCGGTCGACCAGGCCGACGCGGCGCGCGCCCTCGATCTGCCCGCCCAGATTCTTCATGTAATTGTTGAGCCCGGCGAGGCGCGACTCGTACTTGATCCGTGCGGCGCTCCCCCGCTCGGACGCACTCTCGATGGCGGCGATCCAGTCAGCCATCAGCGTCTGGAATGTCGGATAGGACCAGTCGAACGTGTTGCGCACTTCGGCCAAGCGAGCGTAGCGCGATGTGCTGCCCGGATAGCCCGCCGCCATGACGAAATCGCCGTCTTCCAGACCGGCGGCCGAGACCTTGAGCGTGTGTTCCGGCACGAAGGGCACATTGTCTTCGCTGAAATCAGCGGATTTGCCGTCGGGCGAGACATAGGCGCGGTAGAAGGCGAAATCGCCCGTGTGACGCGGCCACATCCAATTGTCGATGTCGCCGCCATATTTGCCGATCGGCCCGGCGGGCGCGTAGACGAGCCGGACGTCCTTGATCTCCAGCTGCTTGATCAGCGTGTACTCAAGCCCGCCGTGGAAGGTCGCGACGCGGCAGCGATGGCCGTCATCCTCCTCGCATTCGGCCACGATGGCCTTGCGCGCGGAATCGATGGCCGCGAACTGGTCCTCGCCCCCCATGGCGTCGTCCAGGCCGGAGCGGACTTGTTCCGTCACATCGTCCAGATCGACCGTGACGTAGACGCGCGATCCCGGCGCGGCCGGGAGTTCGGCCGACAGATCGCCGGCCAGGAAGCCGTCTTCGAGATAATTATTCTCTTCCGTGGAATTGTACTGGATCGAGCCGTAGGCGCAGTGATGGTTGGTCACGACGAGGCCCTGCGGCGACACGAAGGAAGCCGAGCAGTTGCCCAGCGACACGACCGCGCCCATGGGGAAGCCGGTCAGGTCGGAGATCTGCTCGGGGCGCAGCTTCAACCCCTTGGCGCGCAGGTCCTTGGCGATCTCGGGCAGTTGGTCGGGCGTGAACATGCCTTCCACGGCGAGCGCCGCCGGAGCGAAAGCCAGCGCCAGCACGGTACTGGCGAGCAGGGCGTGGCGGGTCTTGAGGATATTGGGCGTCATGGCGGGCGTCTCCTTGAGATATTGTCACTCCCTTATCGTGAAACGATAAGGCATGGCAATGGGGCCGCGGCCCGGTCAGGCGGCGGCGAACTCCGACGCGTTGGCCCAGGTGCCGTGGAAGCCGAGCGGCACGCGCTGCGGCAGGTGGATCTGCGCGAGGGGCGGCGCGGCCATGTCCTGCGCGTCGATGATCAGGGCGCGGCTCTGCCCTCTGGCAGCGTCCGTGACGAAGGTGACGAGATAGCCATCGTCTTCCGACCGCGCATCCAGGCGCGGGGCGAAGGCGGGTTCCGAGCCGTATACACCCGGCCCGAAGTCATGGCGTGTGTGCGTGCCGCGCGCCAGATCGTATTTCAGCAACCCGTCGAAGACCTGCACATCCGTATCCGGGATGGAGACATGGTAGCTGTAGCGGCTGTGGCGGCCCGTATGGCCCAGATTGACGATGGGGAATTCCCCGACCGTGTCGTCCACCTGCTCCTCCTTCGTCGCGCCCGTCTTCAGGTTCATGGTCCATTTCGTGAGGTGCGCCCGCAATGCCAGCACACCCACCATGGGCGCGTAGGGGCCGTACCGGGTCGGCAGGTCGCGGCCATTGTCGACCATCTTGCAAGCGTAGAGGTGGATCTCGTCGCCTTCCTCCCAAGCATTGACGACATGGTAGATGTAGCAGCCCGGAAACTCGAACCAGCGAATGTCCGTGCCCTGTCCGTATTTCGGGATGACTCCGAACCGCGTGGGCAGGCGCGCGTCTTGGTGGATCGACCAGATGCGGTTCTTCAGCCCCTGCTCCGTGAACACGACGGGCAGGTCCATCAGCACGGCGTGGTTTTCCGTGATCGCCATGTCGTGCGGCAGGCGGGGGCCGGGCAGCGCGATGCGGGTGAAGTGGGTCAGCCGGTTCGCCGCGTCCACCACGCCGTAGCTGTAGAAGGGTTCGTAGAGATCGTAGTCGAAGAAGAGGAACTCGCCCGTTTCCGGATCGACCTTGCTGTGGGCGGAGACGTTCTTGGGCAGCGCGCCGCCAAAGTCCTCGCCGCCCAGCGTCTCCAGCGTGTCGGCGTCCATGCGCACGGGCCGGCCCGATACATACCAGAGCGCCATCAGCGCGCCCGCGTGCATCACGACGTCCGTATTGGCCGTGTCCTTGTAGACGGTCCGGCCCGCGGGTGCGGCGGGCGAGAAGATGCCCGGCCTGTCCAGCTCCCCCCGCCTTTCCGCTTCGAAGTCGTCCGTGCGGACATAGCGGTTGCGGTATCGCGCCCGCCCGTCTTCGATATGCAGGGCGTGGATCATGCCGTCGCCGTCGAACCAGTGGTGCAGGCCCGACGGGTCGGCCAGCGGATCCGGCCCGTTGCGGTAATAGGCGCCGCCGAAATCGCGCGGGATCTCGCCCGTGACCGTCAGGTCGGCGCTTTGCGTTTCGCGCCGGATGGGCGCGTGCGCGCCGTGCAGATAGGGGTTGAGCGCGTTCAGGGCTTCGGCATTCATCGGGCGGTCTCCCTCGTCCGCCGTGAGCCTAACGGGACCGTCCGGGCGAAGCAATCGCGCCCCGCCTTCCATCAAGAGCGCGACGCGACGCTCAGGCTTCGACCACGCCGGGACGGCCGCTTTCCACGACCCAGGTGCCGCGCGTGGTCGCGCCGCTCTTGGGATTATAGACCGAGTCCATCGCGCGCAGCGTGGCCGTCCAGCGGTCCCGGCTCACATCCATGAAAGTGTGGCCGCGCTGGCGGTCGTCGAAGAAGCGGATGTGCGGATTGTCGGGCAGCATCCGGGAAAACCGCTCATAGGCGTAGGAATGGGCCGTCACCGAGGTGGTGACGAATTCCGAGCCCACGACGGGGCTGTCGTCGCGGTTGAAGCGCGGCTTCAGCTCGCCCACCCACCAGCTATGCATGTCCCCGCCCAGGCTGATGAAGTTCTCCGGCTTGCGCCGCTCCACCATGTCGAGAATGCGCTCGCGCGTGGGCGCGTAGCCGTCCCAGCCATCGCTCCAAGAGCCCGGATTGCCGTCACGGTCGAACTGGTTGAGGCGGCCGAACAAGGTCGGCTGGGCCAGAACCTCCCAGCGCGCGCGCGACCGGCCGATGGCGCGCAATATGTCGCGCTCCTGCGCCGCGCCGTACATGGAGCGCGCCGGGTCCAGCAGCTCGGGGCAGCTGACCAGCTGCGCGCCGCCGTCCTCGGGCGTCTGGCAGGCCTGGTCGTCGCGGTATTGGCGCGCATCCGTCAGCAGGATCGACAGCAGGTCGCCCCATTGCCACTGGTCGTGAAAGTGCATGTAAGGCCCGCGCGGCCGCGAGCGCAGGCGCACGGGCATGTGCTCGTAATAGGCCTGGAAGGCGGCCGCGCGGCGGGCGCGGACTTCGGATGGCGGCATGTAGTTTTCGTCGTTGAAGCCCGCATAGTCGTTGACCACCTCGTGATCGTCCCAGATCATCAGCCAGGGCGCGCGGCGATGGGCCTCCTGCAGCGAGGGGTCGAGCTTGTACTGGGCGTGGATGCGGCGGTAGCCGCCCAGATCCATCGCATCCACTTCGGACTGGCGGCGCACTTGCGGGCCCCAGCTCGCCTCGTAGATATAGTCGCCCATGTGAAGGATGAAGTCCGGCTCCATCTCCAGCATATCGTCATAGGCGTTGAAGAAGCCCTGTTCGAAATGCTGGCATGTCACGATGCCGAACCGGGCGCGGTCCACGGGCGAAAGATAGGTCGGCGCGGTGCGGGTGAGGCCCGTGGGGCTGGCCTGGCCGTCGGCGCGGAAGCGGTAGAAATAGGCGCGGTCGGGCCTCAGCCCCGCCACCTCGACATGGACGCTGTGCGCCCACTCCGCCACGGCGCGCTTGCGGCCGCGGCGCACCACGCGCGAGAACCCCGCATCCTCGGCCACCTCCCAGTCCACGTCGATGGAACCGGGCAGCGGATCGTCGATCGCCAGCGGGTCCGGCACGATGCGCGTCCAGATGACGAAACCGTCCGACAGCGGATCGCCGCTGGCCACGCCAAGCGGGAACAGACTGTCCTCCCCCAGCGTCCCGCGGCCGGATTTCAGAAGGGCCGGAGCCGCGACACCGGTCGTCCCGGCCGTCGTCTGGCAAGCCGCCATCCCCGCCGTTCCGGCCAGCGATGTCAGAAGAGTGCGGCGGTCGAAGGTCATGGCATCGGTCTTAGAGGCTGATTGTGACAGGGCAACATGCCGGGCAACAAAAAGCCCGCCTCCAGGGAGGCGGGCTCGCATGATCGCAAAACCGTCGGCGTTTTAGAACTCGAAGCGCGCGCCGAACTGGATCTGCCACAGGCTGCCGGCCGTGTTGGTCACGAGACCGCCGCCATTGGCTTCCAGGAAACGCTCGTCGAAGTCGAAATACTCCAGCGTGCCGTCCGACTGCACCTCGACCTCGATGACCGGCGCAGTGCCGTTCACGTCGCCGCGGCGGTAGCTTTCAAAGACGTTCCGGTCACTGTCGATCAGGTTCAGCACATTGTCGAAGTCGACGAAGAACAGACCTTTGGCGTCCGGCAGCCAGTTGTTCACAAAGACCGGGAACTCCTGCTCCAGACGCATGTCGAGGTCGTTGAACCACGGATTGCGCTGCGAGTTGCGTTCCAGGGTCGTCCCGCGGTCGCCTTCCAGTCCCTGTTCCTGGATGAACTGGTTGAAGGCGGCCTCGTCGGCGGCGGAACGGAACACGACGCGGGGGTCATTGGCTTCCGGCACGTAGAGCAGGTTGCGGTCCTCATTATCCGTGTCGCCGAAGTCGTTGCCGCCATCGTCGAACACGAAGCTGAAATTCCGGCCCGATCGGCCGCGGTAGCGCAGCGTGATGGCCGAAGTCAGGTCGCGGAAGAATTCCTGTTCCAGACGGGCGGAGAACGTCAGCGTGTCGCGGCTAAAGCTGTTGGCGCGGGCGACCGTGTTCAGGTTGAAGTTGGTCGTGGCGACTTCCTCGAAGTTCGAGGTCGCCGTCGCGCTGGTCAGCGGGTTCACGTCCGTCACGTCCGTGTAGGCATAGCCGATATTCAGGTTCAGCGCGCCATAGCCGAAGCGATTGTCATAGTCCCAGCGCTTCTGGGCTTGCATCGACACCACGTCGGAGTTGCCGCTCTTGCCAGCCACGTTGGTCAGCAGAATGTCCTGGTCGTCGCCGCCGGCATCGCAGGCACCGCCCTGGGCGAGCTGGTCGGCCGGGCCGATGAAACCGCGCCGCACGCCTTGAAAGACCGCATCGCAGCCCGGCAGCGTCGGGTCGACGGCGTTGAAGGTCGGACGGCCGTCCGCAGCCGTGCCGATCTGCGCCAGCGTCAGGTCGATGAAGTCCAGCGCGTTGGTCGCGTCGGAGTGGATGTAGTCCACGCCGATCTGCCAATCGTCGAAGAAGCCGCGGGCGGCGCCGCCGAAATCGGTGCGGTGGCTGAAGCCGATGTTGAAGCGGGTCGTGGTCGGCAGGTCGAGATCGGGGTCGATCGCGTCGATCCGGCCGGCGCCCAGCGCGGCTTGAGCCTGTTGCTGGTCGATAACGCATTGCGGCACGACCGGGTTGG
>JBCCCX010000139.1:0-8957 GCA_039033275.1 Pseudomonadota bacterium | reverse complement strand
GCAGATGTCGATTCGGCCGTCTGCGACCTGTCCACCTAACAACGGCAGGCGCTCGAAACGGGCGCAAGGCTCGAAGACCTGCGCGACCAGATCTATGATGGCAACTATATCCATTACGGCCGTCTCGCGCTGCTCTACCTGGAGCGCGACAGTTCGGAAGGTTACCGGTACAATCAGGAAACGGGTGCTTGGGACCAGCTGTCCAACTCCGAACTTTTAGGCCTTCGCCAGAACGTCCGCATCTCGCGCGGCGAATCCGCCATCGGCACGATGCTGGCGCCGATCGCCGTCGGCGAGGCCGGCGCCGACGCCAGCTAGTGCGGTGCCGACTGAAACATGACTGCTGCCCGACACAAGATTGCTGCCTTGACACAAGAATGCTGAAAGACACGAACACATGAACCAGATCTGGAAGGAAACCATGCTGACCACATCCAACGCCAAGCGGGCCTGGCTCGCCTGCGCCGCCGGGGCCCTGGCTCTCGGCGGGACGCTGGCCGCACTCCCCGCCCAGGCGCAGCTCGACACCGCCTTGTCGGCCGCGCGCCAGTCGACCGCATCTTCCGCCGCCGCGCAGCGCCAGGTCGAGGAGGCCGACGACGCCGCCGGATCCGCGGTCCGCGAATACCGCGCCGTATTGCAGCAGCTGGACAATACGCGCCTTTTCGTGGCGCAGCAGCAGATTTTCCTCGACAGCCAGCAATCTGAGATCGTCTCCGTTCGCAACCAGCTCGGCACGGTCGAGCAGATCAAGCAGGGCATGAGCCCGATGATGCTACGCATGACGGTCGCGCTCGAAGATGCGATCCGGGCCGACGTGCCGTTCCGCGTGAACGAGCGCCTCGCCCGTGTCGCCCGGGTCCAGGACGCTCTGGCCAATCCGGCCGTGTCCCCGGCCGAGCAGTACCGCCAGGTCCTGAACGCCTACGATATCGAGACGACCTACGGCTATTCCACCGAAAGCTATGAAGGCGTGCACCCGGAGGAGCCGGGCAATGTAGTCGACTTCATCCGTTTCGGCCGCACCTCCTTTATCTTCCTCGACAAGCGCGACGGCTCCGCCAAACGCTACGATATGGGGCAGGGTGGCTGGGTGCCGCTCGACGCGGTCGACGCCCGACAGATCCGCCAGACCATTCGCGTCGCGCGTGAACAGGCTGCGCCGGAAGTCATCTACGCGCCCGTCACGGCCGCCAACTAAATCCAACCAGGGAAAGACAAGACCATGAAGTTCTTCAAATCCGCAATGGCCGCCCTGGCTGGGTCGGCACTGCTCGCCGGGCCTGCATCGGCCCAGATCAACTCGATCCAGGAACTGCTCAACCAGGTCCGCGCCGATTCG
The DNA here is from genome assembly GCA_039033275.1 of Pseudomonadota bacterium. GTDB lineage: Bacteria > Pseudomonadota > Alphaproteobacteria > Caulobacterales > Maricaulaceae > Litorimonas. Next base: position 7,615 of record JBCCCX010000139.1, on the reverse strand, counting down.
GCCGAGCAGCAGCGCATCAACCAGCAGCGCGTGTCCGAGTTCCAGGCCAACGCCAACCAGCAGACCGCCGAGCTCCAGCGCGCCCGTGCCGAGCTGGGCCAGCTCGAGGCCCGCGCCCGTCAGGTCGAAGCCAGCTTCCAGGCCAACCAGAACCAAATCGATGCGCTCAAAGGTGAGCTGACCGAGGCGCAAGGCGAGTTCGGCGAAGTGTTCGGCCTGGCCCGCTCCATGGCCGGTGAGTTCAAGTCCACATTGGACCGCTCGCTGATCACGGCGCAGTTCCCCAATCGTACGGAAGTGCTGGGCCGCGTCGCCGAATCCGACGCTCTGCCGTCCACGGCCGACCTCAACGCCATCTGGCAGACCATGCTCAACGAAATCGAGGAGCAGCGCCAGGTCGAGACCTTCACCGCGCAGGTCGCCGGCATTGACGGCCAAGCCGATGTGACGCGTGTCGGCCCATTCGTGGCCTTCAACCAGGCCGGTGACTTCTTGCAGTACAACCCGCCATCCGCGACGGGCGAAGACCTGCCGCTCTTGTCGCTGCTTCCGGCCCAGCCGGGCGGTGCCATCCAGTCGGCCGCGTCGCGCGTCCTGTCCGCCAATGCGGGCGAGGTGGTCTACGCACCGATCGATCCGACACGCGGCGAGCTGCTCAAGACGTTCGACCTGCGGCCCGGACCGTGGGAGCGCGCCATGCAGGGCGGCCCCATCGGCATGATCATCATCGGCCTCGGCATCATCACGGCCATTCTCGGCCTGCTGCTGATCACGCGCCTGTTCCTGATCCGCATGGCCGTGTCCGGTCAGAAGCGGAAGTCGCAGCCTTCCAAATCCAATGCGCTGGGCCGCGTCATGCTGGCCTATGAAGGCGCCCGCAACGCGGATGCCGACACGGTCGAGTTGAAACTGGACGAGGCGATCCTGCAGGAAAGCCCCAAGCTGGAATTCGGCCTGAACTTCATCAAGCTGATCGCCGGTATCGCGCCGCTGCTCGGCCTGCTCGGGACCGTCACCGGCATGATCCAGACCTTCCAGGCCATGATGATCTACGGCGCAGGCGACCCGCAGCTGATGGCAGGCGGTATCTCCGTTGCCCTCGTGACCACCATGCTGGGCCTGATCGTGGCGATCCCGCTGCTGATCATCCACAGCTTCGCCGCCTCCCTGGCGCGCGGTGTCCAGTCGACGCTCGAAGAGCAGTCCGCCGGCATCGTAGCCCGCCACGTGGAATCGCGCGGCGTCGGCACGGTAGGCGTCGCTCCTGTGACGAATATCTAGCCCTCACGCCCCGTCGGCCCTTTCGGGCCAGCGGGCGCACACGCTTCACGATGGCGGCGATGGATCGCCGCCAACATTTGTCCGGCCCGGGGCGGTATGCCCCGGACCCACGCTGATCCGGTAAACGAGGACGAACCCCAATGGGCAACATCATCGGCGGCCTTCAGAGCTTCCTGCAACAGGGCGGACCCGTCCTGATCCCGATCGCCATCCTCATCTTCGTGATGTGGACCTTCATCCTGGAACGGATCGCCTACTACCTCATCGCCCACAAACCGATGAAGAGCCGCCTCAAGGCCGAATGGGAGGCCCGCACAGACCGGTCGTCCTGGCGCGCGCTCGCCATTCGCGACGAGATGATCAGCCAGGTCAAGGAACGCACCATCTCCAACGTGTCGCTTATCAAGACGCTGGTCGCGCTCGCCCCGCTTCTGGGTCTGCTCGGTACGGTGACCGGCATGATCGACGTGTTCGACGTGCTGGCCTATAGCGGATCGAGTTCCGCGCGCCTAATGGCCGGCGGCGTGTTCCGCGCCACCATTCCGACCATGGCCGGCATGCTCGCCGCCCTGTCGGGCCTGTATTTCTCAACCGTCCTGCCGCGCTGGAGCGCGCGAGAGACCGCCCGCTTCGCCGACGAACTCGTCGTCGATCGCGGCGTCGTGGTCGCATAAGGAGCCGTTCTGATGAGACGCAACCGCCGCCGCAGCAATGACGACGAAGCCGATGTCGACATGACGCCGATGCTCGACATCGTCTTCATCATGCTCATCTTCTTCATCGTGACGGCCGTCTTCCTGGACGAGACCGGTCTGGACCTGACGCAGCCCCCGCCGCCGCCGGACAACCAGCCGCCGCCGCCCAACGCCCCTCCGGCCATCACCGTCTATGTGGACGAGAACAGCCAGTGTTCGGTCGACGGATTGCGATCGCCCTGCACGGGTGTGCTGGCCCGCATTGAGCGCCAATTGGCCGACAAGCCGGGCGCTTCCGTGATCCTGCGCTTCCACCCGGACGCCAAGCACAACGTCCTCATCCAGCTCAAGGATGGGGTCGACGGGCGCGGCATGCAGTCCAAGATCGAAGTCATCGAGGGCGCGGCCTAGTGCCGTGTCCGGAGCGGAACCCCGCCGACATGGCAGGGTCCGCCACTGTGCCGGCGCGTTGCGCGTCCGCGCCATACTAATTATAAGGTAACACTATGGCCCGTCGCTCCCGCACCGTGATCGAAGACGAAGGCACCGAGCTCAACATGACGCCGATGCTTGATGTCGTGTTCATCCTTCTTATCTTCTTTATCGTCACGTCGGTCTTCGTCAAAACGCCCGGCCTCGAGCCGATCGAGCCCGAAGCCACCACGGATGTGGAGTGGAACCCGACGATCCTGGTTGCGGTTGATAGTTCGTCCAACGTCTGGATCGACAAGCGGCCCTACCGCGTCGAGGAGATCCGCCCGATCCTCACGGCGTTGCGCGACGAAACGCCCAAGGCGAACGCCATCATCCAGGCGGACCGCGACGCCGATGTCGGAACCGTCATGGGGGTTCAGGAACTGTTCCAGGACCTGGGCGTGACGACCCGCGTGGGTACGGAATAGCGGCCGCGCGGTTCACGGGCGAGTAAAGAGAGGAAGAGATTATGGGTTTCATGCGTTGGTTGGCCGTCATACCGGCCGCGATCGTCACGGTCGTCCTGTTCGTTCTGATGATGAGCCTCATCTCCGAGGAATTCAAACCGCAGGACAAGCTGGACTTGGCGTCCTTCGAGATCAATCCCAAGGTCGAGGAGGTCAAGCTGCTCGAGCGCGAGACAAAGATTACCGAGATCAAGCAGATCGAGACACCGCCCCCGCCGCCGCAGATCGAGCGCCAGAAAGCCGACCGCCCGGCCGAACCCATCGCCGACCTGCGCGGTGCCGTGCCGGAGTTCGAAGCGCCCGAGATCGACCGCTCCCAGTTCCAGATCACCGTCTCCGACCGAGACGCGCAGCCTCTGGTCCGCATCCCGCCCATCATGCCGCCGCGCGCCGAGAAGTCCGGTCACTGCAAGGTCCGCTTCAATGTGAGCCCGGAAGGCCAGCCCTTCGATGTGGTCGCGACCTATTGCACCCAGTCGCTGTTCGAGCGTCCGACCATCCGGTCCGTGCAGAAGTGGAAATACAACCCCAAGATCCAGGACGGTCTGCCTGTCGGCCGGACCGGCGTGGAATCCAAGATCACCTTCCGACTGGCCGACGAACGCGGGAACATCATTCCGGAATAGTCCGGTCCGGACGGTCCCACCGGGCCGTTCTCCAGCCGGGGCCGATGGTTCCGGTTGAACAAGAATTAACGATGCGGGTGGGGCTTACCCTCTCGCATCCCCGCGGGTCCGGTCCCATATCGGTCTCCGCAACACGATAAGGGCCGGTTCGTACGGCCCGACCGGAATAGCGGCGATCCGGCTTTGGACGTAAGGATCGCCACCCTCCGGCAGACCAGCCCCTTTGGCATACCAGCGCTTGGGCAGACCAGTACGGGAGACGATCATGACCAACCGATCCGCAACCATTCAGACCGGCGCGGCCCGCGCCGCCAAACTGTTCGGCGCGAGCGTCTTCGCCGTCGCCGCCATGGGTGTTCTCGCACCCGCGACCACAGACATCGCCTTCGCGCAGGACGAGGCCGCGACGGAAGGGCGCCAGTTCTCTGCCGCTGCCGGCGAGAAGGTGTTCGAGGCGAACGAGATTCTGACGTCCAACCCGCAGGGCGCCATCAATATTCTCAGCGCATTGCTCAATTCCGGGACGACATTGAATGCCTATGAGCGGTCCATGATTCACCAAATGATGGGTCAGGCCTACAACGATGTCGACAACACGGCCCAGGCGCTTCGGTCCTTCCAAGCCGCTATCGATACGGGTGGCCTACTGCCCAACGAGGCAGATAGTATCAGGGTTGTTATCGCTCAATTGATGATCGTGAACGGGCAGTTCCGTGAGGGAGCCGAAGCGTTGGAACGCTATCTGCGCGGGGGCGGACAGGAAAAGCCTCAATATGTCGAACTGCTGACCCAGGCCTGGGTCGAGGCGGAAGACTATAATCGCGCACTGCCTTGGGCGGAGAAATGGTTCAATCGCGCCAGTCCGAAGGAGCGCAAGCATTTCGACCTGCTGAACTTCCTCTACAACAATCTCGGCATGCCCGGGAAGCAAGCTGACATCGTCAAGCAGATGATCCAGAAGTGGCCCGAGGACAATACGCTGTGGAACAGCTGGGCCTCCATGCTCGGCAATGGCGGCCGCGAACAGGATGCGTTCGAGGTCAACAAGATGCTTTATCTCGGCGGTGCGCTCAACACCGAGTCCGATATCAAGAAGGTCATTCAATACTATTCCTTCTACGAAATGCCCTATCAGGCCGCACAGATTCTCGAGCGCGAGATGCGCAACGGCCGCGTCCCGCGCACGGCCGAGAACCTCGAAGAGCTGTCCAAATACTACCGGACGGCCCGCGAATACGACAAGGCCATCCCGATCCTGGAAGAAGCGGCGCAGATGTCCAGCTCCGCCAAACTCTACGCCGCATTGGGCGAAGCTCTCTACAATGAGGGTGAGTGCCAGCGTGCGCAGGAGTCGTTCGAGCGCGCCATCTCGCGCGGCTACGATGCCGGCAAGAGTTGGATGCAAGTCGCCAACTGCATCTACGACTCCACGCAGAATGCGGACCGCCTGACCTGCGACATGACGCCGGAGCAGATGGACAATGCGCCGATCACGCGGATCCGCGCCCGTGCCATCGACGCGTTCCGCAAGGTTCCGTCCGGATCGCGCGAGTCACGCAATGCCCGCAAGTGGATCCAGTTCGTCTCCGAAGAGCGTTCCGCCGTGGAACGCCGCTGCGAGTTCGAGAAGAACGTCGAGAAGGAGCTCTGCTTCTCCAAGATCAAACTGGAATATGACAACATCATCTTCGCGGGCGGCGAGTTCGAGCTCGAGGACGAGAATTGCATGCGGTTCAAGGACGAGTACGACTCGCTCTACGTCCAGACGACGACGGGATAACGTTTTAAACGTTCTACGATTCAACCAACCTGGCCTTCGCGGCCGGGTTTTTTCATGGGTTTGGGAAAGTGCGACAGATATGTTATACTGTTTCTCTATGAGGGAATGATCGATGGAGGGTTGTGATGGCGGCAGTGATGGGTGGTTGCGGAAACCACAGCGGAGGTTTCGAGCCTCCAGCACCGCCAAGGCCTGGCACGGTCCTCTCCGGCGCATGGATCCTTCCGTCCGCCGTTCTCCTTCCGGGAATTGCCAAGTCAGGTAGGCTGGTCCGGCATGCGGCCGCGGCCGGGCTGGCCCTGATCGTCACGATGGCGCTCATGGCGGTCATGGTCGCGTTGATCGCCGAGGAGTTCACGCCGCAGGATGTGGTCGAGCTTGGCGCGTTCGAGATCAATGCCCAACCCGAAGACATACCCCTTATCGCGGAGCGTAAGCCGCCCGAACTGCGCGCCCCGGTTGAAACGCCGCCCCCGCCACCGGCTTTGGACGTGCCCGCGCCCACGCTTCCGGGCGAGCCGATCGTCAGCACGGCACAGCCCGTTCTGCGTATCGATGCCTCCATCATGGTTCCGCGCACGCTGGACCCTGTCCTGCAGGACGGCGACACGTCGCCGCTTGTGCGCATCCCACCCGTCATGCCGCCGCGCGCAACACGCTCGGGCCACTGCATGGTGGCTTTCGACATCGGGCCGGACGGCCGTCCCTTCAATGTGCGCGCGACATCCTGCTCGCAGAGCCTGTTCGAACGGTCCGCCGTGCGCTCGATAGAGCGCTGGACCTATCGTCCGCAGATCAGCGAGGGCCTGGCCGTGACGCGTACAGGTCTTTCCACGCGCATCAGCTTCCAGCTGACGGATGAAGGCGGGCGCATCATTCCGGAATAGCGTTATATTGCGCGAAGGGTAGGGGCTGGGCTCGACCCGCCTATCTCCGGTGTGAGAAGACCAGCGCGGCGGTGATGGCGGCTGCACCGAAATCCTCTTCGCGCGGGATTACGCCTTTGCGGATGTAGTCCAGCACTTCCGGGCTGAGCGAGGAGGTCAGCGACCAGTTCCAGTAGCGCAGCACGGTCTGCGCCTTGTCGGTGGAAACCGTGTCGAACGTTTCCAGCGTGCGTTGCCAGGCAGGATCGGGTTTGCCGTCCGCGCCGTCCGTCGGTCGGCCGAGGCCGCGCCAGAGCGTTTCCAGATGTTCGCGGCGCAGACCCGGCGCCTTGCAGAGGATGGCGATCGGATGTCCGCCCACGTCTGTAAGGATCTGCGCGCCCGTGGCGGGTTTGATGCCGGCCAGATAGGACAGTTCCTCCGTCGTCTGCCGGGTCAGGCCGGACCGCCCGATCTCCGCGACGACCGCCTCCAGGCTTTCGAAGGGCGAGCGTTCGGTCGCGAGTCTGTTGCGCTGGCGGCGTTCGATGAACTGCAACGCCTTGCGCACACCGCTGTCCTGCCAGCCGTCTGCGGCGGCCAACGGGTAGAGGTCGCCGCAACTGTCCTGCAGAACATGGCGTGTGACGGCGAAACGCTTCAGGATGCGCCGCCGGTTCATATTGTCGGCCCACCAGAACATGGTCAGGCCGTGGCTGGGTCGCAGCTCGTCGCGACGCACGAGCAATTCGACATAGGGCTGATGCGACCGAGACATGACCAGGATGCGCTGGATCGCCGTGTCGGACAGGCTGGCACCTTTGTTCTTGAGCAGCGTCTCGACGACATCCTCTTCCATGAATTCGACGATCACGTCGGCGACGGCATCGGACAGGTGGCGGCGCTGCGCGATCATTAACCGGTGTTCCATCTTCACCTTGCGCGCGATCTGGATCAGGTCGGAATCGGTCAGGCTCTTGGAATTTTCTAACACATGGCGGGCGATGGCGATATCGTCCTTGCCGAGCAGCACGAGCAGGGTGCGCGGTGCTTCGTTGAGCATGACGAGGCGTTTGGCGACCGACTCCCGAATGTCGGATTCTGTTGATCGCAGCAGTTCGACCAGCACGTCGCCCGCCATGTGACGCTCCTGCGGCGTCAGCTTGGATGCGGGCAGGCAGATTGCATCGGCCAACCGTTTCGCAAGCTGGCGGCGGACCGCGTCGTCCTGAGCCGCACTTGTGGGGCCCGGAGTCGTGGAGGACGGGGCCATGGTGGGCGGGGCGGCAGGGGTTGCAGCGGGCGCCGCGACCGACGGTGAGGGCATGGGCGCGTCCGGCCCGGGAGAAAGCGCAGGGGCGGTCGGCGGGAGGGCTTGTGTCGCCTGTCGGGGCTGCGGCATGTTGAACCAGTGGTTGGCGCGACG
>JBCCCX010000138.1:0-9177 GCA_039033275.1 Pseudomonadota bacterium | reverse complement strand
TGGAGTAGGCACTTGGCCTGCACTTTGGGCCCTGCTGCTGCTCATTTCCGTCACGGGCACGCTGCTCGTCTTCAAAGACGATTATCTGCGCGCGACGCTGCCGGAGGCAAGGGGCGGGGTCCAGGGCTCGTCCGAGCTCTGGCTGTCGGCCATAAATTTGGCTGAGGAACGATTCGGGAAGGAAAGTCTGCGCGTGCTCGTCTTCGCTTCGGACGATTTGGGCGTGCACAAGGCCTATCTGACCGATGGCCGCTCCGCCTATATGAGTGCGTCCGGCGAGGTTGTGGCGCGGTGGCGGGACAATGACCGGTTCGAGGACTGGCTGTTCGATCTGCATCACAGGCTTTTGTTGGGCGATCTGGGCCTGGTCGTGGCGGGCTTGGCCGGTCTGGCGGGAAGCCTCCTCGTGCTAACGGGCCTCTATGCGGTCTGGCCGATGCGGCTCGGCCTGCGGCGGGGTTTGAAGATCGCGCAGCCGACGCGGCAACAGCTCCGGTCGCTGCACCGCAATCTCGGCGCATGGATTGCGATGCCCGCGCTCCTCCTTATGCTGTCCGGAGCGGCGCTGAGTTTCCCGGCCGAAAGCCGGGCGCTGTTCGACCGTATCGGCTCGCCCGTTCCTGAACCGGAAACCGTCGAGGGGCCGGGCTACACCGATTGGCCAGCCGGGCTTGCCGGGGCGTCCCTTGCCTTCCCGGATGCTATGCCGCGCATGGCGATCTGGCCGCGCGACGGTGCGCCGGCCATGGTAAGACTGAAACAGCCCGCCGAATGGCATCCCAACGGCCGGACCTATTTCACTTTTTCCGACGCGGGAGCCGCAGCACAGGATGCCACGCGTCTCGGGGCCGGGCGCGAAGCCTACAATGCGCTCTACCCGCTCCATGCGGGCAAGACGGGGTCCGTCGTCTACAAATGGATGACGGCCCTGTTCGGGCTCTGCCTGTCGCTCCTGGCCTTTCTAGGGTTGATGAGCTTTGCGAAACGGTTCTCACGACCTAGCCTGCCGCGTCCTGTCTGGGTAAGACCGGCCCATGACCCAGACCTATGACCTGATCATCCGTAGCGGCACGGTGGTGAACCAGTCCGGGCGCATCCGCGCCGATGTCGGCGTGCGGGACGGCAAGATCGCGGCGATCGGGGAACTTGGACAGGTTAGTGCGGGCAAGGTCGTGGACGCGACGGGACTGCATGTGCTGCCCGGCGTGATCGACAGCCAGGTCCATTTCCGCGAACCCGGACCGACCCACAAGGAAGACCTGCGCACAGGCTCCATGGGCGCCGTGCTGGGCGGGGTGACGGGCGTGTTCGAAATGCCCAACACCAATCCGACGACCTCCACGGCGGCGATGCTCCAGGACAAGCTCGACCGGGCGGCGGGCAAGGTCGACCATGCCGGCATGTTCTGCAACCACGCCTTCTATGTCGGCGGCACACACGCCAATGCCGATCATCTGGGCGAGCTGGAACGCCTGCCGGGCTGCTGCGGGGTGAAGGTATTCATGGGCGCATCCACGGGCGATTTGCTGATTGCCGACGACGAAGGCCTGCGCCGGGTGCTGAAAAGCATCAACCGCCGCGCCAGTTTCCATTCCGAGGACGAAGCCCGCATGGCAGAACGGCGCCATCTCGCCCGCGAAGGCGATTGGACGTCGCATACAGACGTGCGTGACAAGGAAAGCGCTATCATCAGCACGAAGCGCCTCATCCGCATGGCGCGCGAAGCCAATAAACGCATTCACGTGCTGCATATCTCCACGGCCGAAGAAGTCCCGCTCCTGGCTGCCAACAAGGATATCGTCTCCTGCGAGATCCTGCCCAACCATCTGACCCTCTACGGCCCTGAGGCCTATGAGACGCTGGAAGGCAAGGCGCAGCAGAACCCGCCCATCCGCGACTATGAGAACGCGCAAGGGCTCTGGGAGGGCGTGCGCAACGGGACCTTCGACGTGATGGGCACGGACCACGCGCCGCACACGCTGGACGAAAAGTCCATGCCCTATCCCGCCAGCCCGTCCGGCATGCCGGGTGTGCAGACTTTCGTGCCGCTCATGCTCGACTGGGTAAACAGGGGTGCGCTGACGCTGGAACGGTTCGTGGACCTGACCAGCCACGGGGTGAACCGCCTCTGGGGCGTGGTCGGCAAAGGGCGGCTGGCCGTCGGTTACGATGCCGACATCACCATCGTGGACCTGAAGGCCAAGCGGGTGATCCGCGACGAAGACCAAGCAAACCGGTCGGGCTGGACCCCGTATGACGGGCGCGAGGTCACGGGCTGGCCGACCCATACGATCATCGACGGCCGGGTGGTCATGCAGGAAGACGAAATTCAGGGCGAGGCGCAAGGGCGGCCCTACCGCTTCCACGAAACGCTCTGACCGATCCGAAAAAGGGTTGACACGACAAATGTCGTTACATATCGTTTACCGATAATAAGGAGACGATCATGAAACCCTACATCGCCGCTGTTGCAGCCACAGCCCTATCGCTTTCACTAGCAGGCTCCGTTTTTGCGGGTGACCGCGACGACAAAACACCGCGCGACGTCGTCGCGACCTATGACTTCGCTGGGTTCGACGAGATCGAGGTCATGGGGGTCTATGAACTCGACATAAGGGCGGGCGACACGTTTTCCGTCCGCACGGAAGCGACGCGAAAGGAAGCCCGCTACCTCAATGTCGAGCTCGACGGCCGTCGGCTCGTGCTCGACAACAATGATGACGAGAACAAGAATTGGGGCCGCAACAACCGAAATTCTTCGGTGCTGGCTATCGTAACCCTACCGAAGCTCGCATCTCTCGAAGTCACGGGGGTCGCGACGGGCACAGTATCCGCCTTCACCGACGGCGATGTCGATGTGGAAATTGCCGGGGTCGGCGACCTGACCTTGGCGGGTCGCTGCGACCGTCTCGACATAGAGATGGCGGGGGTCGGCTCGCTCGATGCGCAAGACTTGGTCTGCGCCGAAGTCGAGGCGACAATGGGCGGCGTGGGGGAGATGTCCGTCCATGCCACGGAACGGATCGAAGCGGATTCCGGCGGCATTGGCGAGATCGAAATCTACGGCAATCCGTCAGAACGCGACGTGGATGACGGCTTCATGTCCAAGGTTCGCTTCCGCTAGACACTTAAACGAAAAAAGGCCCGGCGGAAGATGCCGGGCCTTGTCGTATTGTAGCGGCCTGGAAAGTCAGTTCACCACGCAGACGGTCGAGCCGGTGAAGCTGTCGCGGCTGGGCCGGGTGCCGAAGGGGCAGTTGGCCTGCGTGCTGTGACCGATGCTGCGGAAGCCGCCATGATGCGTGCTGCCATAGCTGTATGTGCGGCGCGGTGCGGAATGATAGCTGGGTTGCGAATAGCCGTAGCTGCCATAACTGCGACGGTCCGTGCGGTTGCCGATAGCCGTGCCGGCGATACCGCCCACAATGCCGCCGATGATGGCGCCCTCGGTGCGGTTACCGCTGCCCGCGATGGAGCGGCCAATCACGGAGCCGGCCGTGCCGCCGACCAGGCCGCCTACGACGCGCCCGTTGGAGCTGCGCGATCCACCGTGGTAGCGAGGCTGCGAGTAGTAAGTCGGCTGCGAATAGCGGACGGGCGGAGCGTAGTGCCGCACAGGCGGGCTATAGTGCCGCACGGGCGGGCTGTAGTGACGAACCGGCGGGCGGTAGTAGGTTGGCTGCGAATAGTAGCTGGGGCTACTATAGTAGGTGGGTTGGCTGTAGCTGCGGTAGCCGCGGTTGGAACGGCTGTTGCCGACCGCTGTGCCAGCGATGCCGCCTACAATGCCGCCGATTATGGCGCCCTCGGTGCGGTTGCCGCTGCCCGCGATGGAGCGGCCGACGACGGATCCCAGCGTGCCGCCGACGAGACCGCCGGTGAACTGGTCGCTCGGGCCGCTCTGGCCGTAAAATTGCGCGTGCGCCAGGCTCGGCGTGAAGGCGAGCGCGCCCAGCGCGGCGACTGCGGTGGCGAAGGTCTTGATCATGATCGGCTCCTCGGCGTCTCTGGCCCGGACGCCGCGATCCTGCGGGTCCGGTATTCTGTTCACCTCTAACAACTGTTCAGAGGCAAGGCCCGTTCCAACAAGCAGTCCGGGCATGAACGAAGTCTGAATTTTGCGTTAATAAAGTTAATGCTTTCTTCGAGGCATGGCCGGGTCGACTCAGTAGCCTGGTCCGTCGATGTTGATTACAATGCTCTGGCCCGGTGCCGCGCCCGCGAGAGGCAGGGACGGCTGGATCGGCGCGTAGTCACCAAAGGAGGCCTGCGGCAGGACGGGTTCCCCCACGGCCGCATACTCATGGCCGAAGCCTTGCCGGCCGGTGAAGACGGGCTGGTGGCTCGCAACCGGTAGTGCCGGGGCGAAAGAGGCGTGCCCGATATGCGATCCAAAACCCACGCCTCCCGATGCCAGGCAGGTCCGGTCGGGCTGGGTGATCGTGCCGGGCGGGCAGGGCAGGTATTCGCGGCTGCCAAAGCCGCCATACAGGCCAGAACTTCCGTGCAGGAATGAGCCGGAGGTGTGAACGGGAAAGCTCGAATGCAGGGCATGGGACGTATGGTGCCCGGACCCGAAAGTCCGGTGCGGGCTGGAAAAGCCGATCCCAGAATGGCCATAGCCGCCGAAGCCATACCGGCCATGCAGAAGACACGTCCCATCGAACTGGCGCGACGTATTGGGCGGGCAGTCGGCCACCTCGCGGTGCCAGACCGCGTGGGCCGGTGCGGACAGAACCGGCCGGTCATAGTGAGACCGATGCACGACGTGGCTGCGGTGAATAGTCGGGGCGCGGTGGATTAGCGGTGCGCCGACGCTATGGCAGGTTGGACGCAGCGTCGCGCAGCCCGCCATGGCCGAAGACGGAAGCCACAAGCCTCCCAACAAAGCTACGCTCGAGACGATCAGTCGGTTACGGGTCATGGCGAGGCTCCAGCCTTTTTCGCATCCTGCGGGGTCATGTTAACCATATTTCGCCCAGCGGTTGAACGGTTGCGCTACTGAAAGGGGAATCTTCATGCCTGCGCACAAGCCAGAGGGGAATCCCGGTGCCGCCCTTACGCAAAAGCCCCGGCCTTACGACCGAGGCTTCCTTCGATGCGGATGCGGCGTTTGGGGGTCGCCCCCGCAGCGAATATCGTAGCCGCGACTACCAGCGACGGTCGTAATAGTAGTCGTTCCGGCGATTGCGAACCTGGCGGCTCCGGTCCCAGGCGCGCTTGGCCCGACGACGCTCATCCTTCAGATAGTCGAGCTCGTAGGAGATGTCGGCCAGGCGGCGGTCGATCCAGCGTCCGCGCTCGAAGCGACGGCGGTCCTTCAGATCGCGACGCTCCGCGCGCAGATTGTTGATGCGCCGGTCAATGCGCCTCAGATCACGGTCGTGTTGGCGCGCATTATAGTGGAAACCGCGGTCATGGCCCCGCCCGTCCCACCGACGGTTGTCATGGCGCTTATGATTGTAGTGGCGCCTGTGATTATAGTGACGGTCATGCCGGACCGTGCGGTAATCCGTACTGTGGACTCGGTCGCCTTGGACGTATTTCTCGCAGTCGCTGACGCTGTCGCCCACGGCTGCACCGAGAATCCCGCCGACCACCGCACCGGCGATCGCGCCTTCCGTGTTGTTGCCGCGTCCGGCGATCTCCTCGCCGATCACCGCGCCGAGCGTTCCGCCCACGAGACCGCCAGCTACGGCCGTGCCGGTATCCTCGCATTTCTTGTAGGGGTTGGCCTGCGCAGCCATCGGAAGGGACAGGGCAGCGGCTGCCACGGTCGCGACAGCCAGGGATTTGAACGGATTCGTCATGACGCATCTCCTGGTCGGTTCGGCCTGTCTTGCGACGTGCGGGCTGATTCCCGGGCCGATGAGATGCGTCTAGAAGGGCCGCCTTGAAGCGGTGCTGAGGCGTGCGTTCAGCTTCCGTTAAGCAAACCTGTCGGCCTGTTAAGCGGGGAGCCGCGCGTCGGCCGCCACCCCGTGTCGGCGCAGGAAGTCGCCCGCTTCGTCCAGCGCCTCGTGCGCTTCGGGCAGGACATCGTCGAAGATCTGGAAGACATGGGGCATGTTCGACCAGCTCTGCAGCTCGGCCGGAGAACCTGCCGCCTTGGCCTTGTTCACCCATCGCACCGCGTCGCCGTAGAGCATCTCGGTCGAGCTGGCCTGTACCAGTGTGGGCGGCAGGCCGGACAGGTCTGCGAAGACCGGACTGACATCCGGGTCGGACGGGTTCATTTTCACGCTCTGCCGCATTCCCATCAGCAGGAGAGGCCGTGGGACCTTGACCAGCGGACGCAGCAGCGGTTGGAGCATGAGGTCGGTTTCCAGATTCTCCCGGAAGGTCGGCGAAGCCGCCGTGCTGTCCACGGACGGGGAAAGCGCGTAAGCCGCATCCGGCAGGCGAAGGCCCGCGTCACGCGCCCAGTTGAGGATCATCAAGGTCAGATTGCCGCCCGCACTGTCGCCGGCAACCGCCAGTGCCTGCGCGCGGGCCGGGCCGTCCGGGCCGTTCTCCAATATCCAGCGATAGGCGGCTCGGGAGTCCTCGATCGTGTCGCGGCGCAAATTCTCCGGCATCAGCCGGTAGTTAGGCGCGAACACGGCACAGCCCGTGCGGCGGGCAAGATTCCATGTGATTGGCCGGTGCGACACGTCCGAGCCGACCGTGAAGGCTCCGCCATGCAGGTAGAGAATGCGCCGGTCCGGATCGTGCCCCGGCAGCAGCGTCCAGCGGCCCGGCACGGACAGCCCGCCCACTTGCACATCATCGTCGCGATACTCCGCGACCAGATCCGTTCGCGCCAGGCCGGCCTGTTCGAAGCGCTCGCGCTTGTGCTCCCACCCGGTCTTCGCATTGGCGGCCTGCGCCGGTTTGATGAAGTTCTCCACCAGATAGTCATTGACCTTCGCCAGTCCGTCGCTGTCGGGATCCGCGTCGCGGAAGACCGGCGGCGGCACGTCGAACGCCCGCAAATCCGTTCCGGACAGGCGCTTGGAAACGACGAAAGCCGCCAGCGCGAGTAGTCCGATTATGGCGAGCAGGATCAGCAGGAGGTTCAACATAAGGCGTTACCCGATCTGCGCGCGGTGCATCAGGAAGGCGTCGGCGAGGGCGCAGGCGAGCATGGCTTCGGCCACGGGCACGGCGCGGATGCCGACGCAGGGATCGTGACGGCCCTTGGTGACGACCTCCACCTCCTCGCCGCGCGCGTTCACGCTGCGGGTCGGGGTCAGCATGGAGGAGGTCGGCTTGATGGCAAGCCGGGCCGTGACCGTGTTGCCGTTGCTGATGCCGCCGAGGATGCCGCCGCTATGGTTGGCGAGAAATTCTAGCCCGCCGTCTTCGCCGAGCCGCATTTCGTCTGCATTGTCTGTTCCCTTGGACCGTCCGGCAGCGAACCCGTCGCCGATCTCCACGCCCTTGGCCGCGTTGATGCTCATCAGCCCGGCGGCGATGTCCGCGTCCAGCTTGGCATAGACCGGCGCGCCCCAGCCGGCAGGGACGCCTTCGGCCTCGATTTCCAGGATAGCACCGACGGAGTTGCCGCTTTTGCGAACCGTGTCGAGATAGGCTTCCCATCGCTGTGCCGCGACCGGGTCGGGGCACCAGAAGGGGTTTTGCGATGTCATCGCCCAGTCCCAACGGCCGCGGTCTATGTCCTGGTCGCCGATGGACACGACGGCGCCGCGCACCGTTACGCCATCGATCACCTTGCGCGCCACTGCCCCGGCCGCAACACGCATGGCCGTCTCGCGTGCGCTGGACCGCCCGCCCCCGCGATAGTCGCGGTGGCCGTATTTGGAGTCGTATGTGTAGTCGGCATGGCCGGGCCGGTAGCGGTCCTTGATCTCGGAATAGTCCTTGGAGCGCTGGTCTGTGTTCTCGATTATCAGGCTGATCGGCGTGCCGGTCGTCAGGCCCTCGAACACGCCGGACAGGATCCGCACCCGGTCCGGCTCCTTGCGCTGGGTGACGAAACGAGACGTTCCGGGGCGACGGGCATCGAGGAAAGGCTGTATGTCGTCTTCGGACAAGGCCAGGCGTGGCGGGCAGCCGTCGATCACGCAGCCAATGGCAGGCCCATGCGATTCACCCCAGGTGGTGACGCGGAAAAGACGGCCGAACGTGTTGAAAGACATGACGGCGCGCTTAGCGGGCGCGACCCGGTAAGGGAAGGTGTTGGCGGACCCTGGGTTCCAGAAGTGGCACTCACCTAAAAGCTCCGTCCCTGGCGTTTATCGCCGGGGTCTGCTTTTGGCCTTCTTCACAAGAGGCGAGGACCTGTCCGCTCTCATCTTATGGACCTTCACGAGATCAGATCCCGGCAATGAATGCCGGGGACGAAGAGGTGGAAATCGTTAGCGCCTATGACGCCGCTAGAACCGCCGACCTCCGGCGCGAACGCGAACCGATTGCGGGGCGGGCGGAACGAGGGTCTCGAACGCGTTCTTGGCCTGCATGAAAGCCCCGATATTGGCGTAGGGGCTGTCGGGGTGGAAGAACTTCGCCTTCTTGCGCCAGGCCGCACGGATGTCCGCCTCGCGCGCATTCATGGGGCATCCGAGAATGAGGAGCGCTTTCTGGCGGGTCATGGTGGCGGTGTCCTTCTCTGCGACACAAGGGCTTGATTAACAGGACCTAAATCTGGCGACAGAAGGTCAACAACCTCCTAAGAGACAAGCTTAACGGAATGCTTCGCGGCAAGTTTTCGACGTCTTGCTCGCACTCTACGGATAGGCCTCATGACGGACTCTATACCCGGCTCGCCGACGGCGACGGACTATCTTTCGGATGACACGCCCCGCGACCTGGACTGGATCGACGCGGCCGATCCGATCGCGCTATTCGATGGGTGGTTGGCAAGTGCAGGGGCAACAGAGCCCAACGACCCGAACGCCATGTCGCTGGCGACCGTGGATGCGGATGGGCAACCGGATGTGCGCATCGTCCTGCTGAAGGGCCTGAGCGACAAGGGCTTTGCCTTCTACACCAACTCTGAGTCGGCCAAGGGACGGCAGCTGGGAGCTGTTCCGCGTGCCGCTTTATGCTTCCATTGGAAGACGCAGCGCCGCCAGGTCCGGGTGCGAGGGCACGTGGAAGAGGTCGGCGCGGACGACTCCGATGCCTATTTCGCAAACCGCGCGCGCGGCTCACGCCTGTCGGCCTGGGCGTCAG
>JBCCCX010000137.1:0-9222 GCA_039033275.1 Pseudomonadota bacterium | reverse complement strand
CGTTCTCGCTCTCGTTGCGCCAGATGGCGGCCTTGAGCGGGCCCTCGCGGACCGTCTCGGTGGGGCGGTTCGGCGCGTCGCGGCCGGCGGCCTGGTCGTAGTCGTCGGTCATGGATCGGTCTCCTGGCTTGGGTGGGGAAAGAGCGTTGCGGGCGGCTTGGAGGCGCGCGGCCTCCCAGCGGGCGTTATGGGCCTCAGCATCGACCGCATCGGCGATGTCCGAGCGCGGGCGCGGCGCCGGATGTGGACGGTTGTGGACGATTGATAGTGCCACGGGCTGCGGGTCCGCGCGGGTCTCATCCGGGCGGTTTGTGGGCCGATCGTGCCAGTGTGCGGAATCGCCATTCGCCGCCTCGCCGGCGAAGGTCCGGCTGATGCGTAGCTCCGCAAGCCGTTGGGCCAGGGGGCTCCGCGGCAGGTCCGGCTGAGCGTCCGCATACGTGATCGGCTCGCGTCGCATGGGGTTTTTGGGATCGGCCATGGTTCAGCCCTCCAGGCGGGATCGCATCCCGTCGCGGTATTGCGGCAGATGGGCGAACTCCGGCTCGACAGGGCGCGTTACGACCTTCCGCCAGCGGCGTCCCCAACGGGTGCGGACCTGCACGCGATCTAAGGGCGGGTGGTACGGGTTGCTATGGAATCGGCCTGCAAGGTCACGCTGTTCCCAATAGGGCTGGCGTTCGAGATAGATCGGATAGGGCACGTCCTCGTGGAAGAGGTAGGCGCGATCCGGTGGCGTATTCATGACCTCCTCCGGCAGGCGGAGCTGGCGCTGCTGCTTGGTCTGGTGCTCGGCCTCGAAGCCCTGCTGCGACAGGGCCAGGCTGGCCTGGATCGGATCGCCGCCCGAGATGAGCGAGGTCAGGGCATTGGCGCGGGCGTATTCCGCGCGGGCTTGGGCAAGATGATCGTCATAGGCGAGTGTTTGTGATCCGAGCATACGGGAGCAGGCTTCCGCGCTTTCGATATCCCGCAGGGCGAACATTAACTTGGCGCCCGCGCTGGACTGGATCAGCGCCTTCGCCTCTGGGCCGAGCGTCGCCATCTGACGCTCCGACTGGAAGACCGCGACTGGGGTGATGCCGATCCCGGCACCGTAAGTGAACAGACGGGGAACGAGTGGAAAGCCGCCCGATGTCCCGCCCGCGAGCTGCCCGCATTCATCGAGGAAAAAGATGATGCGTCGGGCGCCTGGGGCGCGCGACTTGTAAAGCATCGCGCCAACGAAGAAGGACTTTAGAACAAGCGCCCAGGCGGTCACGTATTCAGCCGGAGGGCAGAGGTAGAGCTGCCATGCCTGGTCCCCCGCGACGAGGTCGGCGAGCGACATCGTATAGGGCGGCGAGACCGAAGCCATCAGGATCGGGTCGGACAGGCAGGCGACCGACTTGGCCAGCTCGCCGATGATGCCGCGAAAGCCGCCCGTGGTGTCCTTGCGCGCCTCCGCAATTTCCGCCTCGAGCCGCCGCACCTGCGGGAAGCGCGAGTTGGACATCTGATAGGCGATATCGAGCCACTCTTCGCCTCCGGCGATGAGGTGATTGATGGCCTCGTAGAGGGCCGGGAAGGTGACTGTTCCCATGATCTCGGCGACGGCCAGGGTCAGACCCTCGCCAAACTCGCGGGCGCGAGCTTCGAAGAAATCCGCCCGTGAAGCGCCCGAAGCGGCGATCAAGTTCTCCCAGAGGACCTTGGCATCGCCCACGAGGGTCGGGCTGTCGATGACGAGGTAGTCGAGCGGATTGATCCGGTCTGCGAGCATCGGGCCATGGAGACCCGCAGGCGCCCAATAGGCGCAGGATTTGCCGTCGGTACTCTGGTCTTGGGAGATGGCGGCGCCTTCGCCCTTGAGGTCGAGGAAGATCAGGGAGTTAAGACATGTCCCCGTGAGCAAATTGCGAGCGAGGACATCCCTCATCTTGCCGGCCCGCGCGCCGGCAACGATCGAAAGCCCCGCAGGACCATGGTGATAGACGGGCCTGCCGCCGAAGAGGCCCACGTAGATCGACTCGGGGCGCTGATCAAAGAGCCTTGCTGCATCGATATGGTGCGCGCCGGCCCATGCGGCCGATCCGAAGCGATTGCGGGCATTGTCATCGCGCCCGCCCAAGGACGGGGTTCCAGAAAATGGCCAGGCCATCAGCGCCGCCGGAACAGGCTGCTCATCACGCCCATGACGAGCGTGACGAAGACCACCCCGAGAATGAGGCGCACGGCGAAGAACATCAGGGGATAGGCGGCCAGCTTGAGCAACCAGAAGAGCGCAACGGCGAGCATACCCTCATAGCGGGCGAGGATCGCGCCCGCGATGTCGTCGTCCCAGACCGCCCAAACATCCGGCGTCCAGAAGACGGCCGCATAAAGCCCGACGCAGCTTGCGAGCCACTTGCCGCTGGTTGCGATCAGCGCGTTCGGTGGGCGCTGTCCGCCCCCGTTCCCGCCCATGCCAAAGAGCCAGTTCATCGCGTGATCTCCTGTCCGGAGGGCGACATCGCCACCCACGGCCCCTTGGGGCCGTGGACAGACCCGTCTTCTTCTCGGGATGCCGGATCGGGTCGGATGGTGCGGGCGTCTGGAAGGCGGATCGTGGGCGCAAGGCGCCTGAGGTGCGCGGCGAAGGCACCTTCGATGCGAGTCCAGTTGTTGTATTCGGTGTCAGGGCGGTAGCTGTTGGCCACCCCGACCACCGCATAGCTCGCGCCGCCGTCGCGGGAGAGAACCAGTGGCCCGCCCGAGCCTCCGGGAACCCCATCACAGCCTTCCGTTGCGGTGATCGCCGTTGAGCCTTCGGCTACGTCGCCGGTATCCTCGCGCCCGGTCGCTTTGCAGCGAACGCCGAAGACATCGTAACGAGAGAAGCGATCCGTTCCGCGATCCGCGTAGAGCGGATGGCCGGCATAGCGCGGCAGATCGGCATAGCGGTGCGACGAGATGGCCAGCATGATCTGGTCTTCGGCACCGACCAAGTCGTCGGGCGTCAGCGCGACAGGAAGCACGGCGGCCTCGCGACAAGCCGGTTCCACGAGCCGCGCGATGGCGTAGTCGAGCCCCAGCCACTTGCGCGGCGCCATGCTGCCCAGCTCGATCGCCGCAAAGTCATAGGCCCGCCCACAAGCTGCGAGATAGATGCGGCCCGCAGACGGCGCGGGCGGCTTCTCGGTCAGGCCGAACGGCCCGTACCATTGGCCGTCCTCGGCGAAGAGATGGGCCGTGGTCAGCACGACATCCCGCGCGATGAGCGCGCCAGTCCCCTGACCGGCGTGGTCCCACAACACAGGTCCTGCGCCGGACAGCTTGGTGGATAGGTTGGGATCGTCAAGCCCGAAGACTTGGGAGACGAACGGCAGGGGGGTGCGATCGTCCCGACCCGGTGCGGGGGCATAGGAGATGCCGGGCGATGCAGGTGGCGCATCCGGCTCCGGGCTGGCCGGTGCCGGGGGAATATCCCCCGGCACCTCGATGAACAGCCCGACCAGCCAGTCGGGCAACTCCACGCGCTCGGCGGCCGTGGCCACGACCAGGAAGCCGCAGAGCAACGTGGCGATCGGAACGGGCCAGTAGGCTAGGATCGGGGCAAACCTAGTCATCGGACTTTTCCCCCTTGCCGGGCTTGGCCGGCATGCGCGTCGTCCGAGAGTACGGTTTTCGCGGCAATTTGGGCTTCTTGGACCGGGTGGGCGGATTGCGGCGACGTCGCTTGCCATCGGCCCTCTCGACGCGGTTGCGGGTCTCGGTGATCGCGTCGACGAACCCGGCAACGCGCCAGAGGTCCATGACCGTCACATAAGACGGCACGTCTTCTTCCTCCTCTTCCCGCATCTTGGTCTTGACCGCCGAATAGATGGCCACGCGCCACCCAATCGCGATCCAGCCGCAGCCATCGAGCAGGATGGCGACCATCAGCAGGGCCGGCATCCGCCACGCGGCGGCGATCAGGACCTCGGTGTGGCTGCGCGTAACCTGCTCCGGTACTTCAGGCGTGAGTGTCGCGATCCGATCCGCCTCGACCCGTAGAGTGTTTGCGAAGGCGCGCATATCGGCACTGATCTCGGTGATGCGGGCCTGGGACGAAGCGCTGGCCTGGCTGCGCGGCGGGACCCCGACGGCGATTGCGTCGGCGGCAGCCTGGATGCTCCGCGCCGGATCGAGTGCGAGCAGCCCGCGGATATCGCCCGCGGCCCGGCTCGACAGGACCTTGAGCTGGGTCGCGCGCTCCTCGGGCGACAGCGTGCCATCGGCCTGCACCACGCGCATCTCGGCGACCGTCGCGGCCAGCGCTTCGACTTGGGACCGAGCCCGGACGAGCACGGTATCCAAAGACGCCGCCGCTGTCGTGTAGATGACACGGGCGGCCCCGAAGGAGTTCGAGACCGATCCGACGCCCCCGATCCCTGTTGGTCCACGCCCGGCGATCTCGTCGGCTTCCGCTTGCCGCGCCAGTTCTGCCCGTGCCGCGATGGCATCCCGCGCGACAACCAGCTGATCGACATAGAGCGCCGCCTCGGCGCCTTCATTGTCGAAGCGGTCGATCTCCTCTTTCTGGCCGATCTGCAGGGAGGCGACGCCGCCGGTGGCGCTCAGATTGGCCGTGGTCGAGACGCCGAAGCAGGCCAGGAATCCCAGCACCGCGACGACAAGGTAAACACGCATCGCGTTTTTGCCAGCGAGTTCCGGCGCCAGCCATGCCCCCGTCCAGAAAATGGCCAGAATCGCCAGCAACGCGCCGCCGATCACCACGGACAACATGAGATCGGCGAAGGTTGGATTGTCGAACTGCTGTAAGACGCCCAAGGCCGACATGACAGCCGAGATGATCGCGATGACGAAGAGCTTCGGCTTGACCTGCCGGTCGAAGGTCTGCGCGATCCATAGGAGGTTCGCCACCGTCCAGAGCGGCGCATTACGGTCAGGGCGCGGCGTCATGAGCCCTCCCGCCAGCAGTTGGTGCGGATGCGGCGCGACTGCGCCCGACCCGATCCCATGGGGTTGTGAATGACCATCGACTGTCCTTTCCCTAGATGGTGCCGGATCACGTCCGGCGGATATCTCGGGTCTGGGACAGGCTTGTGGAGCCCGCTGGCAGCGTCCGGGCGCAATCCGCGCGGTTCAGGTCGTGACGGCGTTGAGCACGATCGCGGCGAACAAAAGCACCAAGGCGATCAGATGCGCGGGCCGAAGCGGCTCACCATAGGCAAGATGCCCGATGAGGATTGCGGCGCTTACCGAGAGCCCGGTCGAGACCACCGACACGAAGACAAGAGGGCGATCCTGCAAGGCAATGAATGTCAGACAGGCCGTCCCGACCCAGCAGGCCGCGCCAATCATTGCCCAGATCGCGTGACCACCGGCGGCGGCCTGCTTGAGCGCGGCCATGCCAGCCACGTTCGACAGAGTCGAAACGAGCAGAACCAAAGCAAGCATAGATAGAGACATCCGACGCCCTCCACAGGAAAACCGCCCCCGATTTGCATCGAGGGCGGCGAGGCCGCTGGCAGAGTCCCGGTGGTATGTTCGGAGATCAGTCCCGCACGTCGACATCGAAGCTCGGAACAGCCAGCGCCATCAGGATCAGACGGAACCGCCCCGCCCAGCGGCGATCCGGGACCGTGCGAACCTGGCCCGCCACGGCCCGCTTAATCAGATCGCGGATTGCACGATCTGAGGCGATGATCTCATCGCTCCAGTCTACGCTCACAGGCCGCTCCACTTGCGAACGGCCGTCAAAGACTTCTTCGACGAACTCGACGGTGATTTCCATCAGTGTTCCATCCGGCCATTGAAGCGCGATCCCCGCCTCGTCGGCATGAACGAGCTTGTTGAGCACGAAGCGCCGGACCTCCTGCGGCGCGAGACCGATCTCTGCCAAGGCGCGCCCGATTTGGCAGGCCACAGATTTTAGGAGTAGCGCTTCATCCGGAAGCCCCCGGATGATGGCCACCATGGGCGGGGCGAGCCGTCGTGTTGGGACCAGTCCGAGCCCTTCAGGCGGCTCTCCGAGCTTGCATGGGTCGATGGCGGTCTGGCCACAGGTGAGGCAGTACTTCCACTCCTCGTACCTCGTAAAAATAACACTTCGTGAAGAGTCTCCTCCGCCGACTCCACCACCTGCAGCACTCTCCGCAAGAACCATCGCCGTCGATTCCTGACCTTTAGGGTCGGTTCTGAGCAAGTCCGTTGGGATTGGTGAGCTCACCCTCTTGTCCGAATTTGAGTCCATCACGCGCCCTCCCTTCGCGTTGTGATGAACAACATAGATACGATTGTAGGACAACATTCATATTGAATTCGAACCAGTGCGGCGTTTTGGCGCTATTGTTGCTGCCGAACTGACCTTGACGCTGCTAGGCTATCTGTGACGCGCAGTCGGTCTACTTGGGGACGAAACCTACGAAATTTTCCCGCACGCACTTGGGGATGCGACCCGATCGTGCATCATCATTTGCTTGAGGAGCAGAGCCACACATGTCCGGCTGCTGACTGTGCACCGCATTTAACATTCGTCCACTTTATGTAACGGCGCAAATGTTTGTATAACCAGTAGGGCCGTTCAAACTTCTTCACGCGTCTCATACGTCTACGGGCGGCATCCGATCCTGAGGTCTTTTCCCTGCGGGCCGCAGCGTAGCATCGTACTAGCCTCCATCTGGGTTCAGCCCATCGATAAACCCCTGCATAACTTGGGTCATCAACGCCTTCTTCCTCATGCCGGTCTCTTCCGCGGCCTTTTCGAAGGCGTCCAATACATCTTGGTCGACGCGAACCTGGAAGACGATATCGGGCTGCCCATCATTTGGTGGCACTTCGGGGACCTCGTCTTGCTCGAGCCAACGGGCCAGGGCGGCGGTAAACGCATCCTTCCGAGATGCATGGTCGGTCTTCCTTCTGACGGCCTCGAATGCATAGGCCAACTTCTCAGGAACCCGAGCAGCAAGACGGACATCACTTCGGCCCTCGTTCACTTCACCGGACACCGATAACTTTCTCGGCGTCTTCATACGCCGACCCGTCAGCGTGCGGCCCTCGACAATCATCTTCCGATCGAAGCCGACCCGCGCCGAATGCGTCGGACTCGAGTTATTGAGGATTTCCATCAGGTCGGACACAGTCGTACCATATCGCTGCGCCACCTTGCGGAACTCCGCCCCTACTTCGCTATCGTCATTCTCGTCAATACTTCTCTTACCAAGCAGATCGAAAGTACCTTCTTCCATCCGTTTTCGCATGTGAAGATAAATATCTGCGCCGCCTCCAAAGTTAATATTATTATTCATTGGCATATGAGAGTGAAGAGGGCAAGAAATATTTAAACATTTTTGCGCCTTGAATTCGCGGAGCCCATGTTAGGAGACAAAGCCTCCTTCCCTGCATAATATAGGCCACCATATGCTACAGGGTATTCAGATCGAGTTGGCTGGATAAATCCGACGTCAGGCATATTTCGATCTAGTCGATTGCCGTACCCGTGGCGCCGCGTAATGTCGTCATGATTTGGATATCGCCGTAGGAGGTAGTCGCTGTAGATCTCGTTGAGAAACGATTGGAGAATGATCTCCGATATATCTCTGGTCGTCGTGTTGGCGCGCTTCCCTCTATCCTCAACAGTTCTACCCCCTACTGAAATTACTTGGGGAAAGAAGACTGCATTGAGCGTCTCGCAGAGTTGTGCCGCGTAATGAGCAATGATGTAGTCGATCGGATCATCCGGTGGAAGGGTGTGAAGTGGGGCCTCAATGCCTACCTCCGCTAATCGCGCCGCGATTGCCTTCGACGATATCAGGCCAGAAAAACAGTCCCGATGGACGCGGCAGGTGCCTGAGAATTTGTCACGTATTCCATCGTAGAAGAGTCGCCGTGGACGTCGCCACCCGAAGATAGGGTTGGCTAGCGTATCGATAATTTCGCCACCCACACAAATCGACGCGTCGATCGTATCGCTTAATTTAAGATACGCGACCGAAGACCGTCGTGCGATATGTTCTGCGGCGGTATGGCGATCGTAGCCTGCTTCAATTAGCGCTTGGA
This sequence comes from Pseudomonadota bacterium, assembly GCA_039033275.1. Classification (GTDB taxonomy): domain Bacteria; phylum Pseudomonadota; class Alphaproteobacteria; order Caulobacterales; family Maricaulaceae; genus Litorimonas. The sequence continues at coordinate 1,200 of JBCCCX010000137.1, read as the reverse complement.
TGTCTTCAGGTGGGACAAGTGTGTTTTCGTTTCGGCGGAAGTGATATTCGCCGAGCGCTGCGAGATTGACATCTGTCTGAACGAAAATCTCCGGCTCCATGCCATGTTCCTGGAAATGCCATCGGCACCGCCCATACAGATCGTATCCTTTCCAAGCGCGATTGATAGCACTTTCTTCTATGATACCATATCGTGAGTTCGGCATTCCACGATCGAGAGGCGTTGTCGACTCAAGATAGCGACAGCAGCTAACGCAAACTGCATCGATCTTTTTTGAGCTGCCAGAGACGATCTCCTTGACGGCTGTTTCCATGCCGCCCTCAAGGTCGCTCTTATCAGACTGATCCCACGGCTCTGTTCGAGAGGTTGCCTTTTCATTGTCGAAAGCTGAGTCGACGGAAACGTCCCCGCGCTTCGTCAGCCGGGCCTTGGCAACCGAGTACATGACGTAACGGCTCGTAAATAAGATGACAGCAACTGTCTTAGTCGGCATCGGCCCGCTCGGGTTGATGCCCTAGACTACCTTGGTGTTGGCTGGCGGTTCAAGCGCTAGCGTGAGACCTTCGCCGCCGGCTCGAACGCGCTGCCACGCGTGGTGATTTGGTTGATGTGAAGCGCCCTGTGGTCACCGGAGGCTCCAGATTAAGAGAGAACGGAACCATGGAGAATACATCAAAGCGATACGCACCCGAGGCGCACGAGCGAATAGTCGGCGACCACGCGGGCGAACAAGCGAGCCAGTGGGAGGCGACCCAGTCGATTACGCCGACGACGGCTGTACGACGGAGAGGTTGCACCGGCGGATTACCGAGACCGAGCGAGCGGCAGCGTCAAGTACTGTGGCGCGAGGCCCAGAAGCTAAACCTGAGCCTAAGACTAGTATGCTAGATCTTCCTCGGTAGGCGTGATAGCGGTTTCAAGCTCATCGCTCAACATTTTCTCCTGAGGTGTTAGTTCTCGCTCTTGTGCTATTGCGTCAAGATCATCACGAAGTCTCAAAAACCGTTCATGATTTCTCTTCGCAACAGCTTCGAAACGCTTTCTGTAATCGCTATTAATCAAAACAGTCATGGTTCTTCTTCTACAATTATCGCAAGTCAGCGCTGCGCCCGAAGGTTCGGGGCAGTTAAGTTGCGAGGAAACTGATGTCAATCTTTGAGCAGCGGACAATCGCTTAGGTAAGCAGCTTCCGTCCACTCG
>JBCCCX010000136.1:0-9461 GCA_039033275.1 Pseudomonadota bacterium | reverse complement strand
GTTAGAAGCGCTATTCGGTCAGAAGCCATTCTGCTTGCAGGCCTTAGCTTAGCAGATGGTAGCTTCTGCGACTCCGAAATTGAGGTTGGAGCCAGATACCTTAACGGCAGGCTGGAAAAACTTGGCTTTCTACTAAGCCATCAAGGTTATTCTGCATTGTCTAGGTATTATGGGCGAATGAGACCAGGCAGTGAAGAAATCGAGCAAGCGCTGCACGACGTGGCTCAACTGGCACCTGACAGACAAGCCTCATTCATCGCATCCGGATTGGAGATCATAAAAGCCGATGGTGTCATCACGGACTTAGAGTTGCAGTTGTGGAATAACTTCGTTGAAGATCTGACTGGCTTGAGTTTTAATCAACCTTTCCCAGAAAATAGCACCTGAGGATTTTTCTATTTCATATTAGTTGCCGACGGGAGATTAATCCGCTGATCAAATCGGCGAGAGCGGATAGGGGTTGAAGGCAGCGCTTTCGGGATAGCGGACGTTTGTAAGTGTGAAGACCGCTTCTCCTCCCCGCTCAGGCCGACTTGATCGGCCTGTCCATCTCCCGAATCCATCCAGTCACCCCATACGTCGCATGAGTCCGTTCGCAGCGCTTACGGCGCTTCGCTATTTTCGCCATTCGCGAAAATTTGCCCCAGCCCGCCCCCGGCTCGATCGGGGGCAAACGCTTTCGCGTGCATGCCGCTCGCTCCGTGAGCCGCCCTTTTGCCGGTGGGCGCCGTCATCCTCGGGCTAACGCCCCACAATCCGTTGTTTTCGCACGCGTCCCGAAAATCGTATCCCCGCCCCATTGAAATGCGTCCATATTGCTCGCACCCACCCCAGACACGAGGGGTTACGTAGACCTCGGGTTGGTGGGCCTGGAGCCTGTGGGGGTGCATCCGCACCCTTCCGGCGTGGGGGCCGTCTTACGACGCGGCCTTGGCGTCCGGGCGGGAGCCGGAGGATCGGGATGGACAGTGCGCCGTGAGTCGGGCCGCCCCCTAAGGCGGCGTGATGCACCCCTGACCATCCCGGCGCATATGGCGGCCGCGCCGAAAGCGACGGTCGCCCGCTATCGCCTGACGGGGCCTCCCGCCTGTAGGGAGGGTGACGCCCGCACTGGCCGGTGTGCCCACGGGGCCCGGCGACGATCCTTCCGGTGAACGGCCGAGGTTTTCGGGGCGCGGACCGCTGTTCGCCGTAAAAGAGGTAATTCCCAAAGTGTTTCCTTCGGGGAGCACGGTCCGCGCGCGTGTCACTTCGTTTCATGAGCCGCGACAACGACCAAAGGCCGCGGACACGATGCCCGGCAGGACCGTCGCGGCTGCCCGAACGAAAGGAGGGGTGACTACCAGTCCGGCAGGCGTTCCGTCTTCAGCATGTCGGCGATGGTCGGGCGGTCGCGGATGATCTGGAACCGGTCGCCGCGCACCATGACTTCGGGGACCAGCGGGCGGGTATTGTACTGGCTACTCTGCGCCGCGCCGTAGGCCCCGGCGGAATGGATCGCGACGAGGTCGCCCGCCGCCAGCTCCGGCATGTCGCGGCCGCGCGCGAACGTGTCGCCCGTCTCGCAGATCGGGCCGACCACGTCGTAGGTCGCGGAAGGGTAATCCGGCCCCGGCGCGCGCACCGGCTCCATGTCGTGGAAGGCGTCGTAGAGGGCGGGGCGCAGCAAGTCGTTCATGGCGGCGTCGATGACGAGGAAGCGGCGATCCTCGCCCGCCTTGACGTAGAGCACTTCGGTCAGCAGCACGCCCGAATTGCCCGCGATCATGCGGCCCGGCTCGAACACCATCTGCACGCCCAGATCCGCCGTGAGACGTTTCACCAGCGCGCCGTACTGGGCCGGCGGGGGCGGCGTGCGGTTATTGTCGCCGTAGGGAATGCCCAGACCGCCGCCAATGTCGAACAGGCGGATGTCGTGCCCCTGTTCGCGCAGGCGCCCGATCAGGCCCGCCACCTTGCGGATGGCGGCCTCGAACGGGGCGAGATCAATGATCTGGCTGCCGATATGGACGTCCACGCCGACCACCTCGATCCCCGGCAGGGACGCGGCCTCCGCATAGGCGGCTTCGGCGCGCGACCAGGCGATGCCGAACTTGTTCTCCTTCTTGCCGGTGCTGATCTTTTCGTGCCCGCCGGCCGATACGTCCGGATTGACGCGGAAAGCGACCGGCGCGCGGACGGATCTGGACAGGGCGACGGCGTTGAGCGCGTGCAGCTCCGGCAGGCTTTCGACGTTGAAGACGTGGATGTTCGCCTCCAGCGCGGCTGCCATCTCGGCGCGCGTCTTGCCGACGCCGGAAAAGACGATGCGTTCGCCCGGAATGCCGGCGATCAGCGCGCGGGCAAGTTCGCCGCCGGACACCACGTCCGCGCCCGCGCCCAGCCGGGCCAGCAGTTGCAAGACCGCGATGTTGCTGTTGGCCTTGACCGAATAGGCGACCAGCGCGTCGATGCCGGAAAAGCTGTCGGCGAAGACGCGGTAGTGGCGTTCCAGCGTGGCGGAGGAATAGACATAGACCGGCGTGCCCACAGACGCGGCGATAGCCGATAGCGGCACGCCTTCCGCGTGCAGCTCTCCGTCCCGGACCTCGAAATGGCGCATCGGGGTTCCCGCCGGACCTTAAGGCGCGCGGGTGACGTCGACGCCGTAGCCGAAGTCCTCGTCCTCGGGCTCGCGCAGCGGGTCGGTGCCGATGGGGCTTTGGTCGATGGGATCGTCGGCCGTGTCCTGGCTCTCGGCGGTCGTGGTCTCGGTCGGCACCTGCCCGGTCGTGCCGTCCCCCCAGAGCGGGGGCGGCGTCTTCAGCCCGCCGCGTATGCCGCAGCCCGACAGGGCGGCGGCGGCCAGGACGAGGGCGAGGATCGGGAGCGCGCGTTGCATGGGACGGGCTTTAGGCCGCGCGCGGGCGGGCGTCGAGAGAGGATGTGCGTGGCAAAGGTGCGGCAAGGGTGCGGCGCTTAAGGCTCCACGATCAGCGTCGCGCCCTGGACGGCGCGGACGCGCAGCAGGTCTCCCGCAGCTGCCGTGCCCGCTTCCAGCCGGGCGGACCATTGCGTGTCGCCGACGCTCACCCGGCCTTCCGTGCCGGAAAAGTCGGACACGGCGCGCACCTGGCGGCCGATCATGGCCAGGCCCGGATCGTTGAGGTCGGAGGGCTCGCCGCCCTTGACCAGGCGCTGCAAATGGGTGCGTCCCAGGATGAGCGTCGCCACGGAGAGCAGGAAGAAGAGCAGCATCTGCATCTCCCAGCCCAGGCCGGGCGCGATGAAGAGCAGCACGCCCACGGCCAGCGCCGAGACGGCCGGCCAGAGGATGTATGTGGAGCCGGTCAGCAGCTCCAGGCCGAGCAGGACCACGCCGAGGATGAGCCAGTGCCAGGCGGTGAGCTGGGACAGGAGTTCGACCACGGCGCTAGTCCTTGCCGCTGTCGATCAGCTTCTGTACGCCCGCCAGCGTGCCCGCGAGCGAACCCAACTCGGCGGGCACGATCAGCGTCTTCTGGTTGGGCGCGGTGGCCAACTTCTCGAAGGCTTTGACGTAGTCCTGCGCCACGAAATAGTTGATGGCGTTGACGTCACCGGCCGCGATGGCCTCGCTGACCATCTGCGTCGCCTTGGCTTCCGCCTGGGCTTCGCGCTCGCGGGCTTCGGCGTCGAGGAAGGCGGCCTCGCGGCGGCCTTCGGCTTCGCGCACGGCCGACTCCTTTTCGCCTTCGGCGCGCAGGATCTGGCTCTGCTTGCGGCCTTCGGCTTCCAGGATCTCGGCGCGCTTCTCGCGCTCCGCCTTCATCTGCTTGTTCATGGCCTGGGTGATGTCGGCCGGCGGAGACAGGTCCTTGATCTCGATGCGCGTGACCTTTGTGCCCCACGTATCCGTCGCCTGGTCGATGACCGTGAGCAGCCGGGCGTTGATCTCGTCGCGGCGGGACAAGACCTCGTCGAGGTCCATGGAGCCGACGACGGTCCGGACATTGGTCAGGCAGAGATTCTGGATCGCATGGTCGAGATCGTTGACCTCATAGGCGGCCTTGCGCGGGTCCAGCACCTGGATGAAGACCACCGCATCGGCCGTGACCATGGCGTTGTCCTTGGTGATGACGTCCTGGGAGGGCACGTCGATCACGCGCTCCCTCATGTTCACCTTGTGGCCGACGCGCTGGTAGAAAGGCACGAGGAAGGTCAGGCCGGGCTTCAGAGTCTTAGTGTAGCGCCCGAAGCTCTCCACCGTATACTCCCACCCCTGCCGCACGACCGTGACCGCGCGCAGGACGAAGAACAGGACGAGCCCGACGAGGAGCAGAACCAGAAGCTGACCGATTTCCATGGGCTTTCCTTTCCCTGCGCGCCCCTAGAGGTTTTCCAGCACGTGCTCGGCGGAGGAGACCTTGAACTCGCCCGGGCCTTCCACGAAGAGCTGCTCCACCTTGCCGTCGTTCACGACCATGGCGTATCGCTGGGACCGCGTGCCCATGCCGTAGGCCGTGCCGTCCATCTCCAGGCCGAGCGCCTTGGCGAACGCGCCGTTTCCGTCCGCCAGCATGACTACATCGTCGGCCTCCTGGTCCCGCCCCCACGCATCCATGACGAATACGTCGTTGACGCTGGTGCAGGCCACCGTGTCCACGCCCTTGGCCTTGAAGTCTGCGGCGTGCTCTTTGAAGCCGGGCAGGTGCTTGGCCGAACAGGTCGGCGTGTAGGCGCCCGGCACGGCGAACAGCACGACGCGCTTGCCGGAAAACAGGTCGGACCCACTTATGGGTGCGGGCCCGTCCGCGCTCATCGTCATGAAGGTGGCTTCGGGAACGGACTGTCCGGTTTCGATGGTCATCTCGGGGTCTTTCGCAAGAATGAAGGGGTTATCGTTGTTCGATAATCCTGACATGCGGCGACCGTTCGCGCAATTCTTGAAATCAAGCGCGGGCTTCCCACATGGATGGGATGGAGCCTGCAACGGACTATCCGAGCTATCGCGGCCAGTACCTGATCGCGACGCCCGCCATGGGCGATCCGCGCTTTTCCAAGACCGTCATCTTTCTGTGCGCGCACGATGCGTCCGGGGCGATGGGTCTGGTGGTGAACCGCACCAAGATGGACCTCGTCATTTCCGATCTTCTGGATCATGTCGGTGTGGACGGCACGCCGCGCGTCGCCGACGCGCCCGTGCTGGACGGCGGCCCCGTGGACATCGACCGCGGCTTCGTGCTGCACACGGCGGACTGGTTCCGCGACGACCAGACCTTGAAAGTGTCCGACACGCTGGGTCTGTCCACGACCAAGGACGCGCTCGAAGCCCTGGTCGGAGAGGACGCGCCCGACCGCGCCATGCTGGCCGTCGGCTATGCCGGCTGGGGGGCGGGCCAGCTGGAGGCCGAAATCGCCGAAAATGCCTGGCTGCTCGTTGGCGGGGACGACGCGCTTGTCTTCGGGGACGACATGGACACTAAGTGGGTGCAGGCGCTGGCCCGCATCGGGATCAGCCCGGAACAGCTATCGGCTTTCGGCGGGTCGGCTTGAGCAGCGTCTTCCGCCACTCCTGATTGCATATATTCTTAATGCACTTTGTTTTCACCGGAAGTTAATCAGTCTGACCGTATCCGTAGGCATGGTCTTTCGTTCATCCGCCTACATTCCCAGAGAACCGAAAGTATTCGAGGTCCTATTGGTTGACCCCGATCCGAATGAGCTCTCGGTCGTCCGGCGCGCCCTGTCGCTTTCCCTGCCCGTGCGGGCCGAGGTGGAACAGGCTGCGAGCTTCGAGGCCGCGCTGACCCAGCTGGCCACGTCGCGCTACGATTTCGTGCTGCTATGCAACAGCTTGCTTCGCACTTTGACCGTGCCGCGCACCGTTCCAGTCATCAACCTGCTGCGCGGCGATGCACCCCTGGCCGTCATCTCTCACAACATCTCGCTGGCGCGGCAGAGCTGCGCGTCCGATCTCGAAGTCGACCATGTGCTCGACAAGGCCAGCCTGATCCAGTTCTTCGGCGGTCTGTTCAAGGACGTGACGATCGGCACAGCGTGCAATACGTGCGACAATTTCCTGGACGGCCATTGCAGGAAGAAAGGGCGGTCCAACCTCCGGGCGGTGGGCTGACCCCACGCGCGTCCCGCCGCCCGGCCACATTTTCGCGAACAATCTACAGCAGAGGCACGCAGAACGACTGCAAGGCGCGATGCGTAGGGGGTGAGGGACTTGAACCCCCAACCAACCCGTTATGAGCGGGTGGCTCTAACCAATTGAGCTAACCCCCCACGGCAATCGTCTGCCGCTAGGCGAGCAGCCGTCTAACGCAGTCCGCCTAGCCGTCCAAGAGGGACTTTCGCAAACCGCATACGGGTTTCGGATCATCTTTGCAGTGGGTTGTCCGCATCGCGTAAGGCACGCTTCATGGCCGCCTCTGACAGGGATGGACAATCGACCGCGTATCGCGGGTCGGAACAGAAATCCGGCCACGCGTTCTGGGACCGCCAGTACGGGTTCAGACCCTGTCGCTCCGCAAAATCCCAAAAGCGTGGATCCTGCCAGACCATGTGCATGTCCTTGTAGAACAAGATGATCGTGCTGCCCGGATGGGACCAGTCTTCGTCCCGCATGACCTCGAATGCCTTGTCCAACTCGCCCAGACCGACATGCATGCGGGCCACCCACCAGGGCGAATCCCCGATCTGCCAATGGCACGCGGCCTGGAAGTCGTCTCCTGTCGGCTGCTTTGAAATCTTGTGCATGAGGAACGCCCGGGTGCAAGCGATCGACTCCGCGCTCTTCGATGCAGCTCCCCGAAGATTGTCCAGAGCCTCCAGCGCGACTTCCGGATCGCCCCAATATGTCAGGGATTGGGACCGGCGCGCATGCAGTTCTTGCCAGTCGGCATTCAGCTTGCTGGCTCTGGAATAGGCCGCCTCGCCTTCAGTCTCGTCCCCCAGGACGGACATCATCCAGCCGTAACGCGTTATCATTCGCACGTCCGAGGGGCGGGCAATCGAGAGCGCCTTGTAGAGGGCGGCCGCCTCCCTGATCCTGCCCACACGCCGCAGGAAATTGGCGTATGACACCGCGGCACGTCCCGGAATGGCTTCTGCAATGTGCGCGGCTCGCAGGCTGTTCTCGGCCTCCGCGAGGTCCTGGGCCCAATCATTGTGACGGGCGCTTGTCAGGGTCTTGAACGTGTCACTGAATCCGTCCGCGTCCAGTTTCTCGAACAGGGCCTCGGCCTCGCGCTTCATCGACCGCCTCTCCTGGGGTGTCATGAAGTCACCCCGCAACGATTCGCGCATCAGCGTATTGGCATAAAGGGCCATGGCCTTGGGATTGTCGGGTTCGGCACGGAAGATTTCCTCCATGTTCCGCTGAAGTTTGACGGAATCACCCTTCACCGACATCTCGCAATGTCGCGCATAGAGCGCCAGCACGCGGGGGCTGGAGTCGTAGTCGAGCGAACGGCTCGCGGCAAAGCATTGCATGACGTTGGACGTGGTCGAAGCAATCCTGTCACCAAATGCCGTATCGTCCGAACCGCTTCGTCTGAAAGGGCTTGACCACAGGATGTCGCGTGTCGCCGTGTGGACGACCCGGACCTCCACAGAATCCGTCGCGACCGTCCCTTCGATGACGAACTCGGTGTCCGTCTTGGCCGATGGCGCTTTGTCCAGACGGACCTGAAGGCGGCTGTCCAGCAGATAGCTCGCGAGGCCGTGGCGCAAGGTTTTCGCGAAACGCTCCGTCCGATCGGTCATGTCCAGGCTCTCGAATTCGGACACTTGGAAGGCATTCTTTTCGATCGTCTCGGAAAGACGCGCATCGGCCGACGCGTCGCGGGGCGGTTCATCCGATGACGGGCCGCCAACACGAAACCCGCTTGCGGCCACTGCCATGACGGCGACAATCCCCAACGCCATCATCAGGGGTTTGGCGCGGGGAGCGGACTCCCGCCTAGCATCGGCCCCCTCTTCAAGCGTCCTGTCCGGCCCCGCAGGGATGGTGTGATGCGGCGGCGTGGCCGATCGGTTCGCGGAAAGGGCAACATCCGGTACAGGCCGGACCCCATCCAGAACAAGTTGATATCCCCTTTTGGGAAACGTCTCGATTGCGACTCGGCGGCAGTCCAATTTCCTGAAAGACCGTCTGAGAATCGAGACGGCACGTGTCAGGCTTTCGTCGGATCCGTGATCGCAGCGCCAGACCGCGTCGATCAGCGCCTTGCGCGAGCGGACCTCGCCCGGCGCTTCCAGGAGCGCTTGGAACAAGGCCATGACCTTGGGTTCGAGAGCGACGACGACATCCCCCGCGCTGATCGTGCCGCGAAGGACGTCGACCCTCATCTCGTCGAGCCTGAAGGTCGTTACGTCTTTCCAAGTATGCAGGTCTGATCCCATCATCGCAGTCTGCCTACCGGCCCTCCCTCGCTGAGCACAAAGCATAGCCTTGGATATGAAGCCATCGGGAATGCAGCCCAGCGACAGGGTGCCTCGGCCGGGTGTCGGCAAGAAAACAGGAAAAAATCACTTTTTCATCGCCTCTCCATCAGGACAGGCCTTCGCCAGACACGCGATGGGCGACAGTTCCGACAACCCAAAGGATCATGTCATGAGCTTTACTTTTGCAAACCTCAAAACCGCGCGGCGTCTTGCTGGCACACTCCTATGCGGGAGCATTATCGCCACTGGGCAGGCGTGGGCACAGACCACGCTCCAGCCGGATGCCGCCTTGATCGGCGACGATCCTGATGGGGTGGCCTCCCCAGGCGGGGATGGTTTTGCCGTGAGTTCGGACAGCTGGGAAGACTGGCTTTTCGTCGGAGCATCGCGTGAGTCGGCGATGCGCGACGGGGGCGAGGTCAGCGACGGCGCTGTCTATATCTACCGGAAAGGGGCGGACGGCGAATATGCCCAGACACAGAAGCTTCTTCTCCCCGGAACGGGATCCGGACCCGATGGCGACCTCTTCGGAGCCGGTGTCGATGCCGCCGGCGGGTGGCTGTTCGTCGCCGCCGCGGACGACCGCGACTTCCCAGGTCAGACGGATCCGAGAGGCCAGGATTTCCGGTTCGCGGGCCAAGTGCACGTCTATCGTCTGGAAAACGAGACCTGGACCTATCGCCAAACGCTGACGGCCCCCAATCCTCGCGCGCGGGGCAATTTCGGGGCCCGGTCCCAATCCTCCAACATTGCCTTGCGCGACGATGCCAAGGTTGCCGTCATCGGGGAGACCAACAGCTTCGACACGGGCCCCGGAGCCCTACACACTTTCCGCCTGAAGAAAGGCAGCTGGTCCTATGTCCAGACGATCGAGGCGCCTTTGCCCTCGTCCGAGCAATTCTTCGGCGACTCGGTCGTCTTCCTCGACAAAAAATACCTGCTGGCCGGCGGGGTCGACGTGACCGACGGAAACAGTCAAGGCTATCTGGCGGTCTACAAGTCCAAGGGGGCGTCCGGTCGGTTCTTCTCGTCACCGGACCAGATCG
>JBCCCX010000135.1:0-9470 GCA_039033275.1 Pseudomonadota bacterium | reverse complement strand
CGGGGATTTGCCTGAGATTCATGCCAGCGGAGAAGTTTGCAAGGCCCTTAGCCGTGAAGACAATTGCACGAATGGTGTCATCAGCGAGTACCTCGGGCAGTTGCTCTTCCGATCTCGCATCAAGGATGCGTTCGCCGTGCCGACCTTCGCCTTCCAGGTCAGCGGAGAGTTCGCGATGATCCGGTCGGCATCGGCCAATGGCTGGGGCGACAGCGACGCGCTCCTACTGGAAACGCTGACGGCGTTCAAGCGCGCGGGATGCGATGCAGTGCTGACCTACGGTGCGATCCGCGCGGCGGAGATGTTGAGAGCGGGATAAACCAAGGCCCGTCCCCGGCATTTATTGCCGGGGTCTGGTCTCGTTGAAAGTCACAAGACGAGGGCGAGAGGGTCTTCTCGTCTTGTGGACCAAGCCGACGACAGGCCCCGGCAATAAGTGCCGGGGACAGGACAGTGCTTACTTGCTTTCTACCTCCGGCAAACTCCGGATCAGCGCGGACGTATCCTGCCGCCTGCCGCCCATTTCCTGCACGCGCTCATAGGCGGCGTCCACTTGTGCGGCGACCGGCAACGCCACGCCCATCCGTTCCGCCTCCTCCAGTGCGATGGCGAGGTCTTTCCGCATCCAGTCGATGGCGAACCCGAAATCGAATTTGTCGGCGAACATGGTCGGTAGGCGATTGTCCATCTGCCAGCTTTGCGCGGCACCGCCACCGATCGCGGACAGCAAGGCCTCCGGATCGAGCCCCGCCGCCTGCGCGAAGCGAATGCCTTCGGACAGACCTTGCAACGTGCCCGCGATGCAGATCTGGTTGACGCATTTGGCGGTCTGCCCCGCCCCGGCCGCGCCGAGATAGGTGATCGTGCGCCCATAGCTCTCCATGACCGGTTTCGCGGTCTTGAACGCATCCGCATCCCCGCCGCACATAACCGACAGTGTCCTATTCTCCGCACCGGACTGTCCGCCGGAGATGGGCGCGTCAAGAAAAGCGACGCCCCGCTCCGCCAAGTATTGCGATATGTCCCGCGCGCATTGCGGGGAGGCCGTCGTATGGTCGATGACGATAGTTCCCGCCGACAGCGATGGCCCGATCGCGTCCACGACGGCGTGGACATCTTTGTCCGCGCCGACGCAGATCATGACGAAGTCCGCACCTTTGACGGCTTCGGCCGACAATTCGGATGCACCGGCACCATATCTGCCTTCCCATTCGCGACGGCGGCTTTCGGTCCGGTTCCATACGCGGACCGTGTGTCCGCAATTCCGCAGATGCCCTGCCATAGGAAAGCCCATCACGCCCAAACCCAGAAACGCACAAACCGCCATCACGTGAACCTTTGGTCGAAACCTCTTGAAGTCGCGGAGAGCTATCGCCCATAGCGAGAGGAAGAGGCAAGCGAGGCGGCAAGGAAATCTATGTGGGCTCTGCCCGTGGCATTCCAGATGTGGGGCGTCTTCGCCATCGTGACGGTGGGCGTGGTGCTCTATGTCCGCGAGCGCTTCACCATCGAGGCCACCAGTGTCGGGCTGATCTTCACGCTCATGCTATTCGGCGTGCTGTTCACGCCGCCCGGACAAGGCTTGGACAGCGCATCGCTCCTGTCCGGTTTCGCCGCTCCCGCCCTCGTCACCATTATGGCGCTGCTCGTGGTCGGCCAAGGCCTGTTCCAGACCGGTGCAATGGAGCGTGTGACAGTGTCGATCAACCGCGCACTGGAGAAGAGCCCGCGGCGCACGCTGGCGCTCGTTTTCGCCGTGGCGTTCGGTGTGTCCATGTTCATGAACAACACGCCGGTCGTTGTAATGTTCATTCCCGTGCTGGCCGCCATGAGCGGCAAACTCGGCGTGACCGCCTCACGTTACATGATGCCGCTGTCGTTCATCTGCATCCTGGCGGGTATGACCACGCTCATCGGCAGCTCCACCAATCTTTTGGTCAACGACGTACTTATACGCACGACCGACTTTTCCCTGTCCTTCTTCACCCAGTTCACACCAGGCATCACCCTCGCGGCGATCGGCGCGGTTTTCATCGTCGTGGCTGGACCCTGGTTGATCCCGGAACGCGAGTCCGAAGAACCGGCGCTGCAATCCTCAGGACAGCAATATATTGCGCAGATCCAGATTACGGACGGCCACCCGTTGCAGGGGGCAGAACCCATGGCCGGGCTCTACACACAGCTGCGCGAGGTTACGGTTCGGATGGTCCAGAGCGGCGAAACCTCGTTCCTGCCGCCGTTCGAAAAGCGGCTTGAGGCTGGCGATGTGCTGATCGTCGCGGCCACGCGGTCTCAGCTGTCTGCGCTTTTGAAGACCCGACCGCAATATCTTCGCGGCATGCTCGACATCGGCGCATTCTCCGCTAGCGATGTGTCGCAGGACAGCTCGATCATGCTGTCGGAAGCGGTCGTCGCGCCAGGCTCCCGCATGATCGGACGCAATATCGAGCAGATCGGTTTCAGACGCACGACAGGCTGTCTCGTGCTCGGCATCCAGCGCCGCTCCCGCATGATCCGCAAACGCATGCTCGACATCCGTCTCGAAGCGGGGGACGTGCTTCTCATCTTCGGCTATGAGAGCGAAATCAGTGCCTTGCGCCAGAACCGCGATCTCATCCTGCTGGACTGGAGCACGGCGGAACTGCCGGATGTGCGCAAAGCCAAGACCGCACAGCTCGTCTTCGTCGCGACCATCGCGGCGGCTGCCCTTTCGCTCGTGCCCATCGAGATCGCCGCGCTCGGCGGCGCGCTCGGCATGATCGCGACGGGATGCCTGAATATCCGCCAGGCGGTGCGCGCGCTCGACATGCGTATCTTCCTTTTGATCGGCGCGGCCTTCGCCATGGGGCTCGCGCTGGAGCGGACTGGTGGAGCGGCCTTCATCGGGACGAATGTCGTCCAGGCCTTCAAGCCGTTCGGGCCGCAGGCCCTGATCGCGGCAGTGTTCCTGGTCGTGGCGTTTTTTACCAACATTATCAGCAACAGCGCTGCCGCCCTGCTGTTCGCGCCGATCGCTTTGTCGATTTCCCGACAAGCCGATATCGACCCGGTCGTGATGGTCCTGACAGTCATCTTCGCGGCTAATTGCAGTTTCGCAACGCCCATCGCCTACCAGACGAACCTGCTGGTCATGGGGCCGGGACATTACAAGTTCGGCGACTTCGCCCGCTTCGGCATTCCGTTGATATTCCTGCTATGGATATCTTACGTCTTGCTCCTGCCGGTATTCTTTGATCTTTAGGCATAATGTTTTGGGAGACTGATCGCGAATGAGCCATCCGTTCGATCCGAACCAGCTTCAGTTCTTCCTGACCATCCCGTCGCCCTGCCCCTACCTGCCTGGCCGGATGGAACGGAAAATCTTCACCCAGCTCGACCCGCTCGACGGACCGCATCTGAACAACCACCTCACCCATGCAGGCTTCCGCCGAAGCCAGAACGTGATCTACCGCCCGGCCTGCGAAAATTGCCGCGAGTGCCGCTCCTTGCGCGTGCGCGCCATGGACTTTGCGCCGAACAAGACATTCCGGCGAACCCTGCGTCGTAACGACGATCTGTCGATAGAACTGGCTCCGGCCGTGGCGACCGACGAGCAGTTCGCGCTGCTGGGCCGCTATCTCGCCTTCCGCCATCCCGGCGGCGGAATGACTGATATGGATATGAGCCGATACGAAATGATGGTCGAAGAGTGCGCCTCCGAGACCGAAATCGTGGAGTATCGCAACGTCGACGGCAGGCTGATTGCCTGCATGCTGATCGATCGGCTCAATGACGGGCTGTCGCTGGTCTACAGCTTCTTCGATCCGGATCAGCAAAAGCGCTCTCTGGGCAACTTCATGATCCTCGATCAGATCTTCCGGGCCCGGAACGAAGGGCTGCCCTATCTCTATCTCGGATATTGGGTGCCGGGCAGTCCGAAGATGGATTACAAGATACGTTTCCAACCCTCTGAAATCCTTGGGCATCGTGGCTGGATGCCTCTGCGGCCCAGCCCGACATGACGCGACGTCGCGACATCGTTCTGGGCGCGGGCGCCTTGGCTGCGGGTGCGGGCGTGCTCGGAGCCCTTTCAGGATCGCGCACCGACGGCTCTGGCCCAGCCGCGGAGACGGCAGGTTCCGACCTCGCCGCGCCCGGGATCAATCGCGGTATCAAGCGGTTCCGCATGGCGACGAGTTGGCCCAAGGATTTTCCGGGCCTCGGCATCATGGCCGTGCGGTTCGCCGACGCCGTGAGCGAAATGACGGACGGGCTGATCGATATAAAGGTCTACGCGGCCGGAGAGCTGGTCGGGGCGCTGGAATGTTTCAACGCCACGGCGACCGGCGCGGCCGACATGTACCACGCGGCGGAGTATTACTGGCAGGGGGTGTCGCCGGGCTTCAACTTCTTCACGGCTGTGCCCATGGGTATGACCGCGACCGAGATCATGGGCTGGATAGACTGGGGCGGCGGACAGGAACTCTGGCACGAACTGTCGGCGCGC
The DNA here is from genome assembly GCA_039033275.1 of Pseudomonadota bacterium. Taxonomy (GTDB): domain Bacteria; phylum Pseudomonadota; class Alphaproteobacteria; order Caulobacterales; family Maricaulaceae; genus Litorimonas. The sequence continues at coordinate 4,984 of JBCCCX010000135.1, read as the reverse complement.
AACAACATCATCGCCTTCCAGGCCGGCAATACGGGCCACCAGGCCGGCGGCTGGTTCAAACGCCCCCTCACAGGCCTCGAGGACCTTCGCGGCTTGCGCATGCGCATTCCGGGGCTTGGTGGGCGGGTCTTGTCGGAACTCGGCGCGACGCCGGTCCTGCTGCCCGGCGGGGAGATCTACCAGGCGCTTCAGTCCGGATCCATCGACGCGACCGAATGGGTCGGACCGTGGAACGACCTCGCCCTCGGCTTCTACCGTGAAGCGCCGAACTACTATCTTCCCGGCTTCCACGAACCCGGTGCGAGCCTGGCGGTTGGCATCAACCTCGACCGCTGGGCGACACTCAGCCCTTCGGAGCAAGCCATCATCAAATATGCCTGCAAGGCCGCCAACGACCAGTCCATCGGCGATTATACGGTCGAGAATGCCCGTGCGCTGGAAACACTGCGCACGCGACACGGCATCGAACCGCAGGCCATGCCGGACGACATAATGCGGGCCGTCGGCCGTGTGGCCGACACGGTGGTTGGAGACCTCGCGCAGAGCGACCCGCTCGTGACACGCATCTTCGACAGCTACCTGTCGGCACGGAACCGCTACGCCCGTTGGACCGAGGTGAGCGAGGGGGCATTCATCCGGGCTCGGACGCTGAGCCGGGACTGATAAGATGCTGGGGGACGCCATACATGCGGTGGGTTGGGCGTTCTTGCCTCTGCTCGCGCTGCCCGTCCTCTATCTCGCCTTCCCAAACAGGGCCTTGCAGCGCTTTCTTCACGCGCTCATCCGCACCATCGACGCAGTCAGCCACGGCGTGGGCGAAGTCGCGAAGTGGGCGCTTCCCCTTCTCGTCCTTTCCGTCGCCGCATCCGTCTTCGCACTGTCCATCTTCGGGACGATGACTGTAAAGTGGCTGGAAAGCGCCTTCTACTTTCAAGCCATCATCATCCTGCTCGGCGCGGCCGCAACGCTTCTGGCGGGACAGCATGTCAGGGTGGACGTGCTCTACTCCAAAATGTCCTGCATAGCCCGGGCGCGCGTCGACCTGCTCTGCTTCTATCTGCTGCTCGTGCCGGTCTGCATGCTGATCGTATGGAACAGCCAGACCTTCGTCGGTTTCTCCTGGCAGACTTTCGAAGGATCAAGCGAAAGCTCGGGCATTCGCGGCGTGTTCCTGCTCAAGACGCTAATCCCAACTTTTGCTGTCATGATGATCGCGCAAGGCCTGTCCATATCGCTCCGCGCGGCCATGGTGTTGCGCGGTGAAGCCGTCCCGGAACGACCCGCCGGCGTCCCGCCTCTCTTCGAGCCCCGGCACGAGGAAGGGCTGTGACGCCGCCTGAAATCCTCGCCGCGCTGATGTTCGTCTCGGCCTGCGGCGCCCTGATGGCGGGCTATAATGTCGCCTTTACCCTGGCCGGAATCAGCGTGATCTTCGCAGGCATTGGCAGCGCGCTGGGACTGTTCGATGCGAGCTTCTTCCTATCGCTGCCGGCCCGCATCTACCCCCTCATCACGCGCGAAATCCTGATCGCCGTGCCGCTTTTCGTCTTCATGGGCGTGATGCTGGAGAAGTCGCGCATCGCGGAGGAGTTGCTGCAGAACATGGGCGACCTGTTCGGACCGTTGCGCGGCGGACTTGGCATCTCTGTCATCTTCGTTGGCGCGCTTCTGGCGGCCTCGACCGGGATCGTCGGCGCAACGGTCGTCACGATGGGCCTGCTCAGCCTGCCGACCATGCTCAAGCGCGGCTACGACATCCCCCTCGCCTCCGCCTCCATCGCGGCGTCCGGCACGCTCGGTCAGATCATTCCGCCCTCCATCGTGCTGGTCATTCTTGGCGATCAGATCGGCAATGCCTTTCAGGAAGCACAGCGGTCTTACGGGTTGGAAACGGACGCCGTCGTATCCGTGGGCGACTTGTTCGCCGGCGCGCTATTGCCGGGCCTGATCCTCGTCGGCGCCTACGCGCTCTACATCTTTGTCACGGCCGTGCTGAGCCCTGCCAAGGCCCCGGCCCAGCCCTGGCCGGACGGCACGGACGCCAAGGCACTACTGTGGAAATCCACGAAAGCGATGATCCCGCCTATCTTCCTGATCATCGCAGTGCTCGGCTCGATTTTGTCAGGCTATGCCACACCGACGCGCGGGGCGGCTCTGGGCGCACTGGGCGCCCTGTTGCTTGCAGCGACGCGCCTGTCGCCGGACGCGCGCAAATGGCCGCTCTGGGCGGCCTTGGCGCTGTTGGCATTGGTTGGACTCGATCTAACGGGTGTGGACCTTCGTCTGGAACAGACCGAATGGACAACGGCCGAAACGGCGGCGGGTGCGCTCGCGGCGCTCCTCGTTCTGGTCGGATTTTTTGGCACCGGTATTGGCTCGCTCCGTCTGCTGCGCAACGGACAGCTCGGCGACGTATCGCGCACCACCATGCACATTACGGGCATGGTGTTCGTCATCCTGATCGGGGCGACCGTATTCAGTCTGGTCTTTCGCGGCCTCGGCGGCGACGAAATGGTCGCGCACCTCATGGCATCCGCGCCGGGCGGGACATGGGGCGCCTTTGCGTTGGTCATGCTGGTCATGTTCGTGCTGGGGTTCTTTCTCGACTTCATCGAGATCACCTTTGTCGTCGTCCCGGTGGTCGCCCCGCCGCTGCTGGCAGCCGGACTGGATCCTGTCTGGCTCGGCGTGGTGATGGCGCTGAACCTCCAGACCAGCTTTCTGACGCCGCCCTTCGGCTTCGCGCTTTTCTATCTGCGGGGCGTGTCGCCGCCGGAGGTCACGACCTCCCACCTCTATCGTGGCGTGATGCCGTTCATCGCCATCCAGCTGTCCCTCATAGCCCTGCTTATCGCTTTCCCCGGACTCGTGACCGCTTTCGTGGATTAGGCTTGCCAAGCCTTGCGCCGCCGCCTTAACCTATCCGCATGATGACACTTCTCGTGATCCTCGGCATCGTCGCGGTGCTCGCCGTCCTGATCATCGGCATTTACAACCGTTTGATCGCGCTGCGGCAGACGACCAATCAGGCCTATTCCGACATCGAAGTGCAGCTCAAGCAGCGCCAGGACCTTGTGCCGAGCCTGGTCAACACGGTCAAAGGCTATGCCTCGCACGAAAAAGAGACGTTCCGCGAAGTGATCGAAACGCGGAACCGCGCCGTGAGCGCCGACTCGGTCGAAGGCCAGGCGGCCGCCGAGGGCATGCTGTCCGCCGCGCTGGGCAAGCTCTTCGCCCTCGCCGAAGCCTATCCGGAACTGAAAGCCAACACCAACTTCTTGCAGCTACAGGATCAGCTGGCCGACATCGAAAACAAGATCGCCGCGTCCCGCCGCTTCTACAACAATGCCGCGCAGGAATATAATACGGCGCGCGAGCAATTCCCGGCCGTGCTGATCGCCGGACCGTTCGGTTTCCAGGAACGCGAATTCTTCGAGGCCCCGGAAGGGCGCGACGTGCTCCAGACGCCGCCGGTCGTGGACTTCGGAACCTAGCGCCGCGCCATGATCATCGAGGCAACGGGGCTTCGCACACACATCTGGAACAACAATCTGCGCAGCGTCCTGCTGCTCTGTTTCTTCCCGATCCTCCTTCTCGTCCTCTTCTACGGCCTGTTGCTGGGTTTTCTCGGCATGTCGGGACAAGGAGACTTGCAATCCGGTTTCGCAGAGGCGGCAAGCATTCTGCCGACGGCCGCGCCTTACGCGCTCGGCGGTGCGGGCGCGTGGTTTGGCATCGCCTTTTTCGGCCACAACGCCATGATCAATGCGGCGACACGCGCAAAACCCGTGTCGATTAGCGAGGAACCGCGCGCTTACCGCATGCTGGAGAATCTTTCCATCTCGCGCGGCCTGACGACGCCGCGCCTGATGATTATGGAAACGCCGGCGATGAATGCGTTCGCGTCCGGCATACGGCGCGAAAACTACCAGGTCACGCTAACCCGCGGCCTGATGGACGCGCTCGACGACGAAGAACTCGAAGCGGTCATCGCCCACGAACTCAGCCATATCCGGCACAAGGATGTGCGGATGCTCGTTATCGCCGTCATCTTCGTTGGCATCTTCGCCTTCGTCGGCGAGATGGTGTTCCGCAATATGTTCCGGGTGAACTATGCGCGGTCGTCCAACCACCGTCGGTCGGGCGGCGGGAATGCGGGCGTGCTGATCATCGTCGCCTTCGCCGTGATTGCCCTCACCTACGTCATCGCTCTGCTGATCCGTTTTTCCATGAGCCGCAAGCGCGAATATATGGCCGATGCGGGCGCGGTGGAGCTGACCAAGAACCCGGACGCCATGATCCGTGCCCTGCAGCGCATTTCCGGCAACGCCAAGCTGGAAGCCGTCCCGGACGAAATCCAGGAAATGGCGCTCTACAATCCGCGGGTCGGCCTGGGTGGCCTGTTCACGACCCATCCGCCCATCGAGAAGCGCATCGAGGCGCTGGTGACGTATGCTGGCGGGCGAGTCGGGACGCAAAGTCGCCCGCGCAGGCGTGCGGGGCAGACGTCGCGAACGGCCGATGCGGAGCGACGCGATCCGTGGGGGCGGGGTTAGTCCGCTTGTAGAGACACACGGTTTCCCGCGAATGTCCATGTCAATTCATACGTCGTCCCCGGCATTTATTGCCGGGGTCTGGTTGAGGGCTTGTTCACAAGACGAGATGATGAGCCCGTCTTCGTCTTGTGGTGAAGGATGACAGCGTAGTGCGAAATCGCTGCCCATACCATGCCTTCGTTGTCCTGGAGTCGTTCGGAGGCGTTGCCTAACGCAGACGCGTCCTTTTGCACTGCCGCCAGCACGATGTCGTCGTTGTCTCGGAGTCGTGCGGAGGCGAAACCGAACGCATCCGCATTTCGTTGGACTGCCGCCATCACGATGCTTTCGTTGTCGTGGAGTCGTTCGGAAGCGTGCTCAAGAGCTAGTGCTCCCCAGTGGCTGGAGACGACGGCACAGACTGTTTCTTCGTCGTCGCGAAACCGAGG
>JBCCCX010000134.1:0-9656 GCA_039033275.1 Pseudomonadota bacterium | reverse complement strand
GCGCAGATTAGAGGAATTGTGATCGATATGGCGCACGTCCCAAATCACTTCGTAAGTGGGTGTGCCGCTACGGCGACATGAGGCGGGAAGCGGCCTGATAGAGTCTATGAGGAGATCAAAGCGGGTCGTCAGCCGAGCGAGATTGCAAATTCACGGTTAGAGGACATCGTTCTCAACCATGATATCCATTGTCTCCGCATCTGGCATGGGCCTGACCAGTCGCTTAGATCGCGTCCGGCAAACGGCGACACTCCGATTCTGAGCGGGTCGCTGGAACCCATGCAACGCAACCAGGATGGTATCTCACGATACCGCCACACAACGCAGTCTGCATTGTGTCGCGCAAAAGAAGTGAATGGGATCTGTGCAAACGGACTCTGACGCACTGGACCGTTAAAGTAAGATATGAGCGGCGCTACCCCTCTTCAAATGCAGGATCGTTCCGTGAGCCAAAGGGCTCCATTCCATCGCCTGTTTAGGACGGCCTACGTATGCCGCCTCTATCACACGACAGATTAGTCCGTGCGTTACGGCGATCACTGTCCCTTCCAGTTCGCCTAACCAGGATGCAGCCCGGCATAGGGCCGCGTCGAGACTTTCTCCATCGGGAGATCCGAAGCGCGTTGAGCTGCACCCCTGACCGTGATGCTTATTGCTGGGATCCGTCAGGATATCTGCGCGCTGGATGCCCGTCCACGACCCGAAATCGACTTCCTGCAACCGGTCATCCCACCGTGTGGTCGGGGCGTTCAGAAATGGACGTAGAATGGCTTCGGTCTGTCGGGCGCGGCCCAAGGGGCTGGAATAGACCGTGTCGGGCTTCCGCACCATCTTCGACAGCCAGAGGCCGTAGTGCTTGGACTGCTCGCATCCTCTATCCGTTAGGGGCGAGTCCCGGCGTCCCTGATATCGCTCCTCCACATTCCATTCCGTTTCTCCATGCCGGATCAGGAAAATTTCGGTCTGCTCGAAACGGGTCATGCGCACGCCTTTCCGAAGCTCCATGACAAATCAGAGGTCGTCTGCTCTCTTGTTTGATCGTAGAAGCGTTCATGGCCTTTTCGCATTTTCTTCTGGGTGGCGCCCGGTCCGGCAAAAGCCGACGCGCCCTTGAAATCGCGGAACGCCAGGGTCCAACACGGGGTTTCATCGCCACGGCGGAAGCCTGGGACGATGAGATGGCGGATCGCATCGACCGCCATAGATGCGAACGCGGGGCCGGATGGACGACCATGGACGCCCCCCTTGATATCGTGTCCGCCTTGAAAGAGGCAAACGGCCGCACGGACGCCTGTGTCGTGGACTGCCTTACACTCTGGTTGTCCAACCTGATGCACGCGGAGCGCGATGTGGAAAAGGAGACGCGGGTTCTTTGCGAGACCATCGCCTTGATGGAAACGCCTGTCATCCTCGTTTCGAATGAAGTCGGATTGGGCATCGTCCCCGACACGCCGTTGGGACGCGAGTTCCGGGACGCTCAGGGGCGTCTCAATCAAGCTGTGGCAGCATGTTGCGACCATGTCGATTTCATGGCCGCCGGTCTGGCGCTGTCGATGAAGCCCTAAGCGCGTCTGCGAGACGGCGCCCAGCCGTATCGGTGGCGGGAAGACCGATCCGCAAATGGCTCGCGGAGTGACGGAATCGGCGGACATAGATCCCGGCCTCCGCAAGGCGCGCAAATACACCGTGAGCCTTCTTCACTCGCACATAGCGGAACAAGGTCGTGCCCGTGATCTGCTCCATCCCTGCAGCGCTGAGGAATGCGTCCAGCCGCGCGGCAGCTTCGGCCAAGCGCGACCGTGTCCGGCTTTGCCAACTCGTATCCGCAAAGGCTTGCGTTCCGATGGACAGGGCCAGGGTGGAGACCGGCCAGGCGCCCAACCTGTCTGCGACCGCGGTCCGCACGGGTTCCGGGGCGAGCATAGCGCCGAGACGCACGCCCGCCAGGCCGTAGAATTTCCCGAACGAGCGCAGGATAATGAGGCCCTCCGCTCCGGCCTTAGGCGCAAGGCTCACCTGTGGCGATAGATCGGCATAGGCTTCATCCACGATCAGCCAGCCCCCGCGACGCACAAGTGCGTGTCGGACCCGGTCGAGCTCGTCCGGGTCGAAAATCCGTCCATCGGGATTGTTCGGATTTGTGACGACGAGACAGTCCGCATGGTCCGGCAGGTCGGACGGATCCGAAATTCGAGTGACCGTCGCGTCGGACCGCTGCCAGCTCTCAGCGTGGTCCCCATAGGTCGGGGAGACAATGGCGACGGAACGGGGGCGAATGATGTCGGGCAGCATTCGGATCAGAAGCTCGCTGCCCGGCGCCAGCAGGAGGGCGTCCGGGACCACTCCGAGGGTCGCGGCCCAGGCCTCCCGGCATTGCATCGCCTCCGAAAGGGTTGGCAGATGCGCGAAGGCAGCCGGGTCTGGCGTTCCGCAAGGGTAAGGCCAAGGATTGATCCCGGTGGACAGATCGACCCAGGGCAGAGGCGCATTCGGATAGGTCGACCGCATGATGTCGAGAGCGCCGCCATGAACGAGATCGCGCCTCATCTGGCCCACAGCAAAGCCACCGCAATCAGCCCCCCTGCTCCCAGCATCATGGCGCGCCGATAGAGCGCAAGACCTCGTTTCAGCTCGTCGCTTGTCGGATCGTTGGCTCCGCCATTCAGCCAAGGCTCCTCGCTGACGCGGTCGGAATAGAGGCGCGGACCCGATAGGCGAACGTTCAACCCGCCCGCCATGGCCGCTTCGGGCCATCCCGCATTGGGGGAGCGGTGCTGGCGAGCCTCCCGCACCATCAGCGCCAACGCACGGGGAGACGCACTGGCCAATGCGATCAGCAATCCTGTCAGGCGCGCGGGAATATAATTCGCAACATCATCCAAGCGTGCGGCGAACCCACCGTAGGCCGCATAGCGGGGTGTTCTGTGGCCGATCATCGAATCGAGTGTATTGATCGCCTTATAGGCCGCCAGGCCCGGTAAGCCGAACAACGCCCCCCAGAAAAGCGGGGCGATGACCCCGTCCGAGGCGTTTTCCGCCAGACTTTCCAGCGCGGCCCGATTTATACCGGCTGCATCCAGCTGACTGGGATCGCGACCGACGATCATGGAAACGGCCGCGCGGGCTTCGCCGAGCTTGTCCGCGGCCATGGGCCGGGCCACGGCTGCGACATGCGCATAGAGACTGCGCGAGGCGATCAGGCTGGAGGCGATCAAGGCCTCGACCGCGAAGCCCCGGACCGTGTCAGGCAGGAGCGTGGCGATGCCGAGCCCGCAAACCGTCGCCACGGCAACAGCGACCAATGTGGACAGCGCGCCTGCGCCATAGCGAGCGGCGTGGGACGCGGCCGTCCGATTAAGGCGTCGTTCGAGCCATGAAACGAGACCGCCAAACCAGACGACGGGATGTCGGATGCGTCTATAAAGGCTGTCCGGCCAGCCGAAGATAACTTCAAACCCCCATGTCAACGCCATAAGAGCGGCGGCGTTCATAATTTAAGGCGCGGCGGGCGGGCCAGTGCGAGAACCGCATCCACATCGATAGCCGCTTCCACTCCGTCGGCGAGACTGTCGAGCGCCTGCTCGACGGCCGCCCCGTAAACCAGACCCTCCTCTACCGACGCGCCGAGCCGGGTCAGCCAAGCGCGCCGGAAGCCGTCGCCGGAAAAGGCACCATGGATGTACGTGCCTTGAACGCGCCCATTGGCGCTAACGGCGCCGTCAGGGGCACCGTCGATCGTACAGAAAGGACGATCCGTTCCAGGACCTTCCGTGCGGCCCATATGGATTTTATAGCCGGAAATAGTTTCACCGGACTGTGCGCAGACTGCCGTCACCCGTGCGACCTGCTTGTCACCCGTCATGACCGTGTCCACATCCAGCAGACCGAGGCCTTGCGCTTCGCCGGGCTCACCGTCCACACCATCCGGATCGGCCAGGGTTTGGCCCAGCATTTGGAAGCCGCCGCAAATACCGAGCACATGACCGCCAGCGCGGGCGTGGGCGATGATATCATGGTCCCAGCCTTGGTGCCTGAGAAAGACCAGATCGCCGAGCGTGGACTTGGTCCCGAACAGGATGATCAGATCCACGTCGCGCGGAATGGATTGTCCCGGCGGGACCCATTGAAAGTCGAGACCGGATTCCAGTTTCAACGGATCGGCATCGTCGAAATTGGCAATCCGGCTGAGCATGGGCGCTGCGACCTTCAGCATACGGTCCCGTCTCGGACTCGGCTTGCCGAGTGCCACGGCATCCTCTGCGGGCAGGTGAGCGGTCGCGTTGAGCCAAGGGATCACGCCGAAATAGGGCCAGCCTGTGCGCCTTTCGATTTCCGCCACGCCGTCATCGAACAGGCGCGGATCGCCTCGGAACTTGTTGACGAGGAACCCGCCGATCATGGCGGAGTCCTTGGGGTCGAGAACAGCTTGCGTGCCGACAAGGCTGGCAATCACGCCGCCCTTTTCAATGTCGCCGACCAAGCAGACAGGAACATCCGCGCGACGAGCAAAACCCATATTGGCGATGTCGCGGGCGCGCAAATTAATCTCCGCCGGACTGCCTGCCCCCTCCACGATAACAAGGTCATGACGCGCGGTCAGGCGCTCGAAACTCTCCATAACGGCCCCCATCAGGCGGTCGCGGCGGCTCATATAGTCAGCGGCGTCCATCGACGTCAGGACCTGGCCGTGGACGACCACCTGGGACGTCCGGTCCGTTTGCGGTTTCAGAAGCACCGGGTTCATGTCGGGATGCGGGTCGAGGCCGCAGGCCAAGGCCTGCAACGCCTGGGCCCGACCGATCTCGCCGCCGGACGCGCAGGCGGCGGCGTTGTTGGACATGTTCTGCGGCTTGAACGGCGCGACGCTGTAGCCGCGGCGTTTCGCGATGCGGCAGAGGGCGGCGGTCAGGACAGATTTGCCGACATCCGAGCCCGTCCCTTGGAGCATCAAAGCCTTCGCCGTCATGCAGGACCGGCCATATCGATGTTCAGTCCCGTCACGGACGCCCGGATACCGTAGACGGCCTCCAGCCGCGCGGAGGTCAATGTCTCTGCCGGCGGGCCATCGGCGACGATGCGCCCGTCCTTCATCCACAGAAGACGCGAGGCATAGCGCGCGGCCAACTCAATATCGTGGAGAACGATCAAAGCCCCCCCGCCATTCGAAACGTAATCGGCGATTAGGTCGAGAATGCGGAAGCGGTGGCGTGGGTCGAGCGCAGCCGTCGGTTCATCGGCAATCAGGAGCGGGGCTTCGGCCGCGAAAGCCCGGGCGCAATGCATTCGCGCCAGCTCGCCGCCCGATAGCGTATCCGCATTACGGTCCGCGAGTGCGCCCAGATCGCAGGCCTGCAGGGCGCGCTCGACCGCATCCAGATCCGCGCCCTTCAATCGTCCCAAGGTCACACCGTGGCTGAAACGTCCCAAGGCGACGACATCCCTTACCCGGTTTGGCCATGCCAGCGGGCGGATTTGCGGCAGGTAGGCCAGCCCCCGCGCCCGCACATTTGGAGCCATGGCGGAGGTATTTTGGCCGCCCAAGGTCGCCTGCCCGCAATAAGGCGCGTCCAGACCGAGACTTGCGCGGATCAAGCTCGTCTTACCCGCACCGTTGGGGCCCAGCAGCGCCACGAACTCCCCTGGCGACAGGCGGAAGCTCGCATCGTCGACGAGTGTCGCGCTTCCCGCCTTCAGGGTCAAATCGGTCGCGACGAGTTCAGTCATGCACGGCCCGCCTTTGCATGGCGATCCAGACGAAGACGGGAGCACCGATCAGGGCGGCGACAACGCCGAGCTTCAGCTCGCTGTCGGTGGGTATGATCCGCACGCCAATGTCTGCAATGACGAGGATAAGGCCTGCCAGAAGCGCCGACGGCACGAGGGATCGGGCGGGGTCATGTCCGACCAGCGGTCGCACCAAATGCGGTGCGACGATACCGACGAAACCGATCGCTCCGGCCAAAGCGACCGACGCGCCCGTTGCCAGTCCTGCGCCCAGAACCGTGAAAATGCGCTGCCTACGAAGATCCAGCCCAACGCCGCTGGCGGCCTCTTCGCCCAGCGTTAGGGCCGACAGGCCTCGACCCGTAGCGAGCAGGATCGCCATGCCGGCGACAAGGAAAGGCAGTGCCAGCAGGATGTCGTCGATACTGCGATTAGCGACGGAGCCGAGCATCCAGCTGATCATGTCGGATAGGGAAAACGGGTTTGGGGCCAGGTTCAGCAGCAAGCTCATAAACGCCCCGGCAAAGCTCGACAGGCCAACGCCGATCAGGATCAAGGTCACGACCGAGGGCGTGCGAATGGCCGCCAGAGCCAGTAGCGCCGTCGCCAGCAGAGCACCCGTAATGGCGGCTAGGGGAAGGATCCAGGGGGTCAAGGCGACGAAGCCGTAATAGATGGATACGGTCGCGAATAGCGATGCGGTCGCCGAAACGCCCAGCACACCCGGTTCCGCAAGCGGGTTTCGCAGCAGACCTTGCAAGGCGGCCCCGCTAATGCCCAGCGCCGCGCCGACAAGAAAGGCGGCCAGAGCTCGGGGCAGGCGAATTGACCAGACGACGAGCTGATCTCCTGCATCCGCATGGCCCAGGAAAGCCGCCAGAACCCGCTCAACGGGCAGAGGGGTCGAGCCGAGCAAGCAGGCGGCGAAAAGCGCCACGACGTTGAGACCGATCAGGGTCGGCGTGAGCCAGGGCGTGGGGGTCATCCTGCCGGTCCTTGCGCCAAGGCTTCGACGGCGTCGAGGATGAACCAGCCGCCACACGCCGTCCATGCCCCTTGCAGAGGCACGACATTCGCCCCGTCGAGCTGGGCGCGCGCGACGGGGTGACGGGCGGCGCTCCAGGCACTGGGATGACTGGTCAGCGTTTCGAAGAAAGAGGCGACCACGACGTCCGGCTGCTCATAGGCCAACCGCTCGAGCGGCAGGGACCGCCAACCGGGCGTCTCCTGAAAGTTGGTAAGCCCTGCCGCGCTCATCATCTCGTGGACCAGAGAGCCGGGCCCGGACGTGACACCGCCGGGCGTCATATAGAGCGCGGTCTGAGCCCGGGTCCGGTCGCCAAGGGCTGCCAGCCTGTCGCGATATTCAGCGACCAGAGCCTCGCCGCGTTCGGACTGTCCCAGCCCGTCAGCCATGTGCTGGATGAGGGTCGGGATGGAACCGAGTGCCTCCCCGTCGATGGTGGACGCCCATCCCACTTGCAGCACGGGAATTCCGGCACGCTCGAAGAACGCGGCTGCATTCGGTCCGCCCCCGTAGTTTCTCACGACGAGATCGGGCTTCAGGACCAGCACATCTTCCGCAACGGGACGGACCGTCGGCACGCCGATGGCGTCCTCCCGCATGTAGGAGAAACCCTCTCCGCTATCGGGGGAGAGGGCGAGGATCTGCTCCCGATCGGCGAGCTTCAGGACATATTGGTCGGCACAATAGTCGAGACTGACGATCCGCATGGGACGTTCGCGCTCGGACGGGAGAGGCACGGCCTTGCCACACGCCACCAGGACCCAACACAGAAGCCCGCACAGAAATATGAAAGCCCGTCTCGCCACTTGGCCCTCAATATCTCAGGCGCAGACCGAGATAGCCAGACAGGTCCGGCGTCCCGTAACCGAGAATCTGCTGGTACTCCGTATCGAACAAGTTCTCGACCCTGCTGAAGAGTTCCAGCTGATCCGTGACGGCATAGCGGCCCGTCAGGTCGACCCGCGTCCAGCTGTCGAGCGTGGTGCCGTCCGTATTCGGTTCCTCGCCATTATGGCGCACCAGCACGGCACCGGAGAACGGCCCGTCCGGATCGAGCGACACGGTTACATCGCCGGAATGTTCGGGCAATCGCGTGAGAGGATCGTCATTGCCATCCCGCGCATCGATGTACGCATAATTGGCCGACACGCCGAGCCAACGTGTCAGCTGATACGCCCCGTAGAGTTCAACGCCCTGCGAGCGGACCTCGGAGATGTTCTGATAGCCCCCGATCGGGAAGGAAAAGTCGATCTGATTTTCAGTATCCTGGTCGAAATAGGTCACGCCCAGTTCTGCGCGGCCGTCAGCCGAACGCCAGTCCGCGCCGACATCGAAGCTTTCCGACGTCTCGGCCAGGAGATCGGCATTGGGTTCGGTTGCCCCGCAACAGAAGAAGGTCGTCTGGAAGATCGTCGGGGCCTTGAACCCCTCGCCCCAGCTTCCCCGAAGCGTCAGCGTCTCGGTCGGATTGTACGCCACTGCGGCGCGGGCCGTCACTTCCGACCCGAAGCGCTCATGGTCATCCAAGCGCAACCCGCCAGTCAATGTCCATTGGTCGGTCGGTTTGAGCTCGTACAGAGCGAAGACGCCGTTGATCGACGTGCCGTCATCATTCGCATTCGACTGTTCCCGTTCGGCTCCGAAGGCGAGCGTGTTGCGATCATCGATGGCAAGCGTGCCTTGGTAGCGAAGCGTCGTCCGATCTCCCTCCGCGTCGAAACTGGGGGCGCCGTCGGTGAAATTGTTCCGCCCAATATCGGAGTAGCCGACGAGCAGGAGGTTCTGCAGACGGCCATCGAACAGGTCCCCTGTCAGAGACACATTTACTGATAATTCTTCGGTTTCACTTAACTCATCGCCGTCCGCGACACGGCCCTGCGCCCTGCCGGAGAAGCTGTCGAATTCCGACTCTGCATCGGTCCAGAGCACATCCGCCGACAGGCGTGCGTGACTGTTCAAGTTCACCCCGCCCTTGGCAGACAGGGTGAGCGCCTCATAGGCGTCGTCTTCCGTATTGCCATTGTTTTCGTCCGCCTTGGAGATACCGTCGGAGGACGTTCCGACGGCGGCGATCCGGAGGTCGGCAATATCGTTGGCATATTCGACGGATGCGCCGCCGCGGACCGTATCGAAGCTGCCATATTCGACGAACGCGCTTCCGCCGAACCCGGCTTCTGGCCGCTTGGTGATGATGGACACGACACCGCCGACGGCATCCGTGCCCCAAAGGGTCGATTGCGGTCCTTTTAGGATCTCTATGCGGTCGATGTTTTCCGTGTCCAGGCGGGCGAAATTGAACCCACCGCCCGGCGAAGTTGGATCGTTGACGACGACACCATCGACCAGCACCAAGGTCTGTTCGCTGGACGCACCGCGGATACGCACGGACGCGGAGCCCCCGAATGCCCCGTTGGAGTTGACGGTCACGCCCGGCGCGGCCGCTACCGCGTCGAGCGCGAAATCGAAGCCGAGCTCTTCGATATCCTCGGCGGTGATGATCGACACGCTGGAGCCGATTTCGGTCTCGGTTTGCCCAAGACGGGAGCCTTCGACAATGACGACATCTTCCAGATTGGGTTGAACGGCCTCCTGTGCGAGCGCCGGACAGGCAAGCGAAAAGGATACGGCACAGAGAAGTGCAGTTTTATATGACATGGAGTTTCCCTCCAGACGCCCTGCCACCCGTGGGAAGAGGCGCGATATGAAACGACAAACGGCCCCATGGGACAGGCGTCACATGCGGGTGGCCGAGCCTTGAGGCTGTCGTTTCCAGGAAGGCTCCGGATAAAATCCGGACTTCCCGCCCGCTGAGACTCTTCCCGGTCTCCGGACGAACGACGCGATGGCAGGTCTCCTGGCTCGCCGATCAACGCTTTCCGACCGTCTTCCCAGATCTTGCCCAAAG
>JBCCCX010000133.1:0-9660 GCA_039033275.1 Pseudomonadota bacterium | reverse complement strand
GTGGAGCGCGAGGGCGACGAACTCGTCTTCCGCCACACCTCCCCGGACGGACATCAGGGCTATCCGGGCAATGTGGACGTCACCTTGCGCACACGGGTGACCGACCGGGAGATCACCATGGTCGTCGTGGCGATCACCGATGCGCCCACGCCGCTCAACATCACCCACCACGGCTATTGGAACCCAAGCGGCCTCTTCGTCCGTCCGGTCGATGCGCTGATCCTGCAATCGCCCGCCGACCGGTTCACGGTGGTGGACGACGCGCTGATCCCGACGGGTGAGACCCGGCCCGTCGAGGGTACGCCGCTGGATTTCCGACAGGCCCGCCCCATCGGCGAGGCGCCGATCGACGCGAACCTGCTGGTGCCCGGAGAGGGCCTGCGCGAAATGGCGACCTTGAGCGACGGGACCCGGACCCTGACCATCCTGTCCGACTATCCGGGACTGCAAGTCTACACGGGCGAAGCGCTGGCCGGTGTGGGCGGCATGGTGGCGCGCGCCGCACTCGCACTGGAGCCGCAATACCCGCCCGACGCCGTGAACAGGCCGGTCGAGGGCGAGGATACGGTGCTGCGCCCCAACGAGGTCTACCGCCACACCATCGTCTACCGCTTTGACGGCCCCGGTTTCGGGGACGCGGCGGAGTGAGCGGCTTCGTCCAGGACATCTGGTATTTCGCAGCGACCACGGGCGACGTGCCGGCGTCCGGCCTGCACCGCGTCGTCATCGCGGGCGAGCCGGTCTGCATCGGGCGACGGGCGGACGGCTCCCATTTCGCCCTGCGCGACATCTGCCCGCACCGGGCCGCGCCCTTTTCCGCCGGCTGCCTGACCGGCGACGGCGTGGCGTGCCCCTATCACGGCTGGGTGTTCGACACGCATGATGGCCGCTGCAAGGACATCCCGGCCCTCGTGCCCGACAGTCCCGTGGAGCCGGAACGGATCAGGGTCAGAACGTTCCCCGTCGCCGTCACCGGGCGGCTGATCTGGGTGTGGTTCAGTTCCGACAAGCGCTTTTCCAGCGAACCGCCCTTCCCGCCGCCCGCCCTGCCCTTGACGGACACAAAACCCGTCATCGACGACGGAGTGTCGCTGAACTGCCATGTCGATCACGCGGTCATCGGCCTGATGGACCCGGCGCACGGCCCCTATGTCCACAAGCAATGGTGGTGGCGCTCGCAAGGCTCCATCCACGAAAAGGCCAAGGCCTTCGAGCCGCGCGAACGGGGCTTCGCCATGGCCGCGCACGCGCCGTCGTCCAACTCCGCCGCCTACAAGCTGCTGGGTGGCAAACCCGTCACGGAGATCACCTTCCAGCTGCCCGGCATCCGGACCGAGCATATCCGCGTCGGCGACAGGACCGTGCTGAGTTTCACCGCCGTCACCCCCGAGGATGAGGACCGCACGCGCATCCGCCAGCTCTTCTTTTCCGATCACACTCTGTTCCGCGTTCTCTCGCCCGTGCTCGCTCTGGGGGCACGGGCCTTCCTGCGCCAGGATGCCGAGATGGTGGATTTGCAGGCGCAAGGGCTGCGGTTTGACCCGAACCTCATGCTGATCGAGGACGCCGACACGCAGGCGAAATGGTACCACCAGCTTAAATCCGCCTGGGCGAAGTCCAACGAAAGCGGCGAACTCTTCGTCAATCCCGTCAAGGCGCGGACGCTCAGGTGGCGAAGCTGAGGCGACCCGCCGTCCCTGGGTCCCGGGTCAAGCCCGGGAACGGTGAAGGGCACAGCTTTCAATCGTCATCACAGCGAAGCCCGTGAAGCTGGGTAGGCACGAAGATCAATCAACTGGCTGCGACGGCTCTTCATTGACCGTCCCCGGACTTGATCCGGGGTCCAGGGCAGTTTGCCGGGAACAAGCAAGTCTTGGAATACGGCCCCGTCCCGTGCCATTCCCCTTTTCGAGGGAGACTGTCGCATGCTGAAGAAAATCGGGATTGGCCTTTTGGTGCTGCTACTGGCGGGGCTGGCCTATCTGCACTTCATCTTCGTCCCGGGCGTCGATGCCAGCATGAACGCGGTCGTCGATCGCGGCCCCTACCCGGTCAGCGACGACGCCCAGGCCCTGCACGACACGCTCTACATCGCAGACCTGCACGCCGACAGCCTGATGTGGCGGCGCGACGCCACCCAGCGCCACGCGCGAGGCCATGTCGACCTGCCGCGCCTGCGCGAGGGCGGTGTGGACCTCCAGCTTTTCTCGACCGTGACCAAGTCGCCGCGCGGGCAGAATTTCGCGCAAAATTCGGCGGACGCGCCCGACAACATCACGCTGGTCGCAACCCTCCAGCTCTGGCCCGTGCGGACCTGGCAGTCGCTCTACGAACGCGCCGCCTATCAGGCGCAGCGCCTGGCGAAGATCGAAGCCGATCCCGACAACCGCCTCGTCATCGCCCGCTCTGCCGCGGACATGGACCAGCCGGACGGCACGATCGTCGGCCTGCTATTGTCCGAAGGCGCGCACCCGCTGGAAGGCCGGGTTGAGAACGTGCAGCGCCTGTTCGACGAAGGCTACCGCGCTATGGGGCTGCAGCACTTCTTCGACAACGAACTGGGCGGGTCGCTGCACGGCCAAAGCCAGGCTGGCCTGACAGAGTTCGGCTTCGACGCGGTGCGCGAAATGTGGCGGCTCGGCATCGCGGTGGACCTCGCCCACGCCTCGGAAGCGGTCAGCCGCGACGTGCTCGCCATGCCGGAACGCGGTCCTGTCTTCATCAGCCATGGGGGCGTGCGCGACGACTGCGAAGCGTCGCAGCTGCGCAACCTGCCCGACGACATCCTGCTCGACATGGCGGCGCGCGGCGGCATTCTCGGCGTCGGCTACTTCGAAGGCGCGATCTGCGACATCAGCCCGGCGGGCATCGGCCGTGCCATCGTCCGGGCGATCGACCTGCTGGGCGTGGACGCCGTGGCGCTGGGCTCGGACTATGACGGTTCGGTCGCGACCGCCTTCGACACGTCGCAGCTCGCCGTCATCACGCATCAGCTGGTCGAGGCCGGCCTGTCGGAGCCCGACATCCGCGGCGTGATGGGCGAAAACGCCAAGCGCTTCTTCACCCAGTCCCTGCCGGGCGGGACGGGTATGCAGGCCCCGGCCCCGCGCCTGAGCGCCAATACGGACCTCGCCGTGGAGGCGGTGCGCGTCCTGTCCGCCGACGACATGGAGGGTCGCGCCTGGGGCACGCCCGGCAATGCCCGCGCCCGCGCCTGGCTGTCGGAGCGGATCACCGCCATCACGGGCGAGGCCCCGGAGGAACACGCGTTCGAGCGCACCGTGACCCGCCAAGGCGAAACGCGCGACGTCTCGGGTATCAATCTGATCGCGACCCTGCCGGGACGGGAAGCGGACGGACCCATTCTCGAAATCATGGCCCATTACGACCATATCGGTATGGACGCGGAGAGCGGCGAGATATTCAACGGCGCGGACGACAATGCGTCCGGCGTGGGCGCGCTGCTGGCCGTGCTGGACCACTTCGCCGACAATCCGCCGGAACATGAGGTGCGGTTCCTCTTTCTCGACACCGAAGAGTTCGGCCTGACGGGCGCGCGGGCCTATGTGGAGGACCGGGTGGACGACCGGCCGCGCGTGGCGCTGAACTTCGACATGATCGCCCAGAACGAAGACGGCGAAATCTACGCTTCCGGCACGCATCACACCCCTGCCTTGCGGCCTGTGGTGGAGGCGGCGGCGGACAGCCTGGAACTGTCCGTCATCTTCGGCCATGACCGCCCCGAAGACGGGGCGAACGACTGGTCGATGGCGTCGGATCACGGTCCCTTCCACGCCGAAGGCATTCCTTTTCTCTATTTCGGCGTGGCGGACCACGCGCACTACCATCAGGTCACGGACGAATTCGAAACGCTCCCCTTGCCCGTCTACCGGCAGGTCGTGCAGCTGGCCGTGAACACGGCGGACGCGTTGGACGACGCCCTGCCCGAGATCGCGCGGGCGCGCACGCAAACTGCGCCTTAACGCTTTTGGCCCACCCCGCGCACATGGCCGACCCGAACCCCGACTGGACCGTCTACATGCTGCGCTGCGCCGACGGCACGCTCTATACGGGTATCGCCCGCGACGCGGCCGCGCGCCTAGCCGCGCACAATGCGGGTCGTGGTGCGAAATACACGCGCGCCCGGAGACCCGTCGCCCTCGTCTGGTCCGAGCCCGCCCCGTGTCGCAGCAGCGCGTCCAAGCGCGAATGGGCGATCAAGCGCTTGCGGCGGACGGAAAAGCTGGCGCTTCTAAACGCATGAAAAAGGCCGCCAAAGAGGCGGCCTTTCAATTTGGCTGAAACCTTCTGCCCTAGAGCGCCTTTTCGAGCGCATCGGCGAAGCGCTCGCCTTCGCGGGCGTCGGCATGGGCTTTTTGGAGCAGTTCGCGCGTGCGCGGGGCCAGCGTCTGGGTCTCCAGCTCGGCTTCGATCTTGTCGGCCAGGAACTCCTCGCCGTCGTCGATGGCCTCGATGGCGGCCTTTTCGTCGTCCGCGAACAGCGTGGTGAAGGATGTCCAAGCGCGGTGGGCGGCGCCGGCGACCGAACCGGCCGTAGACGGCTCTCCGCCCAGCTTCTGCACTTCGGCCTGGAATTCGCGGATCAACTCGGCGCGGCGCAGAGCGCGCTCCTGGAAATTGCTCTGCAGCGCGTAGCTGTCGTCGGCGGCTTCCACGCAGGTCTCATAGCCCTTGTGGCTGTCGATGAGGGTCTTGGTGACGCTGTTCAGCACGTCGATGTCGTTGGCCATGGGAAATCTCCTTTGATGTGGCGGGTCGTCGTCGCCGGGAGCGGAGGGCTCACGGCTTCGGGACATGAACGCGGAAGGCCCGCCCGGCGTTCCGCATTATCCGGTTTGCGAACGACCGTGCGAAACGCCCTATCCGCCTTGTGCTTGACACACTCCCGCCCCGCCCCGACATCCGCAGGCGTGACGGACGACCCCAAACCGCCGAGCCTGTCCCTGTCGCAGCATTTCGCGCGCGAAGCGGATGGGCTGCGCCTGTCCGACGACGATACGCCGGCCCAGGCCGTCGGCGCGGTGCGGCGCGTGCTGGACCGGACGGCGGCGCGCTACGCCCGCTCCACCACCGACCCGCAGCTCCAGCGCGCGGGCCAATGGCTGGTGGAGATCGTCAAGTCCGGCACGGGACTGGTGGACCGCGCCAGCCATGCCGACGTGGTGTGGGACGAAGTGGCCCGGAAACCCGGCCTGAAAGTCAGCCTGCGCCCGTCCCTTTTCTACGTCGGAGCGGGCCTGCTCGGTGCGGCCGGACTGGTGCAGGGCGTGGGCCTGGCCGTCTGGGGCGCGCTCGGACTGGCCGGATTGCACGCCGTCTCGACCCTGAACCTGTCGCGCCTGCCCTTCTGGCCGCGCCCGCCCGGCATCGAGGACGCGCAAGGACGCATGCGCCGCGCCTCGGCCGTGGTGCGGCTCGACCCGACCGGGCTGATCGCCCAGGTCACGGACGCGCTGAAAACGGCCGATCACATCCTGCTGCGCCTGTCCGCGCCCGTATCCGAGAGCCATTGGAGCGACGATGTGCGCCTGACGGCTTTGTTGCAGGGTCTGCTGGAAGCGGGCCGCGCCGACGACCCGGCATTCGCCCTGGAACTGGCCCGGCGCGAACTGCCGACCCTGATCGAGGGCGCGGGTCTGCGGCAGGTCGAGTACGCGGCCGAGACGGCCGAATGGTTCGACCGGCTGCCCGTGCCCAAGGGCAGCGGGGGTCCTGCGGAGGAGACGGCGGCCCCGGCCCTCGTGACGCAAGACGGTCGGGTCGTTCGCCGCGGGACTGTGTGGATCCGGTCGTGAAAAATATGTTCTCACCGTCCCCGGCATTTATTGCCGGGGTCTGGTCTCCCCTGAGTCCACAAGAGGATGGGATCTTGCCGGTCGCCTCTTGTGAGCGCTCCCTAAAACAGGCCCCGGCAATGAATGCCGGGGACATTTTCTCGTGACCGACAAGGACGTCGAATTCATCGGTTTCGATCTCGGCCACGGGGAGACGGCGCTGGCGCGGGCCTTCGCGCAAGGTCATGCGGAGCCAGAAATCCTGGAATATCGCGGCACGCGCAGCCTGGTGACGGCCGTGTCCAAGGACGGCCCGACTGTGCGCATCGGTGCGGAAGCGTTGACGCTGGGCAGTGCGGACGGGGCCGACGCAGAAGTCTGGGCGAAGTTCAAATCGTCCGATCTGGACGCGGCCGACGTACGCGAGCCGCTCACCCTGTTCACCCGGGCGCTGATCGAAGGGCTGACAGAAGACGGTTCCCTGCGCGGACCCGGCGAGTCGCGTTTCGTGATCGGCTGCCCGTCCGGATGGCCGCCCGAGGTGCGCGACCGCTACCAGACCCTGTTCGCGGAGGCGGCGGGCCTGTCCCACGCCCGAATTGTCTCCGAGTCCCGCGCCGCGCTGATGACCGCGCTGGAGCAGGGCTACCTGTCCATGGAGGATGCGCGCGCCTCCGTGCTGATCGTAGATATCGGCAGCTCGACCTCCGACTTCACCTATTGCCGCGATCTGGCCGCAGACGATGTCGGTCACAACATTTTGGGCTCCGGGCTGCTGGATACGGAAATCTTCACGCTCAACCTCGCCCGCCAACCCCACCGCGAGAGGATCGAGGCGCTGCTGGCCGCGCATCCGTCCTACCGCCCGATCCTCGAATATTGGTGCCGGGAGGCCAAGGAGGCTTATTTCACCGGCGAGGACAAGCCGGTCGAGATGATCCGGCGCCTCCCTATAGAGGGCGGCCTGCTGTTCGAGATCCGCATCGACAAGGCGGATGCGGACGCCATCCTGTCCAAGCCGCTGGAGGCGCTGTCCGGCTATAGCTGGCGGGACGCGTTCGACTATGCCTTGCGCGAAACGGTGGAGCAGCTGGGCGGGCGCGACCCGGACACGGTACTGCTGACGGGCGGAGCGTCGCGTCTGCCGCTGGTCCTGCCCGCCACCAAGGCCGCCTTCCCCGGGGCTCGCGTCATCCGGGGCGCGGAGCCGGAATTCGCCATCGCGCGCGGCCTCGCCTGGCTCGGCCGATTCGAATTCCTGCATGCCAGCTTCAAGACCGAAGTGGCCGCGTTGATGCGTCCCGAAGGCGCCGTCGCCGAACGAGCCCGGGAGGCAGCACGCACGCTGGGAGAGACGCTTGCGCCCGCTCTCGTGGACGGGCTTGCGCAGGATTGTATCACGCCGGTCTTCCGCAATTGGCGGTCCGGCAATATCGCCTCGCTGGACGGTGTGGAGGTCGAACTCGCCCGGTCCGTGGCCGATTGGCTGCGCTCCGACACGGCCCAAGCCAAGCTACGGCCGGTGATCGGGCGCTGGTTTGCCGGGCTGCAGCGCGAGATCGAGACCATCACCGATCCGCTGTGCCGCGAGCACGGCCTGCCCGCCATGGTGCTGAGCCTCGACGAGTCGCACCATGTCAGCCAGCATCTGGAAGGTCTGTCCCTGTCCGCGCCCGCCATCGGCCATCTGGAGACCGACACGGCCCTGCTGGGCACGTCGCTGGCGGCGATTTTGGTCAGCGCGCTGTTGGCCCATGCCAACCTGTTCGCGCCGTTGCTGATGAACCCGCTGGGCCTACTCGTCGGTGGGGCGGTGGCGGGCGGCACCTACCTCTACGGCAAGCGCGCACTGGCCGGCCGGTTCCGCGGCGCGAAAGTGCCGGTGGTGGCGCGCCAGATCCTGACCGAAAAACGCATCGAGCAGGCCGTCGCCAAGCAGCGGCCGGACATGGTCGAGGCCGTGCGCAAGGCCTGGGACGAAGAGGCGGCGGACCGGTTCGCCGAAGACCTGTCCGACATGCTGGGCCGCGCCCTGCTCGACCGGGCGGACGAACGCGCCGTTCTGTTCCTGATCTAACGAACGACAATGTAAGCTGCGCGAAAGGTGGCGTTGGCCGACAGACATGGTATCGGCCGCCCATGTTCCGGGACAGCCTGTTCTATCCGTTGGCCGCCCTCCTGACGGGCGGGATCGTCGCATTGGCCTTGTCGGTCGGCGGCACGGCCCCTCTGACGGATGCCGAGATCGTCGATCGTGGCTGGCAGCTTTCGGGGTCGGACCTGAACAGCTTGACCGTCTCGCCGGGATCGAGTGCGGTCTATTCCTCGTCCGAAGGCGGCTTCATGCGCTTGTCGCAGCAGGTCCCGCTCGGCGTCGAGCCGCCCTCCATCGGGGTCTTCGCCACGCTCGGGCCCGCCCATGAGCGCGCGTTCGCCGGAAAGCGGTTGCGCGTGACGTTCCGGGCGCGCACGGCCCGCAACAATCCGCTGAGCGTCTTCCAGACCGCCTACGTCCCCGTGGAGGGCGCGCCGTCGCAATGGACCAATTTCGAGCTGGGGCCGGACTGGCGGATCTACCGGTTCGAATACACGCCGCCCGTGACCGATGCGGAAGCCAATGTGGACCTGGTCGCCGTCTTTCCGGGCCGCTGGGGCCGCAACCGGCAGATGGACCTGGCCTTCATCTCCGTGGAGCTATTGGACGACCCGCCTGCCGAGGACGAAGCGTAAGGTCCGGCGGACGGGGCCCGTCACCTCAAGAGGGCGGCGACGCGGTCCGCCTCGATCGCCATGCAGACGAGGTGATACATGGTGCTGACCGGGATGGTGCGCGCGACCGGCGCGCCGCAGGCATTGCGTTGATCGACCCATGTACCGTCGGGCTGCAGGACGGTGCCGACCATCGAGTCCAGCGTGGCGGCCGCCATGCCGGCGGCCCCGTCGACACCGCGCTCCAGCATGGCCAGATGCGCCTTGACGGCTTCGGTCTGGACCCAGGCCCGCGTGGTCTGGCGCACGATCTCCCCGTCCACCGTCTCCTCGTCGAACAATGTCCCGACCCGGTTGCGAAAAGCCCGGTCGTAGAGCGCATGGCAGGCGGCGGAATGGTCCGCCCCGGTCATGGCGTCATAGGTCGTCAGCAGCCAGATCCATTCTACTGCGTGACCCGGCTCGACCACGTCGCCCAGCGACGGGTGGGGCTGCCAGTCCTCTGTGAAGTATTCCCCGACGACCTCGCCGCGCAGGAAATGGCGCTCGAACAGGCCAATTACGTGCCGCGCAATGCCGAGGTCCGCCGTTGAGCCGGTCGCCTCGTAGAGCGCCAGCGAGGCTTCGAGCAGGTGCATGTGCGGGTTCTGGCGGCGCGGGGCGGGCTTGACCTCGCCCTCGTGCCAGCCGCCGGCGGGATGGCGCTGCGTGTCAATCCAACCTGTAATGTCGGCCGCGCGGTCGCGATAGGCGGGATCGCCCGTGAGCTGCAGCATGCGCGCGCAGGCAAGCAGGCCGAACGCGTGGTCATACAAGTCCGGGCGGGGGTCGGACACGGTTCCGTCCGGCATGATGCGGTGGACCATGTGCGTGCCGGTCCAGCCTTGGGACCAGTAGGCGTCGAAGCT
The DNA here is from genome assembly GCA_039033275.1 of Pseudomonadota bacterium. Lineage (GTDB taxonomy): Bacteria > Pseudomonadota > Alphaproteobacteria > Caulobacterales > Maricaulaceae > Litorimonas. The sequence continues at coordinate 248 of JBCCCX010000133.1, read as the reverse complement.
GGCTTTCGCGATGTCCCTTCCGTCATACCAGCCCGCCATGGAGGCATGGGCGTAGGTGACAGCCTGGCGGGCGATCACGCGCCAGCGCCGCTCGGCTGCCAGGTCCGGCGTGCCGTCGAGGTTCAGATGCTCCACCCAGGAGCCATCCGGCAACTGGGCGCGCGCCGCCCAGAGCGGCAGGGCGCGTTGCACAATCCAGCTGCGCAGATTCATGACGCTGGCGATGACGGCAGCCGCACGGCGCGGCG
>JBCCCX010000132.1:0-9661 GCA_039033275.1 Pseudomonadota bacterium | reverse complement strand
TGCCGGGGTCTGGTCTCGTTGAAGACCACAAGACGAGGGCGGCCGGAACGGCTCGTCTTGTGACGAAGGCCGACAGCAGACCCCGGCAATAAATGCCGGGGACGAAGTTTGGAATGCTGCGGACAGGATTTGGGAACGCCGGGGACGGGCGGGTTTGGGAATCAATCCGCGTTTATGCGGCTAAGGACCTCAACGCTTTCAGCGCCATGCGAGAAAACCGCGCAAACCAATCCTCCCCTCCCGAACCCGTGCCATGATCGCCCCATCGCCGTCGCAGGACACGGGGAGGTGCGCAGACCTCGACATGCGGCGGCGACGGACGGTCCGGCTCGGACCGGCTAGCGGGGGACGTCCCGCGTCTCGCCCCATACGGGCGGGGGCCGGACCGGGCGGGCGGGCGCGCCGGGACTGTGCACCCGGGGCCCGCCCGTCGGGTTCTCGTCCGTCTGGTCAGACCGGTGCCTTCGCCGGGGCTTGGAGCCGACCACCCCGCTCGCGGCATGTCCGCCGGGGCGGGATAGGCCGCTCCGGCGATGGGACGGGTCGACCGGCCGGGTGGCGGACCTTTGCGGACCGGACCGCGCGCGGGCGTCTGCTCAGCGTAAAACGGTATCTCCTTGTTTCACCCCTCGCCGGGTGGACGCCCGCGCCCCGTGTCTTCCCGATGGGAAACCACGCCGCAAACACACGCCAGGCCGTCACCCGATGGGCGGCAGGACGGGGGCGCGTGGGCGGACGATCGTTCGCTATTTCGCCTCCGGGCGAAAATTCGTCTTCGACGACCGCATCGCGCCTGCTAGACGCGGTCCATGAAATCCATAGATCTCAACGCCGATATCGGGGAAGCCGACACGCCGGAATGGGAAGCGGCGGAGGCTGCGATCCTGGCCCATATCAGCTCCGCCAACATTGCCTGCGGCGGCCATGCAGGCGACGCGGCCTCGATGCGGCGCACCGTGCGCGGCGCGCTCGCCAACGGCGTGGTGGTGGGGGCTCATCCCGCCTATCCGGACCGGGAGAATTTCGGCCGCCGCTCGCTCGTGCTGGACGCCGATATCGGCGAGAACGATCTTGCGCGCAGCCTGGACGCGCAGCTGCGCGACCTGATGCGGATCGCCGCTGAAGAGGGCGCGCGCGTGGCCTATGTCAAGCCGCACGGCCAGCTCTATAACGACGCGGTGGGCGACGGTCGCAAGGCCGCGCTGATCGCCGGCACGGTCGCGGCGGTGGACGGCGATCTGGTCCTGCTGGGCGGGCCGAACTCGGAAATGGGCCGGGCGGCGGCGGCGCACGGGCTTTCCTTCGTGGCCGAAGGCTTCATCGACCGGCGCTACAGCGATGACGGGCACCTGGTCTCGCGCAAGGAACCGGGCGCCGTGATCGCGGATCAGGCCGACCGGCTCGATCAGGCCCGCCGCCTCGCCACGACCGGGGAGGTGCGGACCGCCTCCGGCGCGTGGCTCGACATCCGCGCGCGGTCGCTCTGCGTGCATGGCGACAGCGCCGGCGCGGTGGAAACGGCCCGGCTGGCCCGCGCCGCGATCGAGGCCGAAGGGGTGCGCATCGCGCCGTTCGCGGAACAGACGCGCACAAGTCAGACGGGTGCGACATGAGCGCGCCGAACCCCGTCATCCGGGACTATGGCGACAATGCCGTCCTGGTCGAATGGGGCGTGGAGGGCTTCGACCCGGCCGTTTCTGAGACGGTCCACGCCCTGGCGGCCCGGTTGCGCGCCGACAATGTCTTCACCGAAGTCATGCCGGGCTATGACAGCCTGGTCGCCGCCTTCGACCTGGCGCGCCTGTCGCCGGCTTCCGCGCGCAGCCGCGTGGGCGATGCCGTGTCGCACCTGTCTGGCGGCGCCGTGGAGGCGCCCGGCCGCCTGATGGATATTCCGGTCGCCTATGGGGGGGCGGACGGGCCGGACCTCCAGGCGATGGCCGACCGGATCGGGAAGACGCCGGACGAGGTAATCGCCCTGCATGCCGGTCGGGACTACCGCGTCTGCATGATGGGGTTCATCCCCGGCTTCGCCTTTCTGTCGAATGTCGATCCCATCCTGCAGCATCCGCGCCACGCCACGCCGCGTGCGCGCGTCCCGGCGGGCAGCGTCGGCATCGCCAACTGGCAGACGGGGATCTACGGGCTGGAATCGCCGGGCGGCTGGCAGATCATCGGCCGGACGGAGGCGCGCCTGTTCGACGCATCCCGTCCCGCGCCCTTCCTGGTGGAGGCCGGAGACCGCATCCGGTTCGTGCCGCAATGAGCGGACGGGAACCGGACGGGCGCGCGGCCATCGCCGTGCTCAATGGCGGCACGCAGACGACCGTGCAGGACGCAGGGCGTCCGGGCCACCGCCATCTCGGAATCCCGCGCTCCGGCGCGGCCGATCCGCTGTCGTTGGCCGTCGCCAACCGTCTGGTCGGCAACGCCTGGGACGCACCCGCGCTGGAATGCGCCCTCGGCGGGCTGCACCTGAAATTCCTGCGGGGCACGGTGATCGCCCTGTCGGGCGCGCAGATGTGGGCGCAGGTGCAGGGCATGAATGTGGACCTGAACCGTGCCGTGGAGGTGGAGGCCGGCGACATCCTCACCCTGTCCTATGCCCGGGCGGGCTGCCGGTCCTATGTCGCGGTGGCGGGCGGGATCGAAGCGGCCGAATTCCTCGGCTCGGCCTCGACCTATCTGCCGGCCGCGCTGGGCGGCATCGAAGGCCGCGCCCTCAAGGCGGGCGACATGCTGGATGTGGGCGGAGCAGTCGGCGCATCGCCTGCAACCATCCGCAAGGGTTTCATCCCCTTCCTGTCGTCCCATGCCGTGCTGCGCGCGCGGCCCGGGCCGGAATTCGACCGCCTGTCGGCCGAAAGCCGCCGCTACCTCTTCACTACGCCTTTCATCGCGACGCCCGCCACGGACCGGATGGGCGCGCGCCTGCGCGGCGACCGCATCGTGACGGACGCGCCGCTCGCCATGACCAGCAGCCCCCTGCTCCCCGGCACGCTGCAATGCCCACCGGACGGCCAGCCGATCCTCGCCCTGGCGGATGGTCACTGCACGGGCGGCTATGCGCGCGGCCTCCACGTGATCCAGGCCGACCAGTGGCTGCTGGGCCAGATCGCGCCCGGCATGCAGGTCAGCTTCCGCCGCTGCCTCGACGATGAGGCCGCCGAAATCCTGGAAACGCGCAATGCGGTCTGGAGCGGGCTGATCCCGGGCTTCTCGTTCTAGCGGCGATGACCCGTGTGGCCCCACCCAAGTCATTTCCTCGTCCCGTCCCCGGCATTCGTGGCCGAGGTCTGCCTTCGGCTGGGTCCACAAAAGTCAGCGTGTGGACCCGCCCGCCTCTTGTGAGCGATCCCGATGCCAGGCCCCGGCCATAAATGCCGGGGACGACGCCTTTGATGGACCGGACCGCGCCCCTGTTCGTCCTGCTGGATGACCAGGCGACGCACCGGCAGCTCTATTTCACGGACCCATCGGCGCTGCTGATCCACCGCATGGGCGAGCCGGTCGAGGACTTCTTCGCCGCGATCACGCGCGCGCAAAAGGACGGCCTCTGGCTCGCCGGGCACTTCGCGTATGAGTTTGCCGCCGCGCTGGAGCCCCGGCTCGTCCATCTGGCGCCACCGGGGACGGAACTGGCGCGGCTCGGCCTGTTCCGCGCACCCTCCGGCCATCCGCCCGCACACCGGCTTTACCGCGCCGCGCCGCCGGAGGTGGAGCTCCGCCCGGACTGGACGCCGGACCAGTATCGCGCCCGGTTCGACGCCGTGCAGCGCTACCTGCGCGCGGGCGACGCCTACCAGGTCAATCTGACATTCCCCTTGCGCGGCACGGCCCGCGCGGACGCGGCGGCGCTCTATGCCGGTTTCCGCCGCCGCCAGCCCGGACGCTATGGGGCGGTCGTGTCGCTCCATCCGGACGGGGGCGGCCCGGAGATCGTCAGCTTCTCGCCCGAGCTTTTCTTCGAACGGCGGGGGCAGTCGATGCGCATGCGCCCCATGAAGGGCACCCGGCCCAAGGGTGCGGCGGACGACATGCGGCAGGACGAAAAATCGCGCGCCGAAAACCTGATGATCGTGGACCTATTGCGCAACGACCTGTCGCGCCTGTGCCGGCCGGGCAGCGTGCGCGTGCCGGAACTGTTCGCGGTGGAAGAATTCCCGACCCTGTTGCAGATGACGTCCCAAGTGACGGGCGAGCTGCGCGACGGCGTGGGCTGGGGCGATATCTTCCGCGCGCTCTTTCCCTGCGGCTCGGTCACGGGCGCGCCCAAGATCCGCGCCATGGAGATCATCCACGAATTGGAGAACGGGCCGCGCGGGGCCTATTGCGGCTCGATCGGGTATATCGCGCCGGACGGCGATGCCGCCTTTTCCGTCGCCATCCGCACGGCGGTGCTGGAGGCGGGACCGGACGGCGGGAGGCTGCGCTACGATGTTGGCAGCGGGGTGGTGCTCGATTCGGACGGGGGCGACGAATATCGGGAGTGTTTGCTTAAGGCGGACATATTGCGCCCGCATGCGGAGACGCGGTTCGAGACCTTGCGCAACGGACCCGCCGGCCTTGTCAGGGCCGCGCGCCACGCCGCCCGGCTCGGCGCGGCGCTGCCGGAGATATCCCCCTCGACGACGGCGCAGCGTGTGCGGGTGGACCTCGCTCCGGACGGTCACGTGTCGGTCGCCCACGCCGCGCTCCAGCCATTGGCCGAACCCGTCCGCCTGGCCCTGTCGCGCTATGCGCTAAAGGAGGCGGTCCAACGCACGGACGTCAAGACGTCGCAGCGCGACTTCTATGACGGCGAACGCGCGCGCCTGGCCGCCTTATGCGGGACGGACGAGGCGCTGTTCCTCGGTCCCGACGGCAACTTGCGCGAAGGCTCGTTCACCTCGCTCTTCGTGCAAAGCGGCGGGCGCCTGCTGACGCCGCGCGGCCCCGGCCTGCTGCCCGGCATATTGCGCGCGGAACTGCTGGAGCGCGGCGTGGCCATGGAGGCCGACATCACGCTGGCCAGCCTGTGCGCGGCGGATGCGGTCTATGTCGGCAACAGTCTGCGCGGTCTGCTGCGTGCCGAACTCATATCGCCCGACCCTGCCTGAAACGACTTTGTCTAAGATGATCCGGTCTGGCAGCGCGGCCGCTTTGCCGCTAGGCTGACGCCCATGCACGGCATTCTGCACGCATGGACGGTCGACGCGCAGGGGCGGGCCAGCCCGGCCCCGCTCGATCTGTTCGACGATCCGTTGGAAGACGGCTATTCCTGGTACCATTTCGATCGCAATGACCCGGCAACGCAGGCGCTGTTCGATGCGGAAGAAAGCGTGGACGTGGTCGCCACGCGCACATTGCTGGCGGCCGACACACGACCCCGCACCATCGTGCGCGGTCGCGACGTGCTCATCAACCTGCGGGGCGTCAACCTGAACGAAGGCGCCGATCCGGAGGACATGATCCCGCTGCGCTTCTTCGTCCAGCCGGGCCGCGTCATCAGCTGCAACGGCAAGCCGCTCAAGGCCATTGGCGACATGGTCGAGCGGCTGTCGTCCCAGACCGTGTCGCGCACGCCCGGCGGCTTCATCGCCTCCTTCGCGCTGGCCCTGATCGAACGGATGACCCCGACCATCACCGAACTCAACGAACGCGTGGACGAGCTGGAGGAGCTAATCGAGGCGAAGACCGCTTCGCAACGCGACGCGGCGCGCGGCAAGGTGGCCGAATTGCGCCGCCAGGCCATCATGCTGCGCCGCTACCTCGCGCCGCAGAAAGACGCGCTGACGGCCCTGTCGCAGCAGCAACTGTCCTGGATCGAGGCAGACGACCAGTTGCGTCTGCGCGACGCCGCCGATCAGGCCACGCGCGTGGCCGAGGAACTGGACGCGATCCGCGAACGCTGCGCCGTGGTGAAGGACCAGCTCACCGATATCCGGGCAGAGGAGATGAACCGTAACATGATGGTCCTGTCGGTCGTGGCGGCCATCTTCCTGCCGCTGGGCCTGATCAGCGGCATGATGGGAATCAATGTCGGCGGGATGCCCTGGGTCGAGTCGGAAAACGGCTTCTGGTATGTCACCGCCATCATCGTCGCGATCGGGCTGGTGCAATTGGCGGTCTTCCGCCTGGTGCGCTGGCTGTAGTCGCCCATAGGGAGAGAGGCGATACGATAGAGGTCCTTTTTTCTGTTCCGACCTGAAACCGGGGCAATATCGATCAGCTTGCCGTACCTTCGAGGGACGAGACCGCTCGCGCTCAGGTAGTGATAAAGCTATTTTAATTTTTGTGCGCGAGATGGCAGGGCATGTCTTGCGAAAACAACCCTTCCCGTCCTGGCCTTCCGGTTGACGAGGCCGGACGTCTGTCCCGGTTGCACGGCTTGGATGTCCTCGACACGGAACCCGAAGAGGCGTTCGACCAGATCGTGACGCTCATGCGCACAATCTTCGGCGTGGAGACGGCGTATATTTCGCTGGTGGATTCGGACCGTCAGTGGTTCAAGGCGCGGAGCGGACTGGACGCGACGGAAACGCCGCGCGACATCGCCTTCTGCGCCCATGCCATTCTGAAGGACGAGCTTTTGGTCGTGCCGGACGCGACGCGCGATGCGCGCTTCCGCAGCAATCCTCTGGTGACGGGCGATCCCAAAATCCGCTTCTATGCGGGTGCGCCCCTCCGGACGGATGATGGCCATGCGCTCGGCACGCTGTGCATGACCGACCCGGTCCCGCGCGATGGCCTGGGCGCCCGCGACCGCGAAATCCTCTCCGAGCTGGCCTCCGTCGTGGTGCGCCTGCTCGACGAGCGGCGTCAGCGCTCGCAAGCGGGCGAGCGCCTTCTCGTGGAAAGCGAGTCCCAGGCCCAACGCACCGCGAACATGCTCGAGATCATGGAGTGTATGAGCCAAGGGGCGATGATGATGGATGGGCACGGCGTCTGCCGTTATGCCAGTTCGCGCGCCCTGGAGCTTCTCGGCCTGCCGGAAGGCCGTCTCGTCGAAGGCATGGATGTGGGTCCTTTGCTCCTCGCCGCCGTCGAGCGCGGAGCCCTCGCCGAGCGCATGGCGGCGGACTACTACGCCGCGCAGGGACAAGGGGGGGAAGCCGGCTTCCACATCGATCTTCCCAATGGCGAGGTCGTGCGGTGCGACGTGCGCGGCCGCGTCGAAGGAGGCTGCATCGTCACGCTGAGCGACGTGACGGAGGAGCGAAAGCGCAAGGAGGGTTTGCAGCGCAGCAAGGAAGAGCTGCGCCTCATGCTCGACCACATTCCCGCCCTCGTCTTCCACAAGGACAGCGAAAACCGCCTCCTGCAGGTCAATGCAGCCGCCGCCGTCTCGCTTGAAATGCCGCTGGAAGAGGTGGAAGGTCTATCTTGTTACGAACTCTACGAAGACGAAATCGCTGCCAAGTATCATGCCGACGATCTGGAGGTGATCCGGTCCGGTCAGCCCAAGCTCGGCATCGTGGAGCCCTACCTGCCCGTATCGGGCGCACCGGGCTGGGTGAGCACCGACAAGGTTCCCTATACGGACCCGGCGACCGGCGAACAGCATGTGTTCGTCGTGGCCACCGACATCACCGCGCAACGCCAGGCCGAGGAAGACGCCCGCACCCAGCTGGCCAGGCTCGAAGCCGTCTACAATAGCGCACCCGCTCTCATGCACACGCTGGATCCGCGCGGTCGGATCACCTCTGTGAGCGACTTCTGGCTGGAAGTGATGGGCTATGAACGCGAAGAGGTGCTGGGCAAGAATTTCCGCGCTTTTCTGTGCGAAGGATCCGATAACCCGTTCTCGCCTCGGAAATTGGACCGGTTCAAACAGACCGGCATCCTGAAGGACGACGCCATCCGGCTGGTGCGCGCCGACGGCGAGCCTGTCGACGTGCTGGCGTCCTCTGTGCCGGAATACCGCGCCGACGGGTCCGTGGACCGCGTCATCAGCGTGCTGACCGACATCACGGAACGCCTGCGCACCGAGCGCAAACTGCTCCAGTCCCAGAAGATGGAGTCCGTCGGACAGCTTACCAGCGGGTTGGCGCATGATTTCAACAATCTGCTCGGCGTGATCGTGGGCAACATACAATTGATGGAGCGTTCACTCGACGACCCCAAGGCGCGCAAGCGCGCCGCCGCCGTGCTGTCGGCCGCGGAAAGCGGCGCCGACCTGACCCGCCGCCTCCTGGCTTTCTCCCGCCGCCGCGAAATCGACGTATCCGCCATGGACGCGGCCGCCGCGCTCACCGAGTTCGACGGGATGGTGCGCCGTCTGCTGGGCGAAACCGTCAGCGTCCAGACTTGCCTGACGGACGCGCTGCCGCCCATCGTCGCCGACGCCTCGCAGCTTGAATCCGCGATCCTGAACCTGTGCGTGAACGCACGAGACGCCATGCCGGATGGCGGTGACCTGACGCTGGAGGCCCGCACGGTCGGCATCCATTCGGAAGAAGCGGAAAGCGAAGGCGTTGCGCCGGGCAATTTCGTGAAGATTTCCGTGACCGATACGGGCGAAGGAATGGACCGGGCCACGCTCGACAAGGTGCTAGAACCCTTCTTCAGCACGAAGGCGGCCGGGCTCGGCCTCGTCCAGGGACAGGCGGAGGCCGTCGCGGCCGACTCCGCCAAGGAACGGGCCTCTCTCGCTCAGCAACTCAATCAGGCCACTGCGGCTCAGGCGGCTCTGCCACCGCCTGGGGATCCAGTCGCTCTTGGTCAACTGGAACTGAAGCTGGAGCTGAAGCAGGGCGCCCACCTCGAACTTGGCCATGCCCAGGGCGCGGGAGCGGAGGTAGCCGTGGCTCTGACGGACGTAGGTGATGTAGGCGTCCCGGACCTCCACCGGGGCCGGGCTCACGTTGAAGGCTCCGTTGCCCATCGGCGAAGGCCGGGCCTTGTTCTGCTCGGCGCCGGTGAGACGAGGCCGGGGGCTTCCTCCGGTGAACTCTCCGGCCGCCTCGTCCTCCTCCTCCAGCCCCACCCAGGCGTACACTTCCGCCGGCGTCGCCATCCCTCTTGCTTTCGGCTACACTCTCCGCTTATCCTCAGCACGTTTATGACGTTTGAAGACGCGCCAAGAGGGCTTCGCTCAGCCCCCTCCCTCTGGCATGGGGAGAGAGAGTAGGTATGAAGGCGGGGTTGGTGCAAGGGCAGAGTCAGAGATCTGAGGACATCGGTGGGTCACATTCGAGAGAAGTGGAGACCTAGAACGATGCTGCTGAGCGGGCGGATGGCAGCCCGGCGGGTGGCCGTCTTGGACGCCGTCCGGACTCCCTTCGTCCAGTCTGGCACCGTCTTCAAGAAGCTCATGCCCCATGACCTCCAGCGAGAGGCCATCAAGGTCGATTCATTCAGCAAAGTAAACCAGGAACTTATTTGCTGTTTCTTCAGGCTCTGGCTTCGCGAAACAAGAGCCTGCCGAAGGAAGAGGTGGGCCAGGTGGTGGTGGGGAACGTGATGATGGAGGTGAAGACGTCGAACATCGCCCGGGAGGCGGCCCTGGGAGCGGGCTTCCCCAAGTCGGTGCCGTGCCACACGGTGACGATGGCCTGCATCTCGTCCAGCCTGGCCACGGCCGACTGCGTCGACAAGATCGAGACGGGGCGCTGCGACCTGGCCATCGCTGGCGGCGTGGAGTTCCTCTCCGACGTCCCGATCCGCTTCTCCAAGAAGG
>JBCCCX010000131.1:0-9670 GCA_039033275.1 Pseudomonadota bacterium | reverse complement strand
TTTCTTCTCACTGGATTCCCGCATGCGCGGGAATGAGCGGGGGGGGGGGGTGGTGGGATTTATGCGGGTGAAATGTGTCACACGACCTACAACCGCGACTTGAACGGCAACAGGATCGCCTTCTTGGCTCCTAATAGCTGAATAAGTGGCGGGATCGGCCATAGTCCGCTCATCCCCGCGCAGGCGGGGATCCAGTGAGGCATTATGGTCGAACAGATGAAGGAGTTGGATCTATCCGTGGCGTCACGGACACCGGACCTTGACGGCTCCTATTGGCCTTCTGCCCGGCTGGATCCCCGCGTGCGCGGGGATGAGCGGAGGGGTGGGGTTAGGCACAAGCGCCGAACCCACGCCTCTCGGATTACGAAGCGCCCCTACCCCTCTTCGTCAAGGTCCAGCGTATTTAGGAAAAACTCCAATATCGACCGGTCACGGTGGATGCGGGCTTCGCGCGCGCGGAAGCCGTGCTTTTCGCCGGGATAGGCTTCCAGTTCGAAATTGTGACGGCCCCTCTTCTGCAGAGCATCGACCAGTTTCACCGTGTGGCGGAAGACGACATTGTCGTCCGCCATGCCGTGGATGACCAGCACCGGTTCCGTCAGCCCGTCCAGGTGGGTGAAGACCGATCCGCCCTCATATGCGCCGGGCGTGTGGTTGGGATGGTCCGGCCGGGGATCGCCGAGATAGCGTTCGGTGTAGGCCGTGTCGTACAGCGCCCAGTCCGTCACCGGCGCGCCCGCCACGCCCGACGCGTAGAGATCGGTCTGGCCCAGCATCATCAGCGTCATGTAGCCGCCGTAAGACCAGCCATAGACGCCCATCCGGTCGGGATCGATGAAGGGCTGAGCCTTGAGCCACTGTGCGCCGACCGTCTGGTCCACCACCTCGGCGCGGCCCAGCGCGCGGTCCAGCACGTCCTCGAACGCCTTGCCGCGGTTGGAGCTGCCGCGCCCGTCCACCAGGAAGACGACAAAGCCGTGATGGGCCAGCATGCGCGGCAGATGCTTGCGCTGCCAGCGGTTCATCACGCGCTGCACGCCCGGCCCGCCATAGACGATGGTCACGGAGGCGCGGCGCTGGCCCGGCTGCAGGTCGAGCGGCTTGTAGAGCTGGTAGTGCAGCTCCGAGCCGTCCTCGGCTGCCAGCGTGCCGTATTCCGGCGCGATGTGTGCGTCCAGATAGGGCGCGTAGGGATGGTCCGCGTCCAGCCGGTTTTCCGACAACCAGGCGAGCGGCGTGCCGTCGGCCTCGAAGGCGCGGACCTGCGGCGGCGTGTCGTCGCTTGAGAAGGTTTCAAGATAGCGCGTGCAGTCGGCGTTGAAGGCGGCCGAATGCTGGCCCTCGCCCTGGTCGATCTGCACGGCGATGGCGCGCCGGTCCGTCTGGCCGTCCGAGGCGTCGCCACCCTGGCCGTCCTCATGCGCGAGCACCTCCTGCGTCTCGATCCGGAAGATATGAGTCGAAACGGGGCTTTCGCGCCAGCCGGTGAGGAACATCTTGCCGTCATCGGCCTCGCATAGAATATCCTGAACCAGCACGCCTTCGGGTGTCAGCGCGCGCGCGCCGTCCGGCGTGATCTCGTAATAGCGGCGCATGCCGTCGCGTTCGCTGACCATGCGGAAACCGCCTTCGATCGGCGTGAAACCGGACCGGATGTTCAGCCAGGTCGGGCTGGTTTCCTCAAAGAAAACGTCGCTTTCACCGGTCGCGGCATCCACGCGGTAAACCGTGTGGGTCTTGTTGTCGCGCGACAGGATCCCGGCATAGAGCGCATCGCCGTCCGGCGCCCAGGCGACCCGCGTCAGATAGATGTCCGGGTCATTGCCCAGATCGGCCCAGACCGTGTCGCCGCCGCGCGTCGGCACCACGCCCAGCCGCACGGTCGCATTGTCCGTGCCGGCGAAGGGGTAGCGCTGGTCGATCGTGGTGATGCCGTCGGGTCCGATATTGGCGCGAGTCTCCACGGCGATGGGACTTTCGTCGATCTGCGTGTAGGCAATGGCCGACGCGTCAGGCGCGATCCAGTAACCCGTGTCGCGGTCGAGCTCTTCCTGGACGACGAAGGAGGCGGTGGCGTTGCGAACCGTATCCGTCGCGCTGTCCGTGAGCTGGCGTTCCAGCCCCGAAGCGAGATCGGTGACGTAGAGCTCGTCCTCGCGCACATAGGCGACGAGCGCGCCGTCTGCCGAGACTTTGGGATCGGTCTCGAAGGCGGGCGTGGCCGTGACCTGGCGGGGTTCGCCCGTCTCCAGGTCGAACAGATAGATGTCGCCACCCAGCGGGAACATCAGCAATTGATCGCCGGCCCAGCTATAATCGACGATGCCGCGGGCATAGAGGCGCTGGCGTTCGCGGCGGTTTTTCTCTTCTTCCGACAGCTCTTCCGGCGCGCCGAGCAGATCGGTGGAACTGACCAGAAGGCGGCCTTCGCCGGCCGCGCCCGCTCCGGCGTCCAGGTCGTACGCCCAGAGGTCCAGCTGGTCGGCATCGTCCTCGCGGCCTTTCAGGACGGTGACGAAATCGCCGCTGGGCGCGATGCGCGCCCGCATCAGGGATGGCCCGTCGATGGCGGGCTCGGCGTGGATGCGCTCCGGCGTCAGGCGGCCCGGACCGGGGTCGGACACGAGATGGCTGCGGCGCTGCGCGCGCGGCGTCAGCGCGTCGGAGGCCGCTTGTTGCAAGGTCGGCACGGTTTCGTGAGTCTCCCCGTCGCCCGCGACCGGGTCGCCGCCATAGTTGCAGGCGGCCAGCAGCGCGGCAAAGGTCGTGCCGATAAGGGTCTGGGTCAGGTCGCGCGAGCGCATGGGCGGACTCCGGTCTTGAGGCGGTTTGTTTCGCTTACGCTAACGCTTCCGCCTTCCGCAACCGATACCGCACGCCATCACCGACCTTGCCATCCCCGCTCTTGCCATCATGCTCTTGCAAGGGGCGTGCGCCCCGCCGATAAGCCAGGCATGCCGGACCTGCGTTCCGTATTCTTCGTGATCGGGCTCATGGCGGCGGCCATGGGGCTGCTCATGTTCGTGCCGATGGTGGTGGACCTGCTCTATTCCGACCGCTCCTGGCAGGCCTTCGCCATTTCCGGTCTCGTCGTGACGCTGATCGGCGGGGCGCTGGCGACCGCCACTTACAGCCCCGTGCCGGACCTGCGCGCACGCGGCGCTTTCGTGCTGACCGTGTTTTCGTGGATCGTGCTGTCGCTTCTGGCCGCGCTGCCCTTCCTGCTGGACCCGGTGCGGCTGGACCTGACCGATGCGCTGTTCGAGGCCACGTCGGGCATCACCACGACCGGCGCGACCGTGCTGACGGGGCTGGACGACATGCCCAAGGGCATATTGCTGTGGCGGGCCATGCTGCAATGGATCGGGGGCATCGGCATCATCGTCACCGCCATGGCGATCCTGCCCATGCTGGGCGTGGGCGGGATGCAGCTCTTCCGGCTGGATCCTCCGACGTGGGCGAGAAGATCTTGCCGCGCGCGCAGTCCATCGCGCTCACTATTGCGGGCATTTACTTCGTCATGACGGTCGCTTGCGCCACCGCCTATATGTGGACGGGCATGGACGGGTTCGACGCCACCGCCCACGCCATGACGACCATCGCGACCGGGGGCTATTCCACATCGGACGCGTCCATGGGCGGGTTCATGGACGATGGGGCGGACATGGTGGCGACCCTGTTCATGCTGCTGGGCGCGCTGCCCTTCGGGGTCTACATGCTGATGGTGCGGCGCGGCCAGTTCGGCGCGCCCGCACGCGATCCCCAGGTGCGCGCCTTCCTGTTCGTGGTGGTCATGCTCAGCCTGCTGGTCTTCGTCGGCCTCGTCACGTCGGGCGCGCAGGATAGCGAGCTGGGCGCGCTCCACGCCTACCGCCTGTCCCTGTTCAATACGGTGTCGATCATCACCGGTACGGGATATGCCACGGCCGACTATATGACGTGGGGGCCGCTCGCCGTGGGCGCGTTCTTCTTCTTCATGTTCATCGGGGGCTGTGCGGGCTCCACGGCGTGCTCGATCAAGATCTTCCGCTACCAGGTCGCGCTGGAAGCCATGCGCGCCTACCTGTTCCGCATGCCGCGCCCGCACGCCATCGCGCCGATGCGCTATGGCGGCCGCCCCCTGCCCGACGCGGTGGTCTATTCGGTGCTGGGCTATTTCTTCCTGTTCTTCGTCACGGTCGCGGTGGCGGCGTCGCTGCTCGGCGCGCTCGGCCTCGATCCCGTGACGGCCTGGTCCGGCGCGGGCAGCGCGGTCGCCAATGTCGGACCCGGCCTGGGCGACATCATCGGGCCGTCCGGCACTTACCAGGACCTACCCAAGCTGGCCAAATGGGTGCTGATGACGGGCATGGTTGTGGGCCGGTTGGAGATCGTGACGGCGCTAGTGGTGATGACGCCGAGTTTTTGGAGGGCGTGATCACCCAGCCTTTCAATCTGGCTCCAAGGCTCGCCTATCGACGATAGGGCGGCGCGCGCAGCGTAGCGAGCACGGGGTCCTATCGTCGCTCTGCACCGCCAGGTGCAGCGAGCGGCAGCGAGATTGATTTGTCGAGTATGAAACAGGGTTAGGCTCTCGCCGCACCGTTCCCTTCGCGCCCTTTGGGGCGCGCGTCCTAACGGACGGGATTTGCGACGCCGCGCTTCGCGCGCCTTAGACCCCTATCGGGGACGCAAATCCATGGGGCTAGAGTTGAAATGCATACTCCACGTCGCAGAACTCGCACCGCGCGCGGATCAGGCCGTCTTCGTCCGCCATCTCCGCTCGGGCCTTCGCGTCGAAGCTCCGCAGCGTGTTCTCCAACCGGTCGCGCGAGCAGCGGCAGTCGGCGGATACGGCTTCCCGGTCCAGCACGCGCACGCCGTCTTCGTTGAACAGCCGGTAGAGAAGCCGGTCCATGGGCAGGTCCGGGTCGATCAGCTCGGCATCCTCGACCGTGGCCATGAGCGCGCGGGCGGTCTCGAACACATCGTCCGTGCCGCCTCTGGCGGCGTCCTCGGCCACGCGCTGGATCATCATGCCGCCGCCCGTCCATAAGGGTCCGTCCGGGCCGACCTCCTGGCCTACGGCGAGCCGCATCATGGTCGGGATCTGGTCGGATTGCTCGAAGAAATGCTCCGCGCAGTCGGACAGGCGTTTGCCCTCGATCGCGGCCAGGCCCTGGTAGAGGTCGGTATCCGGCCCCTGGTCGATGGTCATGGAGAAGGTCCCGCCGCCCAGCAGCGCGTCCGCGCCGGGGTTGCGGCTGTCCAGCATGACGGATTTCAGCGCCGCCGCGTCGTAGCGGGCATAGCCGCGAATGCGGCCATCCGTCGTGCAGTCGGCCATGAGCAGGCTGACCGCGCCCTCATTCGTGCCGTGGCACTGCACCACGAGCCGCCCGTCGAACTTGAGCGAGCGCGCCACTAAGGCCCCGACGATCATGGCCTCGCCGAGCAGGCGCGCGACGGGTTCCGGATAACGGTCGGCCAGCGCGGTCTGGAGCGCGGACGGCAGGCGTACGGCCCGCCCCCGGACAGGGGCCAGCTCGCCTTCCGTCCCACCGACCGTGAAGACGGTGAGTTCGTTTGTCATGATGTCTTGCATGGCGCGGATGTGGGGCGCGGAAGGCGGATTTCAAGCTGTGGGTTTCATGGGAGACGAAGGTAGCTCGCAACCCTTTTCCTCCCCCTTCAGGGGGAGGAAACTCCTCCAAACTCTAAGCCTCCGCCCCGACCGCGTGCAGTTCCTGACCATGCCGGGACAACCAGCGTTTAGCCATATCCGTCTCCGGGAACAGCCTCTCGCAGACCGCCCAGAAGGCCGGGCTGTGATTGGCTTCGACCAGATGGGCACATTCGTGGGCGCAGACATATTCCAATATGTCGGGCGGTGCGCAGATCAGCCGCCAGCTATAGGAGATGTGGCCTTCGCCGCGGCGCGTGACGGCGCTGCCCCAGCGCGAGCTCTGGTCGCGCACGCTGACCTTGGCCACGCGCTTGCCGAGCTGCGCGGCATAGTGATGGGTCGCGGCCTCCAGCTCGGCACGGGCCTCTCGGATCATCAGCCGCCGGACGCGCCCGGCAAAGCTCTGCGGGTCGGGCGACGGCACAGTGATCCGGCGGGTCGCCCGGTCGATGCGCGCCCGGCCCCCTCTCTTCCCGTCAGGCACCTGCGGACTGGCCAACCGGTAGCGGTCGCCCTGGAACAATATGTCCCCGCCGGGAATGAAGGGCATGGGCTCCGGCAGCCCTTCGAGCTGCACGTCGATCCAGTCGCGCTGCTCGCGCGCGAAGGCTCTCGCTTTGCCGTAATGGCCCAGGCCCGGCACGACGACATGGACGCGCCGTTCCGCAGGCTTGACCTTCAGCGACACACGCCGCGCCCGATCCGACAGGACGTAGAGGATGCGTGGGTCTGTTTCGTCAGCCAGCGGGAATTGCGACTTGTCAGCCAACAGGGGGCGGTTAGAATCGGTTTTCGACCTCCCTCGACCCAGCCCCAACGGAACTCCCGACATGCTCGCTCCCTCAGCCACCTTCCGCCGCGTCCTGCTCGGCGGGCTCTGCGCGTCCGCCCTTGTGATGGGGGCTTGTTCGGGCGGGGACAAGGCTCCGGCTGAGGAAATCATCGTGGATGCGGGGACGCTGGAGCTAAGCGGCGCCAATGCCGAAGCCATGGAACGCCATTTCAGCGTCGAACCCAGGGACGGCGACGCGGCGGAAACATTGGAACGGCTCGACGTGCTGGGCCTGGCGGATATGACCGAGGGCCGCGCGATCGACGGCTCCACCGCGACATTCACCGACTGGCGGGCGACCGAAGGCAATAGCGAAGTAACGGCGGCGCGCGTGGTGTTGCGGGGCCTGCACGAAACGCAAGACGGACTGACGAAGGCCGACGCCATCGAGATCGAGGACATAAGGGTCCGCGACTACGAGACGGATACGGACGGGGTGGACCGCGACACGATCGACGCCTCCGCGGACCGGATCGTCCTGGTCGATCCTTCCCCGCAGATGACGGGCGATATCGCCCTCGTGCTGCGCGGCTATCAGGACAGCTCGACCCCGGATGCGGTGAACGATCTGTCCAACAGCATGGATTTCCGAGCGCTCTGGCTGGAAGGCCTCGAGGCCGAGGTGGACGAGATGGCCGATCCGGGCCACCCGATCGCGCCCCGATCCGGCACGCTGGCCGTCGGCCAGCTCATTGTCGGCAACGATGAGGAGACCGAGCTGCTGGACATGGTGCTGGAAACGGTGAGCTTTCGCTGGGGCCAGGGCGAGGCGCAAGACGGATCGGAAGACGAAGCAGCAGAAGACGACCGGCCCGATCCCTTCACCCTCGACATGGACGGCCTGACCCTCATGGGTCTCGACACCGACCAGCTATCGGGGTCTGTGCCGCGCGGCGCCGGAGCGGTCGCCGGATTGGCAGCGAGCGCGTTCGCTTTCATGGCCCCCACGGCCAAGCCGCCCTATCGCCAGGTCGATCTCGGCCGCATGTCCGTGTCGTCCAGCCTGTTCGACCTGGACACGGACGGGTTCGAAGCCGACACGCAGACCGAAGGCGACACGGTGGTCATGCGCACGGTGCTGGAACCCTTGGCGCTTGCGTTCAAGGACGTCTCGGCGACACCGCTGGGTGCCCATATGGAGGCGCTTCGCGAAAACGGTCTGGATGTCGTCACGCTCAAGGGCGCGGCCACGACGACCTTCGACGCGAAGGCGGACCGCGTGCGCGTCACGGACGGCCGCACGGAGATTGACGAAGGGCTGCGCATGAGCTGCGACTATTCCGTCCTGGGGATGAACGCGGCGACTGACGCCCTGGAGGCGTCCGGCCTCACCCCACCGACCTTCGAGATGTCGGACGGGGAAGATCCGCAAGCCGTCATGGACAAGTATATGGCCGACGCCCAAGCCTATAGCACCGCCCAGGCCGAGGCCAACGCCCTGATCCGGCTGGAAGGCCTCGACTGCGATGTGCAGGACGTGGCGGAGAACAGCCTGGTCACGCGCGGCTACGCCGTCGCGTCCGCCGTCACGGGCAAGCCCGTCGCGGTGCTCAAGGGCGGGGCCAAGACCATGATCGCGCTCAGTTCGCTGACGGCGCAGTCAGAATTCCAGCGCGACCTGATGGACACGGTCGGCTCCGGCCTGATCGATTTCATCGACACGCCCGGCCAGACAATGACGGTGACGATGGCGCCTGAGACTCCGGTCGCCCTTACCTCCCTGACCGGCCAGGACGGCACCGAGCCCTCCCTTGCGCCGCTGGGCCTGTCGGTCGAGGTCAAGTAGTCCGCCATGCTGCGCGAGTTCGTTGGACGGCAACTCGACCACGATCCGAATTTCCGCTGGCGCGGGGAGTCGGTGACGCGGATCGAGAACCTGTCCGATATCGCGTTCGCCCTGTCCCTCGGCATGTTGATCAGCGGGGCGAACGCGCCGTCGAACTTCAGCGAGCTGCGGGCCTTCTTGTTCTACCTATTGCCAGCAGCGGCCTCTTTCGGTGTCATCCTGAAAATCTGGACGGCGCATTTCACCTTCTTCAGGCGCTACGGTGTCGCGGACAGGACCATCATATTTTTGAACTCTCTTCTGATCTTCGTGGTCCTTTACTTGGCCTATCCGTTGCGGTTCACCTTCGATGCGCTTTACGCCTGGATCATCGGCGAGATTACGCAGAATTATTCGCGCGCCATCGAAATCGGCATGAACGACGCCAACGCCGCATTGACGATCAGCTTCTTCGTGGGAGGCTATGGGATCTGCATGGCCCTTTTGGCCTTGAAGTATGAACATGTGGTGCGGCGCAAATCGACGCTGGAGCTCGACGACTACGAACTGGCCAAAACGCGTGCGACGCGGGCGGAACTCTGGCTAGGCGCCGTGTTGGCATTTCCCGCCATTTCCCTTGCGCTCTTCACGACAGCGGGTCCGATGGCAGCTTTCCTGCTCACCCTGCAATTTCCTGGCCGGCATCTTCTAACGCGCCATTATCTAGGCAAGCTCGACGGGTGACGGTCCAGCCTGTCTTAGCGAGTCTTGGCGGGTCTTGCGCGCAATCGCCTAGAAACGCATTCCAACAGTCCGGACGTGTGCGGGAATGTCGCTTGAAACCTCCGGCCGCCTTACGCATATGACCGCCAACCCAGTTTTTCGGAGTCGTCCATGAAAGTCCTCGTCCCGGTCAAGCGCGTGCTTGACTATAACGTCAAGGCCCGGGTCAAACCCGACCAGAGCGGCGTCGATCTGTCCAACGTCAAGATGAGCATGAACCCGTTCGACGAGATCGCCGTCGAGGAAGCCGTCCAGATGCAGGAGAAGGGGTCCGCCACGGAAACCATCGCCGTGTCCATCGGCCCGGCCAAGGCGCAGGAGACGATCCGCACCGCGCTCGCCATGGGCATGGACCGGGGCGTGCACGTCACGACCGACGAAGACCTCGAGCCGCTGGCCGTCGCCAAGATCCTCAAGGCAGTCGCGGAAGCCGAAGGCGCGGAACTCATCATCATGGGCAAGCAGGCCATCGACAATGACTACGGCGCGACCGGCGGCATGCTGGCCGCCCTGTTGGGCTGGCCCGTCCCTCTTTAGGAGGGGGCACCTCGGGGCTCTCGTCATCGGGAGAAGTGATTCCTGATGCGAAGAAGGCGCGCACTGCGAGTGCAGCGGCGCGGCCAAC